>CAYRRN010000001.1:0-9389 GCA_964426695.1 uncultured archaeon
AAATAATGCAATTGGCTGTTAATTTGAATGGAGCCATGCTTAGAAAAGCCGAAATCGAAGGTAGTTTTTCAGATTTTTACTTAAAAATTTTTAATAAAATATTTACTGAAGACTTTTCTTCAGAGGAAGACTTTCTTTACATTTTTGGAAATATGGGCGGCTAACATGCCGAAAAAATTTGGCAAAGCTACTAAAGTTTGCGCGAGATGTGGAAATCATAGAGGAGTTATTAGGAAGTACGGTCTGAATTATTGTAGAAGATGTATGCGCGAAATAGCTAAAAGCATAGGTTTTAAAAAATATTCATAAATTCGAATAAAATATTATTTTCTAAATCGAAATAACTTATATGTTAGATTATTTCCCATTTATTACAGCATTATTTGTATCGAGTTTGGCCGCAGCCTACGATCTAAAAACAACAGAAATACCTGATAGGTTTCCATACTCAATGATCTTGATAGGATTAGCTTATTATCTATTTCTATCAATTTCTCAAAACAATTTTTATTTTATAATTAACAGCGTTTTATTTGGTCTAATATTTTTAGGAATAGGCTTTTTATTATATTATTTTGGACAATGGGGAGGAGGAGATGCTAAGCTTTTAGGTGCTATAGGTTTCTTACTACCAATAAAGCCTGAAAATGCGGCACAAACAATATTTCCTTTTCCCTTAAGCTTTTTTATAAACCTTTTTTTAATAGGCTCTATCTACATGCTACTATACTCTTTTGTTTACTCAATAATCAACAGAAAAATTATAAATAATTTTTTAAAGGAAATAAAAGCGAGCGTAAAAATTTTGTTAATAGCTTCAATTTCATTTCTTTCACTAACATTCATTTTAGCATATTATTTTTTGAAAATCTTCTTTATTTTTTCATTTACTTCTCTAATCAAAACATCCTTTTTATCGCTATTATTATCTATAATTATTTTCGTTGTATGGAAGTTTGCAAGAGTTGCGGAAAAGGGTTTCATTAAAAAAATTCACGTGTCTAAATTAAAGGTAGGAGATGTTATAGCTGATAGTAAATACATTGAAGGAATAGATGAAAAGGAATTGAGAAGAATAAAAAAATCGGGTAAAAAATTTGTTAATATAAAAGAAGGGGTTAGATTTGGACCTGCTTTCCCTCTAGCTATTTTATTTACTTTTTACTTCGGCGATTTGTTGTTTAGTTTTTCTTTTCTAATTTTCTAAAACCTGTATATTTCCATAAAACCCTAGGTATTTTAACGCTTCCATCTTTTTGTTGAAATTGCTCTACAATTGCTATCATAGTTCTGCTGGTAGCTAAGGCAGTGTTGTTCAAAGTATGAACAAATCCAGACGGCGGTTTTCCAGGACCTTCCCTCCACTTAATATTCAGCCTTCTTGCTTGATAATCTGTACAATTAGAATTGCTTCCAGACTCTCTATATTTTCCATCAGCCATCCAAACCTCTATATCATATTTTTTCGCTGCTATGCTACCAATATCACCAGTGCAAATATTAACAACTCTATAATGTAGTCCCAATTTCTGATAAAGTGTTTCGGAATTTTTTTGCAATTCTTCATGCAACTCCCAACTATCGTCAGGATGGCAAAAAATAAATTGCTCTACTTTATTAAAATGATGTACTCTAAATAAACCTTTCGTATACTTTCCATGCGCACCAACTTCTTTCCTAAAACAAGGTGAAACTCCAGCCAATTTTATTGGTAAGTTTTTTTTATCAAAAGTCTCATTCATAAACATAGCCCCTAGAGGATGTTCGGCAGTAGCTATTAGGTATAGATCTTCGTTTTCAATCTTATAAGTCATCATTTCAAAATCCGCGAAATCTATCATGCCTTCGTAAGCTTTCCTAGAAATCATTAAAGGTGGCTCAACTACTTCAAAACCCCTTTTCTTCAGAAAATCTAGCGCAAATCTTTGGATTGCTAAATCTAAATAGACTAAATCGCCTTTTATAAAATAAAATTGTGAACCAGAAATTTTCGCACCTCTTTCGAAATCGATCATACCCAAATTACTTAAAATTTCCAAATGATTTTTAGGAGAAAAATTAAATTTAGGAGGCTTTCCCCATTTTCTAATCTCAACATTATCATTTTCATCTTTTCCCAAAGGAACACTCTCATGTAGCAAATTAGGTATTCGCATTAGTAGGTAATATTCTCTGTCTTGCAAGAGCTTTTCTCTCGCTTCATAAGATCTTATTTTTTCATCTATGCTCTTTCCTTCTTCTATCAAATAGTCCACAGGTTTGTTGTGTTTTTTAAGTTTCGATATCTCAAGGCTAATTTGATTTCTCCTTTTTCTAAGATTGTTCAGTTCGGTTAAAACTTTTCTCCATTCTTCATCAACTTTTAGCAATTCATTGAACATGGTTAAATATTCGCTATTTTGCCGTCTCTCTAAATTCCTTTTAACTATCTCCGGATTTTCTCTGATAAACTTTATATCTAACATATCAATCCTTAAATCCCTTTGATTTTTTGACAGCTAAAAATTTTTGAAATAGAATTTTTGACATTAAAAAATTAATTAAAATTTAGAATTTATATATATTTATGGAAAGAGAGAAATGGAAAACTAATTTAGGTTTTCTTTTTGCTGCGATTGGGAGTGCTATAGGCATAGGTAACGTATGGCGTTTTAATTACATACTTTATGAGAATGGAGGCGGAGCATTCTTCATCCCTTATATTATTGCTGTCCTTTCACTTGGCGTGCCCTTGCTAATAACTGAAGTTTGGTCTGGATTTTGGGCAAGAGGGTCTTCGCCAATAGTTTATAAAAAGATTAACAAATGGCTAGAACCGATTGGATGGTGGACCTTAATAAACATTTTTATTATAAACATTTACTACGCAGCTATAGTTGGTTGGTTCATATTTTATACATTCTATTCTTTCGAATTACATACAGTTGCAAATACTGAATCGTTTTTCTACAATTTTCTATCCACACCATATTCCGCAATTGGGGGTGTGATAGTTTGGATTGCTAGTATGATAATTCTATCTTTGGGAGTGAGAAAAGGGCTTGAAAGATTCTCCTTAATTTTTGTTTCCTTAATGTGGATTTTAATTTTCATTCTTTTAGTTAGAGCCACAACTCTACCCAATGCAGGTTATGGGTTAATAAAATATTTATCTTTCGATTTCCAAAAACTTTATGACTGGAACGTTTGGATGGTTGCTTTTGGTCAGGTTGCATTCTCTTTGAGCATCGCGATGGGCATAATGCAAGTTTTTGGAAGCTATTTAAAAACTAAAAAGGAGATAGTCCCAAATTCTTTGGCCACAGCTTTTGCAGATTCTTCGTTTTCAGTAATTTCAGCCATAACTATTTTTTCAGTTTTGGGTGTAGTGGGTTTGCAACCTGCTGAAGGTTTTGGTTTGGCTTTCATTATATTTCCTGTAGCAGCTGCCCAACTTCCTCTCAAAGAACTTTTTAGCATGTGGTTTTTCTTAACACTAAGCATAGCAGGATTTACCTCTGCCCTAACATCTTTCGAGGCTTTGGTTGCGGCCTTAACAGACAGGTTTAAGATATCTAGAAAAATTGTTTTAATTATTTTAGGAATTCCTTCAATCACATTAACTTACCTAATAGGTGGAAATTTAGAAGCTATAAAGTTTTGGGACGGTATTGCCAGCACGATTTCCTTACCATTAATAGCTTTAGCAGAATGCTTGATATTTGGCTGGTTACTTGGACCAAAGAAGATAAGAGAAAGTTTGAACAAAATATCGAGAATAAAGTTAAATTTCTTTTTTGATTTTTCTTTGAAATATATTTCGCCAGCAATCTTGTTGATTTTAGTTGGCCTAGGCTCAAAGTTCATAACTGTTCTAGAGTTAAAAATAATTCTTAGCATTATAGCTTCTTCTATTTTTATTGTAGTTTTAAGAAAGATTGTCAAGTTTAGGAAGAAATTAAAACTGTCATTTATCGAGTAATCTCAAACTTCTTTACATTTTCAAAAAGTTCTCTAGCTTTTTTATTTTTTTCAAAATGTTCTCTTATCGGCTTTATCATTTTGTCAAGATAATTGGCTACAGCATTCTTTAAGTCTAATGGATGTAGCTTGCCATTTCTATAAGCATTTTCCAATTCTTCATAGGAATAAAATTCTATTGTTCCTCCGAATTTTTTCGGTCTTTCGATTATCATAGTTTTGAATTTTCTGAAAATCAAGTGTTTGGCGTAATCTAACATTACATTATTATCCACTACTCTTTCCGGACAATAAGCTTTTCTAATTTTTTCATAAATTTCTTCTTTGGTGTCATGAACGTATATGCATGTACTCGGCTTGCTTTTGCTCATTTTTGAGCTTATAGCTACATCGATAGAAGCGTTTGAATCATATCCTTCAGGTTGTTTTACACCTTCTAAACCCATTAGCATATGATGGCTAACTATTACAGGCTTCCACCATCCAAGCTTTGGACCAACTTCTCTTGCTAGTATGTTAGCTCTTCTTTGATCTAAACCAAGCTGACAAATATCAGCTTTTAATTCAAAAATATCTGCAACCTGCATAGCCGGATAAAAATATTGTGCAACTTCTTTCATCTCTCCAGCTTTTCGACCCATGATAGTTAAGGCCCTATTAGCTCTTAGAACTGTAACATTTTTTGCAACTAAAATTACCTTTTTCCAATATTCTCTCGAGTTCGCCAAATCACTCGACCATACAAATTCCACTTTTTTTGTGTTTATGCCAGCAGCTCTCCAAACTTCTATAAAATATTCCCCACATTTTCTGATTTTTTCTAAATCACCGCCTAATTTATTGTTTATCCAAGCAAAATAGTCAGCAAGGTAAAGTTTAAATCTAATCCCAACTTTTAGTAAATCCTCAATAAGCATAGGTCTAAATATTCCGAAAGGCAAATGAGCCATTGCGGCTGAAGAATTTCAGTTTCCGCTCGGCTCAAAACCATCATAAGCTATTGGATGGTCTTTGGTTTCAAGCAAATTTCGAAGTTCCTCTTCTGTAATTATTTCTTCCCCTACATTCTTAATTATCTGAATTTTTCTTTCTATGTCCATATCAATTATTTTCAATATTTATCTTTAATTCTTTTTCTATGATTTCTGGATAGGATAAATTTAAGGAGAGTTAGAAATATTTTAAATCAACCATTCCCCATTTTCTATTATCTTTTCCCCATCTACTATAACCGTGGGTTTTTCCACTATTCCATCCTTATGAAAATTAACTTTATTTTTTCCACCAAATGTTAAATTGTTTCCTAGGGCAAAATGAATAGTCCCGAAAACTTTCTCATCCTCTAAAGTATTTCCAATAACTTTAGCTTTAGGGTTGCATCCTATACCAAACTCCGCTACCTGCCTAGCTTTTTTTAACTTCTTAAAAACTTTTTTTAATAATTTACTATTTGTTTCAAAAACTATACCATTCTTGATTTTTAAAAAAACTTTTTTCTCTCCATCGAAATAATCAAAAACAATTTTTCCATTAACAGATTTTTCTAAAGGTGCTACAAAAACTTCACCAGCGGGTAAATTTATTATCCTTCCTCTATCGTGAATTATAGGTTCATCTTTTTGCCATTCCCTACCCTTAACATCAAACTTTACTTCAGTTCCATTTTTTGATTTTACTTCTATCTTTTCAGAACCAAAAACTTTTTTATAGATTTTATTAACAAGTTTTTTAACAACATGAGGATCAACTGTTAGGCCGCCTTTAACAAAAGAAAATTTTTGGATGTTTGGCATGCTAACTATTCTTGCTCCATTTTTTAAAGATTCCCGTACTGCCTTAGTGTGCGTTAGAGATTTTGTTGTAATTGCTAAAATAACATCAGAATTTTTCATTAAGTTTGCGATTTTTTTAGGCGGTTCTTCACCATCCACTTTTCTTGGTTCCATAGATACCAAATAGCTATAGTTATTAATTTTTTTAGCTTCACTATAAAAAAGACTTGCCAAATTTTCCATTTTCTTGTCAGTTACTATAAGGATTTTTTCTGAAGGTTTAATATTCAATAAATTTGTGAAAATATTTTCTATTACTCTTTTCATAAAATTAATCTACACTTTATAAAAGAAATCCTTAATTCTTTGAATATTCGGATAAAACAACACTAACCTTCATATCTAAACATTTATTCAATATTTCCAAAAAAGGATCTTTTTTTAATTCGTACGAAAATCTATCGTGATTATCGAAATATGATTGAGTGGGTTTGACGTAAACCAGTATATCTGATTCACTCGTTAATTCAATTTTCTTTATTTCTATATTGTAAGGATTTGCTTTTCTTTTCACTACTTTTTCCACATCATTCAAAAGGCCTTTATAAATTCTATATTTCTCGATCTTTTCAAACAGACTAAAGATTAAGTTAAAAAGCATATTATCATTTAAACAATTTTAAATTTAAAAGCATTTATAAATCGAGAAGATAATTCTTATTTTATTATGCCAATCAAAATAAGTTTTAACGGCGCTTTAATGAGCGTTGGGGCCAGCGCTATACTATTGGAAAGTGAGAATGAAAGGCTGGTTTTGGATTATGGGACAAGAGTGCGAGAAGTTGTACAAAAGTTTCCCATTCCCATAGAAGGAAAAATAGATGCAATTCTACTTTCTCATGGACATCTCGACCATTCAGGTGGTTTGCCAATTCTCACAAATAAAAATAATTGTCGCATATATTCTTTAGGAATAAACAAAGAACTATCTGAATTGTTGTTGTTAGATTCTGTTAAAATTTCCCATGAAGAAGGAACAACCTTACCTTTTTCACAAAAAGATGTAGAAAAATGCGTAAATTATTTTAACGATGTTAAGTATAGAGTACCTTTTAAAATAAAAAACGTAGAAATCACTTATTTCGATGCCGGCCATATCCCAGGGAGCGCTATGATCTTTTTAGACTTCGGCGATAAAACTATTCTTTACACAGGCGATTTTAATAATATCGATACTAAGCTAGTTAAAAAATTCGATGAAAAAATTCCTAAAGCTGATGTGCTAATAACTGAAAGCACCTATAGCGATAGGGATCATCCCGATAGGAAAAATGAAGAAAAAAAATTTATACAGACTGTTAGGGAAACTTTAGATAATAACGGGGTTGCATTAGTAGCTGGCTTTGCTGTTAGTAGAGTGCAAGAAGTTTTGCTGATTCTAGATAAGTATGGAATAGATTTTCCTATCTATATCGATGGTATGGCAAAGAAAGCCACAACTATTATAAGCAAATATCCTAATTTATTGAGAAACGCGAAAGATTTAGATAAAGCTTTGCAAAATGTAAGATATGTTAACAAAAATCACCAAAGAAAAAAAATTATTAAAGAAAGTTGCGTAGTTTTGAGCACGAGCGGCATGCTAAACGGCGGGCCCATTGTTTGGTATTTGAAAAAGCTTTATAATAGGACAAATTGCAGCCTAATAATGACCGGCTACCAATTAGAAGATACTCCTGGAAGAATTTTATTGGAGACTGGAAGATTCATATATAATGGTCTTGATATTGATGTGAAAATGCAAGTTAAAAGATTTGATTTTTCAGCACATGCCGGAAGGAGCGGCCTTTTCGATTTTATCAAAAGAGTTTCGCCGGAAAAGATTTTTTGTGTTCATGGCGATCATACAGAGGAATTTGCTAACGAGTTAAAGGAAAATTACGATGCGATTGCACCAATAGCAAACAATAGAATATTTTATATTTAAAACTTATATCCACTTTTTCTGAGTTGGCTTTCATACACTCTTCCTATAATTTCTTTCCCACTAAAATCTATCATTATTATATGATAAATTACATCAAATACTGTATTTTCAGTCCAATAATCTTTTACTGTATACTTTGAAAATGGTAGCGTGTTTTTATTAATAAAGTCCTGTAGAATTTTTATCATTTTATCTTTATCCATTATACCACCTTAAAATTTATATATCAACAACTTTCTTTCTTTAGTGGTTAAATTTTCTATTATTTGATATAACGAATAACTACCTTCCTCAACTCTTAAAAAACCATTTCCGACCCTTTTATAAGGACTCACCATTTCCGGCTTGCTTAGGGAATTTGAAAAATTGAACTTATTAATTATATATCTTGAAAGAATTTCACACAATTTACTATAACCTTCACTTGAATTTATTTTGTTTTCCTTCGCAATTCTATTCGCCGCTAACCTTATTTGACTTCTTAAAAATTCACTTTCTTCAGATTCGTTTTCCCTCAAATCACAAATTATTTTTTCCATCTTAAACCGCCTTACCTAAAAGATGGCAAATAGACACTCCAATAAAATTCTTCTATAACATTATATAACCTTGATATTAAATCACTTTCGAAATCACTTAGTCTGTGTTTCTTGCTATGGCGCTTTAGATCTTCATATCTTTTCTTTAAAGCCTCGTATATTTCCCCATAAGCAAATCTCTTATACGATTCAGTATATTCTCCTATTTTTATTTCTTTAAAAATTGTATTAACTCCTCTGTCTTCAAAACTTTTAATAATTTCATTCAATTCGTATAAATCTCCATATCGAACTACGCTCATCAAATCCTCTACTTTCCTTACTGAAACTTTCACTTTTTCTGGCCTAATACCTAATTTCCGATTATAGTAGTAAGAATAATCGAAGCATGGAATATTTGGAGCCATGTTTTGAATAGTATAGTAATTAAGGTCGTTTGAGAGTTCTGCATTTTCTAATGCATAATTCCTAATTTTTTTGGTTTCCCTATCGTTTATATAGGCTAGACCAAAGCTAGCCGCATAACTAGCATAAGTTGCTGCCTTTTCCAAACTTTTTTTTAATTTATTCCAGAATCCCATATTCACTAAACAATAGTGACAACATATAAATATTTCGCCACTTGCGAATATATATTTACTTCTATATAGTGACAACAGTAGCGAAAAGTATTTATAACCCCTGTAATTATTATTTAGTGGTGATAAAATGGCAATGTATGGACATAAAATAAGAAAATTATTCCATGCTAATAGAGATATAATCGAGCTTGTTGACCCAGTATTTGCAAGCGAGCTACAATCTAAATATTGCAACGGCAAACCTCAACCACCTGAGCACATACAAAAAAGGGACTACGCAAGGCTAACAAAATACTTGAAGAAAGGAGATTAGGCGAACAATCATGCTATCAAACCAAATAAACGTCTGTAGCCAATATTACAAGAAATGGAAAGAAATAGCATTAAGAACTCTTGACAGAAAAGCTATTGAAAGGGCATTTTTTTGGTTAGAAATGCAATCAGCATTTATAGCTATTAATTTTGTTGAGCAATTAAAAAGCGATAAAGTTTCGAGAATTAAAATTCTGAAGGCAAAAGCTATTTTGTGCAAGAAATTTGCTGATTATGC
>CAYRRN010000001.1:9399-16437 GCA_964426695.1 uncultured archaeon
TGAAATTCTAGAAGAAATAAAGGATAATTTGTCCTAAAATTTCAAAGATGTAAATTTATCGAATAAAAATATTATTAATATGGTAAAACGCTCGATAAAAGGTAAAAAGAAGATTGTTTTTTTTATTATCGATGGTTTAGCAGATTTGCCCAAAGATGGCAAAACTCCTCTAAGCGAAGCCCATAAGCCAAATATAGATTATTTTGCTAAGAATGGCTGTTTGGGCGAGTTGAGCTTATTGCCAAAAAAAGTATGGGAAAAACACGGAGCTAGCATAAGTCCTTTTGCTACTATTTCTCTTTTAGGTTACGATATAAAGAAATTTGAAAATATAAAAAGAGGTCCTTTGGAGGCGGTTGGCGCAGACATACCATACAAAGAAGGCCATCTTGCTATTAGATGCAATTTTGCTACTATAGATAAGGACATGCGGATAGTTGACAGAAGGGCAGGAAGAAGCTCTTATAAGCTGGATGAAATAACTCGATATATTAACGAGCATGTAGATTTAGGATTTCCATATACATTCATGAGAGTTTATGGGCATAGAGCAGTTTTGATAATTAAAGAAAAGTTAAGTGATGAAATTTTGTCCAACGATCCGATTAAAGTTGGCGAAAGAGTTAAAAGAATTAGGGCTTTGAAGCCTAACGCTGAGCTAAGCGCAAAATTAGTTCAAGAATTTGTAGATAAAGTACATGATATTATTCAATTCCATCCCGCAAATTCGGAAAGATTGGCTAAGGGATTATTAGAAGCTAATTATCTTCTAGTTAGAGAAGCAGGAAATGTATTGTTAGATTTGCTGCCTCATTTCGATAAAAAATGGAATGTTAATCCTTTATGTATTTCAGAGCCAGGTGCAACAAGGGCTATTTTTATGCTCGCTGGCTTTAATTCTATAAAAATCCCTGAGTTAGATTTTAGTAGCAAGCTGAATTTTATTTTTGATAACCTTAATGATGTTTTGCTTGATTATGATTTTTTAGCTATACACATAAAAGATGTCGATGAAGCTGGCCATGATGGTGACTTCAAAAGAAAAAAAGAGATGATAGAAGAAATTGATTTATGGTTATCCGATTTTAAAAATTTTGATGGTATTTTAATTTTAACAACCGACCACATAACTTCTGTAGAAACTGGAACGCATGTTTATGGGAAAGTTCCTTTATTAGTTTATGGAAAAGGTAAAGATAATGCTAAGAATTTCGACGAAATTTCGGTGAAAAAAGGTAAGCTGAAAAATTTCGATGCTAAAAAGCTCTGGAATTTTGTTTTCAAAAATTAGTTTTTTAAAATTCTAAAATATTTAGAAAAAAATCAAATAATTAATTAATGAGAGTTAAGAGGATTAAGCTTAGAGAAATATTCGCGACAAATTCTAAAAAAACTTTAGAAATAGAATTAGAGACCGAAAAAGTAAGGGTTAGGAGCTCAGTGCCTTTAGGTACTAGCAAGGGAAAATTCGAAGCCTTATATTTATCTACTAGTGAAGCAGCTAGCAAGTTTGTTTTTATAAAAAATAAATTTTTATCACAAAATTTTAATTCACAAGAAGAGGTTGATGATTTTTTACACTCTTTAGATAGAACAGAAAATTTCAGTGAAATAGGAGCAAATCTAGCTCTAGCAATATCTTCCGCTTTTCTAAAAGCTTTTGCAGCAGAGAATCATCAAGAAGTTTTCGAGTTTTTGTCTAAAGAAAAAGCGAAGATGCCAAGACCTATATGCAACATCGTTGGTTTTAAAGGTAGCGGAGATGTAGAAGAATACCTGCTTTTACCTGTTCACCAAACATCTTTTAGAGAAAATATGGAAAAAATTATGCAGGCTTATTTGAAAGTAGCAGAGCTATTAAAGATTAGAGACCCGTCATTTTCTTTTACTAAAGATTTGGAGTCGGCTTGGTTTACAAGGCTAAGCTTGATAGAAATTCTGAAAATTTTAACTAAAGTTTCTAACGAATTTTTGTTAAAAATCGGTTTAGATTTTGCAGCTTCGCATATGTGGGACGGAAAACAATACTATTCATATTCTATGAACAATTATATCTTTTCAACACAAGATCAATTAAATTTCGTAATTAGCTTAGCTAGAAAATTTCCAATTTTTTATATAGAGGATCCATTTAATCAAGAAGATTTTGTATCCTTTAGCGTGGCAAATAAACAACTTTCTCCAAAACTAATTTGCGGCGACGATTTATTAGCTACTAATGTTAAGAGGCTTAAGGACGCGATAGATTTAAAGGCAATAAGTTCAGCTATAGTTAAACCAAATCAAATAGGAACTATAAGCGATACCATAAAATTTGTTAAGTTGGCTAAAGAAAACAAAATATTTACCATAATGTCTCATAGGAGTGCAGAAACAGACGATAATTTGATTTGTCATCTCGCTGTTGGTTTAGGGTGCGATTATATAAAAGTTGGAACATCTGGAGAGAGAGTTAGCAAAATAAACGAGCTTCTAAGAATTGAGGAAATTTTGAATAAATGAATATTTTTAATTTTCTGCAATATTTATAATTTATGCTACTAGTTGATGGTTCAATTGGTTATGGACAGGTTTTGAGAACATCCATAGCATTATCTTCGCTAACTTTACAACCAATTAAAATCATAAATATAAGAAAGGGTAGGCCAAAACCTGGATTACTCGCTCAACATTTAGCAGGCATTAAAGTTGCTGGAGAATTCTGCAACGCTAAGATAAAGGGTTTATACGTTGGCTCTACAGAAGTCGAGTTTTACCCAAAATCCCACAACTTTCAACAAAAAAAATTCATTAATATAGGAACGGCTGGTAGCATTTCTCTATTGCTCCAAACTATTACTCCAATATTAATTTTTTCGGACAAAAATATTGAAATAGAAATTAAAGGCGGTACTGCTGGTTTAGGAGCTCCTACAATAGAATTCACTAAGCATGTTAAATTTCCAATTTTGTCAAAACTTGGCGTTCAAATTCCTGATATAGAAGTAAAAAAGCAAGGATTTTATCCAAAAGGCAACGGGCTAGTTAGAGTCAATTTTTTTCAGGGTAGCAAGCTGAAAGGCGTTGAACTTTTAGATAGAGGAAGCATGAAATCTATAAAGGGGATATCAGTAGCCGGCTCTTTGCCCGAAGAAATTTCTTACAGACAAGCAAATGGTGCGAAAAATGTTTTGCTAAAAAATTACGATGTTAATTTAGAAATTATCCCAAAAACTGAGAAAACTTTATCTAAGGGCACTTCCATAACCCTTTGGGCCGAATTCGAGAACTCTATTCTAGGAGCTGACAAAATTGGAAAAAAAGGAATAAGTGCTGAAAAAATTGGGGGAGAATGCGCTCAGGAATTAATTGAATCTATAGAAAGCAATGCAGCTTTGGATAAGTATATGTCAGATCAGATAATACCATTTCTAGCTTTAGCTAAAGGTAAAAGTAAAATTAAAGTAGAGAGTTTAACTGAGCATTGTAGAACTAATATCAAAGTTTGCGAGCAAATATTGGGAGTTAAGTTTGAAATAGATGAAGATAAAAAATTGATAGAAGTGGAAGGCATTGGTTATTAAAAATTTTCTGATTAATATAATTTTATGGAGAGTTTTAACGAAATTAATCACAAAGAAGTTTTGGATAGGGGCTATGCAGATATTGCGGCATTAACAAAAAGATTTGGTTTAATAAAGGCTGAAATGCTAAACCTAACCGCCAAAACAATTAGGCCTTACTATGTGGTTCAATTTTTATATTTAACTTCTTCTCAAGATTTAGTATTTGAGCCAGAAGATATAAGAAGACCCATAAAATTAAGAACAAGTTTTTATATTGTTGAAAGGGAAAGAGACGGATTGGCTTATTTGCGAGCTATGAAATGATATTTATTATAAATTTCGTTTAAAATTATTTTAATGGTCTTGGAAATATTCTTATTTATTTCATCCGCTTTTTTTTCATATTACATCTTTCAACTTTTGCTAGATGAAGCAATTTTCGTTCCATTACCTAAAAAAACTATAATAAAAATGTTAAGGTTGGCTAGAGTTAAAAAAAACGATTTAATTTACGACTTAGGCTCTGGAGACGGAAGAGTACTGATTATTGCGGCGAAAGAATTTGGATGCAAATGTGTGGGAATAGAAAAAAGTTATTTGCTTTACTTGATATCTAAATTAAAAATTAAGAGAGAGAAACTAGAAAAAAATATTAGAGTAATTCATGGCAACTTTTTCGATTTTAAGCTTAAAAATGCAAGCGTCGTTTTTATGTATCTTTCGAAAAAAATTGTAAATAAATTAAAAACAAAATTAGAAAGAGAATTGAAAAATTGCAGAGTAGTAAGCGCTGACCATAGAATTGAAGGCTGGAAAATAGATAAAAAAATTAAAACAGGTCATTTCTATTCGTATTTATATAGACTAAAATAATTCTTTTTCTTTCAAATAAATTTCCAGAAAAGGTTTAACTATATCTTTGTATATTTTGCGGGAATTAACTTTAGAAAAGAAATCGTAAAAATTTTCTAATCTAACTTTTGAAACCTCTTCGCTAAAATATTTTTTGGAGATGTAATAATAAGTTGCCATTAAGAAAAATAGAAGCAAATTAAGGTAATTACCTTCAAAATTTTTCCAATTTTTACTTAATTTTCTAATTTCTTGAAAGGCCATCAAATTTGCTTTTGATTCTTTATTTATTCCGAAATAATGCATAATTTCATGAAAGAAAGGAAAAATATCACCTCTTTCTATATGATATTTCGATAAAGATATGATATCGCTAAATGGATTATATTCGTTTCTTTCTCCTAAATAAATCTTTATATTAGGAAAATTTGATCGTATGAAATCTAATATATCATCTTCCGTCAATTCTGGAAATTTAGAATACTTCAATTTAATTTTTAAATTGTCTATATCATTAGATAGTCTAAAATAAAGGTTAATTAAATTTTCCCTTTGAAATCCATCACTTTTCAGCATAAAAGATTTATAAAAAATAAATTTTAAAAATCTAATTTAATTTGTTGGGTCTGTAGTCTAGCGGTTAATTAACGCAAAGGACATCGCCTTGACGTGGCGAAAACCCCGGTTCGAATCCGGGCAGACCCATTAAATAATATCTTTAATCTTTCTTACAATATCATTAAAAACTTTTTCAGGATTTCTATTACCATCTATAATTTCAATTTTATTACCCTTTTCCATAAGCATTTTACAAATTTTCCTATAATTTTCAATCAAATTTTCCCTAAATTCGACATGCTTTTCAAAAGAAATTTTTTCTCTATTCATTTTTTTTAATCTCTTCTCTTGAGTTTCGAAACTTACATCGATAAAAAAAGTTATGTTAGGTTTTAAAATTTTTTCATGTTTTTTTAACAAATATTCTAAATCCATGCCCTGTGTATGCTGATAAGCTAAAGTTGAAATGTAGTATCTGTCGCAAACTACATATATACCTTTTTTCAGCAAAGGTCGAATAATTTTATTCGCATGATAAAATCTATCCTTCACGAAAAGTTCTGTTAATTTTTCCTTATTTCCTAACCCTTCATTTTTTAATATTTCTCTTATTTTTTTACTGAATTGAGTAATGTCTGTTGGTTCTTTTGTATATAAAACATGATATTTATTTTCTATTAAATATTGAGTTAATTTGGCTGCTTGAGTTGTTTTACCAGAACCATCTACTCCCTCTAATACGAAAAATTTTCCAGGCATATAAAGCAATTATAAAATTGAAAAATAAAAATTTATCATTCTTAAACCAAAATTTATTTATGGTTGATTTATCTGCTTTACAAAAAGTTCTACTAGCTCTTGCAATAGGTGCCTTGATTGGTTTGGAAAGAGAAAAAAGGGCTGCTGGCAAAGAAGTTTTTGCTGGCATAAGGACTTTTATGATTATATCTTTGTTGGGATTTCTATCAGGATACGTTTCTCAAATTTTAGGTAATTTTTTCCCTGTTTATGCGGGCTTCGCAGGAACTATAGGATTAGCTATAGCGAGCTATTTAATTGAATATCAAAGAATAAGAGCTGTTGGCATGACCAGCGAGATTGCCTTCATCTTAACTTATATAATAGGGCTTATACTGTTTTTTGAAAGTTATCCTTATTTATTAACAATTTCGTTAGGAATAACTTTGACTTTGATTTTAGTCTCTAAAGAATCCCTTCATAAATTCGCTAGACATTTAACAAAAAGAGAGATACGCAGCTTTTTAACATTTGCCGCTTTAGCCTTTGTTATTTTACCAATACTTCCAAATAGACCCATAGATAATTTTGGAATTTTTAATCCTTACATTGTTTGGTTATCTTTAGTTATGGTGCTATCTGTTAATTTTTTTTCTTACGTAGCTATGAAAATTTTCGGAGCTAAAAAAGGTTTAGGGCTTACAGGATTTTTTGGGGGTTTGGCAAGTTCCACAGCTGTTACAGTAAATATGGCGGAAAAAGCTAGGATAAACAAAAAAATTATTAATTGGGCGACGTTTGCAATAGTAATAGCTAGTTCTGTGATGTTTATAAGGCAATGGGCAGTAGCTAGTTTTTTTAACATTCAAATTCTTAACTACTTTTTACCATTTTTGTTTCTAACATCTATTGGAACCATTTTTAGTTTAATTTATTTATCGAAAGCTGAAAGAGAAAAGGCTACTGTGGAAATAGGTTCTCCTTTAGATTTTAAGCCAGCCATAAAGTTCACTATATTTTTTATAATCGTTTATTCATTATCACACTTAATAAAAAACAGCTACTGGCCTTTAGGAATTTATGGATTGTCAATTTTAGCTGGATTTATAGAAGTAGACGCTATAACTATTTCTCTAGCAACTATGGGAATAAATCCTTTAGTGGCATTAAAGGGAATGATTCTAGCCGGAGTTTCTAATACTTTTTCTAAGTGGTTTTTAGCTGGCTGGTTTGGTCCTAATGAAATAAATAAGGAAGTGAGCAAATTTTTCTTAAGTTTAATCTTACTAGGTTTATTTTTGTTTTCTTTGATAGAACTAGGATTATTTTCAAACTTTCCAATATT
>CAYRRN010000001.1:16447-20449 GCA_964426695.1 uncultured archaeon
TGCCTCTTCCAGCCAGAACTATTGCAGCTTTTTTACCGTAATTTAAAAAAAGTTCTGCAGTGGCTTTAATTTTTCTCATTTTTTCTTCCTCACTCTTACTTAATGGTAAATTTTTAATTTTTCTGCTAATTATTTTCAAGGCGGATAAATCTTTTGGGTTAATTATAGCTAGCAACTTTGCTTTACAAATTTGACATCTTGTTTCGTTATCAATATCCTTAACTAAAATTAATTTATTCCATTTACCACAATTAAGACAAACCAACCTATAATTTGAATTCAAAATTCTTTTTTTAACAAGGTTTAAAATTTCTAATTTCATTTCTTTTGGAGGAACTAATTCTAAAAACTTATTTTTAAGCCCTATTTTACTTAAAAAACTAATTTTTTCGTTGAAAATAACTTTTATTTCATTTTTTTGAATTCTCTTTAAAATTTCACTCGCTTTTTCTAAATCAAATTTTTCGACATACAATTCTTTTAAAGTCTCTTTTACAATTGGAGTATTTTTATATTCCTCTATAATTTTTTGGATGATTGTTTTGTTATAGTTAGCTTCTCTCTTTATTGCACCAAATCTTTTGGCTACATGCACAAATTTCCATGCAAACAATTCACTTCGATACAAGCTTAAATCTAAATAATTTTTTATTTGATTTGCATCAACTTTAAACAAAATTTCTTTTATTAAATCGATATTTTTCTTGCCTTCTTGAAATTGTATAATTATTCTGTAAGGATCTGTTTTTAAGCCAACTGACCCAACACGCAAGGATAAAAGCGAAGTAATCAATCTTCCTAATGTTTCATTTACTTTCGACCCAAAGCAAGCATGCAAAATGACCAAATTTTCAACATCTTCGATTAAAATAGTTTTGTCATCAGGAACCATGCCAAATTTTTTCTGTTTTTTTATAGTAGAAATCATTTTCCGAGCAGAGTTTTCATCTATGGGATAAGATTGAGTCAATTCTTTAATCAAATCACCAACACCTTTTTCTTCCAGGCTTTTAGATATTAAATGTCTAAGCCTTCCAACTTCTTGCGCAACCTCATAAGGTACGGGTATTAATTCACCTTCCCATCCTGGTATAGCTGCTTCTAAGTCTTCTGTAGGTTCTACAAAAATTTTATCATCACTTACATCTAAAATTTTCCAAGCATCGCCCTTAACTATAAAAGTAGAATTAGGCTCGCCATGTAAGGCAACAAACTCCTCATCCAAAACACCTACAAAGGAATTATCTAAAGAGTTTATTATGCGATACTGCTTGACATCTGGAATGGTAGATAGCTGAGAGAAATAATATTCAAACCCTCTTCTTTTTTTTCTTATCTCGTTATTTAAAAAAATCATTCCTATTTCTTCCATAATTTTACAAACTTCTAAAAATTCTTCAAATTTTAAGTTTTGGTAGGGAGTAGCTTGTTTTATTATTTCGTAAGCTTTTTGAAGTTCAATTTTGCCAAAATCAAAAGTCAATCCAACTATCTGATGAGCCAATACATCCAAAGCCTTTTCATGAAACTTTATTTCTTCCAATTCTTCTTTCAAAGCTTTTCTAGCAATAACAGCAGCTTCAAACAAATCATCTTCATCGCTAGCAACAATAATACCTTTGCTAATTTTGTTTAACTCATGCCCACTCCTACCCACTCTTTGAATTAATTGAGTAACTTGTCTAGGGCTCATGTATTGGATTACTTTATCCACATTACCAACATCAATTCCTAGCTGCAAGCTAGAAGTCGCTATTATACCTTTCAGTTTGCCACTTTTAAGATCTTTTTCAGCTTTAATTCTAACTTCTTTGCTTAAGCTACTATGATGTACCTCTATAGGAAAATTTTTGTCCAAAGTTTTTATTCTATTTGCTAGAATTTCAGCAAATTCTCTAGTATTTGTAAAGGTTATAGTGCTTTTGGAATTTTTAATCAGCTCTATTATAGTTCTAAGTCTAGCAGCACTTTCTATGCTACTTCCAATTTTTTCCGATATTTTCTTATCTTCAGATTTAATTTCAGGCGTTATTACATTAATTTCCATTTTTTTCGTGGTTATAGCTTTTACAATTTTTACTTCCTTATTTCCGGCGAAAAATTTTGCAACCTTTTCAGGCTCTCCTAAAGTGGCTGAAAGCATTATTAACTGAAAATCTCCGCATATTCTTTTTAATCTTTGCAATGCCAAAGCTAATTGAGTTCCTCTTTTCGATTCTACACATTCATGGACTTCATCCAAAATCACATATTTCACATTTTTTAAAAGTTCGCGGATTTTTTTACCTACTAAAATTGGTTGGAGAGTTTCTAAAGTTATGAAAAGAATTTGGGGAGGAAATTCTACTTGCATTTTTCTTTCATAAGAAGAGGTATCCCCATGCCTAAGAGAAATTTCTATATCAAGCTGTTCAGACCACCAGAGCATTCTGCTTATTAAATCTCTGTTTAGAGATTTCAAAGGAGTTATATATAATGCTGATATGGGATTTAACTTTTTTTCTAGGATAAAATTGAATACTGGCAACATAGCTGATTCGGTCTTGCCAGTACCTACTTGCGAAATTATTAAAACATTCTCTCCTGATAATATTAGGGGTATACCTAACTCTTGCGGCAAAGTTGGCTTTTCAAACCTTTTTTTAATTACTTCTTGTAATTTTGGGTTGAGTTTTTCGAAAACCATATTACCACCTTAAAAATAGAGATAAGGCTAAGCAAGTTACGAGAATATATTAATTGTTTGCTCATAACTAAAATTAATGGATACCAAAACTATACTAAAAATAATAGAAGAACTTAATAAAGTTTATGATGTAAAATTAAGGCACGGAAAACCTTTCGATATTTTAATTCACGGAATACTTTCAGCTAGAACTAAGGATGAAATATCCTTTCCTGCTCAAGAAAGGTTGTTTAAATTAGCTAATACTCCAGGAAAAATTTTGAAATTATCTACAAAACAAATAGAAAAGGCAATTTATCCTGTGGGATTTTATAGAGTCAAGGCAAAAAGAATTAAGGAGGCATGCAAATTTTTAGTAAAAAATTTTAAAGGAAATATCCCAAAAGATAGGGAAAGTTTGATGAAAATTCCTGGGGTTGGTGGTAAAATAGCTGATATCATTTTACTTTTTGCTTATTCGCAAGATGTAGTGCCTGTAGATGTTCATGTAGCTGTTGTTAGCAAAAGGTTAGGGATTACAAAAAACAATAATCCTGAAAAAATAAGAGAAGATTTGCATAAAATAATTCCTAAAAAATTTAGAGCTATTGTTAATCAGCTTTTTGTTCAATTTGGTAAAGAAATATGTCAAACAAGGAAGCCTCTGTGTTATAAATGCCCAATAATAAATCTTTGCCCTTACGAACCAAAAAATCTTAAAAATTAATAAATTCCCACTGGTTTGGGTTCTAATTCTTTATGCTAAAAATGCTTTTGAGTCTTTATTATGAGAAAAAAATTTTTGGAAATTTTGGTAATTTTGGCATGCTTGTTATTAGCTAATTCCATAAATGCTTTAGCGATTACAACAACAATACAGCAAGGGCAAATAACTGATATAGGCATAAATCAATTTTTAACAGATTTTGGAATGATAAAAGGTTCAATAACTTTTAGTTTGGGAGATTTGAAATGGGTACCAGAAGCAATATGGCTCTTACCTTCTGAGATAGATCCTGATGTGTTTTCAAAAAACTTGACTATCAAAAGTTATCTTGAAATTCCCAAAAATGTCACTTTTAGTACTTGTAGAACTGCAATTTACTTTAACCAAAGCGTTGGATACGGATTCAAAATATATAACACAGAAACAACTACCCAAATCTTACCAAATGGCACATTCTGCGGCTTGGCATACAACGGAACTTACTTTATTTACGCAAAGTTTTGAGTTCGATTATGAAGGCTAAAATGCTAAAACGTTCAATAAAAAAATCGAAATCCAACAAAAAAATATTATTAGTAACATTTCTTGTCTTAATTTCTCTTTTTTTAAT
>CAYRRN010000001.1:20459-34131 GCA_964426695.1 uncultured archaeon
ATTTTTTCATATATGAAGAATTTTACTGGTTATTTTGTAGATAAAGAATATGCAGAAAAAAATATCTCTAAAAGTTCTAAATGGCATTTGTTGGGTAAAGTTAAAATAGAAAATGGAAATTTGGTTGAGCTAACTTTCCAAAATGTTACGAGCCAACCTTAATATTTCAGATAACCTGTTACTACTTATTCTTGTCATTCTTTTCAAATCGTGAAAATTTGTTTTGATTAAATCTTTCAAAGTTATGATACCAGAATCTAAGAAACTAATAACTTCTTTTTGTTTTAATTGTTTTAAAAAAGTTATGGGGTAAAGCTTGTTTTTTTCAATAATCTCTTCTATTGATCTTCCTTCAGGATATTTCCATCCTATGTATTCTATATTTTCACAATTCGCATATTTTTTAGCATGATCTGAAATTTTAGTATTGCAAACCACCATAGCTTTATTAAAATTGTAATTATGTTTTCTCAACTCATAACCTTTTTTTAAATCTTCAAAAGCAGCTTTAGCTCTAAGAAAGACATCTAGACCGGTATAAGTATGTGGCTGAACGTGGTGTTTTACTTCAACATAAACAATTTCATCATTTTTCTTTGCAATTACATCTACTTCATGCTCAACACACTTACCTTGAATTATCTGATTTTTCATTACTTTGTAACCAAATTCTTCTAAAATATCAGCAACAAAATGTTCGAAATCTGGTTTTGGTCTAAGCAAAGCAATAGAGTCACGTAAATCTATTTGGTATTTTAAAGAGGGCCTAAATTCTTTCAAATACGAGAAAATCATTCTTAATATTTCTTTTGTTGATATACCATCATAAGCCCTTTTTTCTATCTTATTAGCTATTATATTTGCTTGCTCAATCGAGGCTCTTAGCTTTAAACAAGTTCTTATAATTTTAGATTTATCGAAAGGCTGCTTGCTCCCATCGAATTTAGTCACAAACATGAATAAATTTTAATTTTTGGAAAAAATAAAGCTGATTAATATTTTTACTTTTTGTTCTTATATTCGTTCATTAGCTTTTTGATTTCTTCGCTACTCATTCCAAAGTACTTTTCAAAATCATCAGTAGTATAAACCAATTTTGTTCTACCATGCTTCTCAGTTTTAATTAACCCTTTTTCCTCTAAACTTTTTATGTAACTATAAGCTTTGTTTCCTTGATATCTAACTATAACAGATTGCTTTACTGGCTGATTAGCAGCTACTATCGCTAAAGTTCTCATCATTCCCTCGCCTAAATCAGCAAAAGGTGCTATTTTCGCGACTTTATCTCTATACTCATGTTTTATTCTAAATTCATAACCATTAGGGGTTTCAACTAATTGATATCCTCTATCATCCCTATCCAATTCTAACTGCATAAGCCTTATTATTTGTTTTATTTCATCCTTATCTATCCCAGTTATTTCATTCAATACTTCTAAGCTTAATGGTTTATCCGATACAAATAAAGCAGCTTCAATCAGGGCTTTTTTGTTCATATAAAAAATTATATATTATCATAATGTTTAAAATATCTATAATGAAGAAAATCTTGATTTTTTTGTTAATACCATTAATTCTAATAATTTTATTCATTACCTCTATTACGAACATTAACAAACCGAAAACTTTTGAGCCTTATCAAGTTAATAATACCGAAATTTTGAATAGGATAAAAAATATATTCGATTCCATACCAACAATAAATTTAAATGAAAAAATAACTTATGGCGAGGATTCTATTATAGAATTAATGGATTATAATGAAGCTAGAGAAATTGAACTTCCTTTCGAAGGAAAATTCCGTTCTAGAGATCAAGATAAAATATTATATTTTCATTTAAGGGTTGAAAAATTGTCCGGAGAATATGAGAATCATTTGATAAATTCTGTGATTACAGCATTAGCCTGCAAGAAAAATTTTGATTATTGCTATGATTTAAGTTTTAGGTCGAGAGATCCAAAAGAAGGAATTATTAAGGGCAAAGGTCAGAGAGATTTTTATATATTAGGTTTTCTCCCGAAAAATGATAACCCTGATTACATAATTTTCTATTCCAGTATTTCTTATAAAACTATGTTTGGTTCTGGGCTCGGCGAAGCATCTTATTTCGCAAAATTTAAGTTATCTTAATCAAATTTTTTTGATATCCAAATTTCTTTGAATAGTTCTGGTTGATCTGTTTTAATTTTTTCATCTTGCTCTAGATGTAGCAAAGGAATGAAGTGATCTACAATTTCTTCTCTAGTCCAATTATTTAAAATTCTTTTAAATTCTATCTTATCTGCACCTAGCATATTTAGCATTTCATCTATTTTTTTCATAACTCTCTCAATCTTCACAACTATATCTTCTTCCATCAATAACTCAGCTCGAATTTGTTGGACAGCAATCTTTCTCCTTATTTCCTTTTTTTCATGCACTGAAAGTGCTTTTCTTAAAGCAGCTAGAAGTTCATTAATTGTTATCTGCCTTTTTGGAACTCTTCTAACAGCATAGCTGAGCCTAACTAAATTAGGGTCAATGCCCAATTCCTCGAAAGGTTTTTTTTCGTTCAAAGTTTCAGAAACATCTTCTTCTAGTATAGATAAATATTCGGACTTTAGCTTTAACAAAACCACAGCAACGAAAATAATTTTTGCTGGTATTCTAAAGTCCAGATTTTGTGCGTTTTTTATGAAATTAATGAAACCTTCAGAAAGTTTAACTAAATCTACATTCCAAGGATCAAGCTTTTCTAAATTTATTATGTAGTATAAAATTTCTTCCCAGCTCTCCTTTTCTAGTATCAATTTTAAAATACTTTCCTCTTCACTCATTTTATCAACCTATTATTTTTGGCATTTCTATACCAAGGATTTTTGATTCTCCATCTTCCATAGTGACGCCAAAAATCCTGTCACCATATTTAATTGTTTGATCGTTGTGAGTTATCATTATAAATTGTCCATTTTTTGATAAGTTTTTTATAAGTTCGGCAACTCTAATACTATTTTCTTTATCTAACGCAGCATCAACCTCATCCAAAATGTAAAAGGGGGCTGGCTTATATTGTTGTATCGCGAATATAAAAGCTAAAGCAACTAAACTTTTCTCACCTCCCGACAAAGCATCTATGCTAACCAATCTTTTTCCTTTAGGATTCACTTGTATCAATAAACCCGACTCTATATTGTTTGGATCTTCTAAACTCAAGCTTGCGCTACCCCCAAACATTTTCGAAAAAATGGAATTGAAGTGTTCGCTAATAGCAGACAAAGTACTATTAAAAACTTCTTTTCTCTTTGCCTCTATTTCCTCTATCATTTCAAGAACCGACTTTTTTTCCTCCAAAATTTTTTCATACTTTTTTTTGTATTCATCGAACTCATTTTTAAATTTCTCAAATTCTTCTATTGATTTCAAATTAACCGATCCTAAATTACTTAATTCCTTTTCAATTCTTTCGATACTTTTTTCTAGAATGCTTAATTTTTCATCTATATATTTAACATCGCCATACTTTTGTTTTTCTTGCATTACTGGGACCAGCTCTGCTTCTAACTTAGCTTGCTCTATTTTCGTTTGATTTATTTCAATTTCTAGATTTAGTTTTCTTTGATAAAGCTTTTTTTTACGATCTCTTAATTCATCCAACTCTCTTTCAGAAATTATTCTTAATTTTTCCAAGTCAACAAATTCCTTTGCACTTTCTTCTACAGCCTTTTCTTTTAGTTTTTGTTCCAAATCTTTTATTTCCTCTTTTAATATTTCATTTTCCTTCATCAAAGCTTTTTTCATTTCAATATACTTTTCTATATCTTGTCTAATGTTTGCCTCGATTATTTTAGGATGAGTTTTTATGTAATAACCGCCTATCAAAGCTCCGCTTTTCTCTGCTAAATCGCCATCAAGCGTAACCATTCTATACTTTCCTATTCCCAGAGATTCTATAACTTTTAGGTCTCTTACAACTAAAGTATCTCCCAAAACAAATTCTATGGCAGGAGAGAACTTTTTGTCAAACTTTATAATTTTGCTCGCTAAACCTATAACTCCATCGAATTTTAATACTTCACTATTTTCAAATTTTCTTGGTTTTATTTTGTTTAGAGGAAGAAATGTAGCTCTACCAATTCTTTCTCTTTTCAAGTATTCTATACAAAAAGAAGCAACGCTTTCATCTTCAGTTACTATATCGTGGATGTGGTTACCAATAGCCACCTCTATAGCAACTCTGTATTTTTCTGGTACAGAAATCAAACTTGCTATAGTTCCATAAACTCCTTTTAAGTTTAATTTTAAAATCGCTTCAACAGCCCTAGGAATTTCATATAGTTCGGATTTTTTAGAATTCAATACTTCTAACTTTTCTATCAAAGAATCTATCCTTTGAATTTCGTGCAAATTTATTTCGAGCTTATCTTTTTTTATCAAAAGATTACTTCTAATTTCAGAAATTTCCTTTTCTATGCCCATTCTTTTAGATAGTAGAATTAGTTTTTCTGCAATATTTCTTATATTATCTTCTTTTTTTTCCAGTTCATCCTCTATTTTTTCTATTTCACTCGATATTTTTTTCTCAATCTCCAACTTTTTATTTAAATTTTCCTCCAATTTTTTCATTTGCTCTTGAATTGTAATAAACTTTTTATGAAAATAAGAAGCTTTCAATACGTTCAATTCTTTATTCAATTCTTGGTACCTTAATGCAGCATTTCTCTCTTCTTCCAGTTTTTTGTAAATATCGTATCTTTGTGATATAATTATTTCTGCCTCCCTGAGTTTTTGGTCCACAGCTTCCAAATCTTTCAAAACCTTGGCTTTTTTTTCGTTGTATTCAGCTATTCCAGAAATTTCGTCTATTATTTCCCTTCTCTCTATTGGATTCATTTCTATTATTTGTGTTATATCGCCCTGCAAAACTATGTTGTGGCCATCGGGATGTATCCTTCCCAGAGAAAGCACTTCCAAAATTTTCTCTCTAGTAACATTTCTACCATTTAGCTTGTAGACAGAAAATCCATTTTTGTTAACTTTTCTTGTTATAGATATCTCATTTTCCTCGAAAGGGAAGATTTTAGTAGAGTTGTCCAAAAAAAGCGTTATGCTAGCGAATTGAGCAGGTTGCTTTTTCTCGCTCCCATGAAAAATTAAATCACTTAATCTATCTGCACGCATACTCTTGGCAGATTTTCTTCCCAGAACAAAACATATTGCTTCAATTATGTTGGATTTTCCAGTTCCGTTTGGTCCGCAAATAATGTTGAATCCACTTAAAAAAGGTATAGTTGTTTTTCTATTAAAACTCTTGAATCCTTGCAGAGTTATTCTAGATATGTAAGTTTTTTTTCCTTCCATATTACTTTTCTCATTTTTATATAACTATATAATATATGGAATTACAAAGTGAAAAATTTTAAATCGTCATTCAACTGTGAAATATCTTTTTAGCTCTTTTGGTAGATCGAAAACTTTTAAATGCAAACCAGCATCTATGTAGCTCCAAGCTATTACAACAGCTTCAAAAGCTCGCAAAAAATCTTTTTTTTGGTAAAAATTTTTCGAATCTTGGAAATAGGTTTTCGCTAATTCTATCAATTCTAAAACTTCTTTTGAATTGTTCAACAGAATTAAATTATCAAAAATTTTTTCTATTCTATCTATTTCTTTTTTTGCCAGCTCTCTTAAATTCATTTTAAATATATTTATATAAATTAATTAAAAATTATCAGGGTATTATGGGGCATATTTATTTGTATACCGGCGAGGGCGCAGGAAAAACTACTAGCGCTTTGGGTCTAGCTTTGAGATCTATAGGGCATAAACATAAAGTAGTTATGATTCAATTCATGAAATGGTGGAAAAATACAGGCGAATACAAAATTCAAAAAATGCTCAAGCGATATTACGAAGTTTATCAGTTCGGTAGACCAGGTTGGCTCAAAATTTCCAAAGGTCAGGCTAAATTTGGTAAATATAAGTTTAAAGTAAGAAATATAGAGGAATTAGACAGAGAATTTGCTTTGAAGGGTCTGGAATTTGCCAAAAAAGTAATGCTCAGGAAAAAGCCTCACCTATTAATATTAGACGAAATTAATCTAGCTTGTCATTCTGGATTGTTAAAAGTTGAAGAAGTCTTAAATTTATTGAAAAATATTCCTAAAAGAACTAATGTAATTTTAACAGGAAGAAAAGCACCTAAGGCTTTAATAAATAGGGCTGACTATGTAAACGAAATCATTCCTATAAAATTTCCACAAAATATAATGTCCGTCAAAGGTATTCAGTATTGAATTTTAAGTTAAAAAGTTTGGAAGCATTTTCACCTAACTTTTCCCACACTTTGGCAAAACTCAATTTTTTTATTTCAGAAATTTTTTTGGCTACAATTTTTATGTTAAGGGGAATATTCCTTTCTCTTTTTTTTTCTAAAAATATAGAAGGCGAATTCCAAGGCGAATCAGTTTCTACTAAAATTAAATCTAAAGGCATCTTTTCTACCATTTTCTGATGTTTTTTACTAACTAACAAAATAGGCCCAAAAGATATATAAAAAGAATTTTCTATGACTCTTTGGATTAAATTTTCTCCGCCAAACAGATGAAGCAAGCACTTCTTTACATCAAATTGTTCAAGCATTTTTAAAGCATCTTCATAAGCGTCTCTAGAATGTACAACCAAAGGCATGTCCATCTCTTTAGAGAAATTTATGAATTCTACGAACATCTCTTTTTGTTTTTTACGCCAATTTTCTTCTTTTATCCAATAATAATCTAACCCCACTTCTCCTATCCCTACTAGCCTATCCTTATTGGCCTTTATTTTTTCAAAAACCAATTCAAGATCTTTATCGCTTAAAGATTTTACATATTCTGGATGGATTCCTGCACAACCAAAAACAAAGCCTTTATGTTTAGATATTATTTCCATCAAAATTTCAAATTCACTTAGATTAGTTGCACAACTAACAACACCTTTTAACTCTTCTTTACATCTTTCTATTACATAATCTCTATCTTTCTCGAAATCTTTTTGTTCTAAATGACAATGCGAATCTATCATAAAATTTATTTGGTGATGAATTATTTTAAAGAGATGAAAATAGCTTAACTAGACAAAGTTGCACATTTTCTTAAAAACTGGCCTTAATGGTAAAAGATTACAAAGAACTTTTCTTAAACTTTTTTAAAAAAGGATTATTTGAATTTTGTGAATTTAAGGACTTAATTCTATTATTGATAAACAGTTATGTTCCATGAGTGAATTGGTATAGGCACGGGTAAGAATCTTACTCTTCCAAATAAGAAAACTTTGTAATCGTTGTTATATAAAGTCATATTACCCACTGCTATATCGCTAAATTCTACTATATTAACTCTCCTATTGTACGGAACGTAAAATTTATGAGTTAGAGTTAGATTAATAGTCCCGACTGATTGATTAGAGCTATATATAACGGCACTCAGACTTCGATTTGAATAATCTAAGCTTATATTTCCCAACTCATAGTTTACGTTATTAACCGAAAGATAACCTCTATAATAATTCAATCTCCACTTACCTATAAAATAATTCAACTTTAAATACACAAAATCACTAAAATCAGGCAGTATACCTACCCCTTCACCTACTATCCATCTAGGCCCAGGGTATGGTGGACAGGTTATATTCTTCTTCCCACCATCTATAGGGAGTATCCTAGGAGTTGAAAAAGGCAGAGGACAAATTATATAAGTTGCGTTTTCCTTACACAATCCAGGACAATAATAGCCTCGGGACGGAGGTTCTGTATATAATTTACAGTCCATAAACTCTGGCGGAACCATGGATTGGCAAGGCATTCTACAATAACATTTTGGTTGATCTTCAGGAGTCTGTGCTAGAACTAAAGCCAAGGGTAGGGATACTACAAAAGTAAAAACTAAAATAGCTAATTTTTTATCCATAATTAATTATTTAGGTTTTTTTATATATATATTGCGGTTCTATAATTAAAAATTCATACTAACTAAGCCAAATTTGCAAAAAATTATAAAAA
Source organism: uncultured archaeon (assembly GCA_964426695.1). Lineage (GTDB taxonomy): Archaea > Aenigmatarchaeota > Aenigmatarchaeia > CG10238-14 > SCSR01 > JAWADS01. Next base: position 28,478 of record CAYRRN010000001.1, read on the forward strand.
TTTATTCGATCTTTATCTCTTTTGCCTCTTTCTTCTTTTCTTTTTTTGGTAATTTTATTGTAAGCAGACCATTTTCGAATTTCGCTTCAGCTTTCGAATAATCTACTTTTGCTGGCAAAGTTATAAATCTCCTTAGGGCGCCATACTTTTTCTCAGCTTTGAACATTTCCTTAGTTTTTTCCACTTTTTTCTCCTTGTGTTGAGCTGAGATATCCAAAGTGTTTTCGGTAGCTTTTATGCTTATTTCATCCTTTTTAAATCCTGGTAAATCGGCCTTAACTATAACCTCATTTTCAGTTTCTCTTAAGTCTATTGGAAAACTTCTTAAAGATGAAAACTCTTCTTCTAGCGGCTCCCACATCTTTTGCATTAGATAATGTATCCTTTTCCTCATTCTATCTAATTCTTCAAAAATATCTTCATCCCAAGTCATAATATTACTAAAAAAAATTTATTCAGCTTCTTATAAATTTTTTGCCCCTAGCTAAGCTCCTGCAAAACCTTGATATTGTTTGTTAACCTGATTTTTCCACCACTAGGATATGCCAATTCTGTTTGGCATTTTAAACATTTTATTATTGTAGCAGCTTTATCAAAAACTATCTGCTCATTCCTACATTTTTTACATAAAACTTTTAAAAATCTTGATTTTGGGGTTTGAATTATTTCTTTCATATTTTAACCAATTCAAATTTTTTGACCCTAAATCCTTTGCCTTTTGTATGACTCTTTCCACATTCTTTACATTTAAACCTCAAATCAACTTTCTTAGTAGATTTTTCCCTACCTTTTGGATTTTCCTTAGGAAAACTACCATAACCTTTTAATTTTCTTAAAAACCTTCTTTGCCCTACTGCCAAAGTTCTTCTAGGCCTTTTTTTCGAAAGCTCTACAGTATGCAAAGTATGCTTTTTACAGTAATTGCAATAAATGTTAACTTCCTTTGGGAATTTCATACTCATCTAAAAAGTAAATTGGAGCGATAATTTAAATAAATTTAATCTTTAACCCTACTTTGGGACTTCAAACTTTTCTACTATACCTTTTTCCAAGAGTGGTCTTATATTTTCTTCTGGCAGTCTTGCTATATCTCCTTTTTTAAAAGGCCCATAAGTTTTTTCATCTATTCCCAAAAACTCTGGAAAATCTTCTTTAAAAACTACTAAAGTTACTATCTCCTCTTTCTTTTCTTCTAAAATTTTCTTTAGATTATTTTCTCTCCTTTTCTTAATTGTTTCGAGCAGGCTTTGATAAAAAATCTTTTCTTCTTCTGTTAAATTTTCAGGTAATATTCCGGTTCGTGCATTGATTATAGCCATGTTTATTATTTTTCTCTCTCTTCTGTTAAATATGTCCTCGATAAGCCTTTCTATGTTTCTTACTTCCAAAACGCTCCTCTTATCATCTCTATTTCTCCTTTTTTTGCTAATATATTCAGCTACTGCATCAAAAAAATTTTCTGGCAACTTCACTAATTTTTGCGAGCTTTGTTCTTCTCTTTGAATTTTCCTAATTAATTCAAAAGTTATAGTTTCCTCTGCCATTTACACCATAACTTATAAGTAATTTTGATTTTTAAATCATTTTCTTCTTTTAGCTTTTAATTGCCTAATACTCCAATTTACAGGGTTTTTTACTTGTTTATGTATTCCTGCAGCTTCGCATAACTGATGCAAGCCCATACTCAAATAAAAATTAGCATTATCGCAATTAGGGGGAAGCAAATTTCTATCTTGCCTAAAATGCCATCTAAGCTGACTTCTTAAGTAATTAGATCTTAGCGGAGGTGAATTTTTTTCATTCCATTCAAAAATTTTTTTCTCAATCATTTCATTACTCCATCCTACATTTCTCAAAAAGTTTACTAATATAAATACAGACCTTTTCCTACCATCGACCATACCCTCTAATATCCTTTTTATGCAAGGAGGGAAAAACTCTTCAGGCAATGCTTTAAATTTCGAAATTTTTTTCTTTTCTTCTACTACTTTTATTTCAGGCTTAATCTGATGTTTTGCAGCCCAATCTAAAGCTTCTGTGATTAAAATATCGGCATCGTTTTTATACTCCGGAATTAAAAATTTTTCATTAACTTTAACTTTTTCTGGTCTAGCTAATTCTTTATTGAAATTATCCAAGTCACTGTATTTTATAGGCAAGCTAACTAACAAAGTCTTCTCATGTAAACTATATGGTAGCCTTATTAAGTGTCTGATCGAAAATAAATCAAAGTTAATTATTTTAAACGGATTTAAACCTTCAGAATCGATTATCTCGCTCAAAGGCTTGTTGACTCTTTGGGAAATGTTGTTTGGGGTGTCTAGAGATAAAATATCTTCTTTTAATTGATCCTTTATGTACCATTTTATATACTCTACAACTTTATGAAAAACTTCTGGATAAAGATTTTTAGTCTCTTGGAAATTTATTTTTTCTGGCAAAGATTCAAAAGGAACTCCAATGTGAAAACCTTTACCTCCGGAAAATTTTATAGAAAAGCTTTTTAGGCCGTGATCTTTCAAAGCTTCTACAATATTTTTCGTTACAATTTTTGCTATTTCAAAATCTTCAACATCTGGGTCGAAAATTATGTCCCACCCAATCCTTAATTCATCCAATTGTTGCTTTGTCATGTTAACATCCAGCTTTATAGGGTTTCTCCACCTCTCTACTGAACCATGAAAAGCTATTGCCCCTTCAGCTACAGCTTGCAGTATGTCTGCATTATATTGAAGAGTATCAGGTCTTTTACCAAAAGATGAATCTTTGTAAACACAAACAACCTCTCTATTGTTAGATATTTCTATTAAAACTCTTTGGACAGATTCTCTTGAATACCAATTCCAAGCCACTTGATGAGGATTCGTCATAATAATCTATTCTTTATTATCCCAAATTATAGTTATTTGAAAGATAAAAAATATTTAATTTCATTTAATCTTTTTCCATCTCGGGCCTTTTGGTGTGTCTTCGACTAAAATACCAAATTCATTTTTTAATTTTTCCCTTATATTGTCTGCAGCAGCATAATCTCCAATCTTTCTAAGCTTTTCCCTTTCCTCAATCAATCTCAATGCTTCTTCCGGGATCTTTTCACTTATTATATCTTTTTGTAATATTCCAAATATCCCCCCAAGCTCTCGAAGGCTAGATACTAAATCAATTTTTAATCTATAATTTATTTTGTCCAACTTCGCCAATACTTTGTTAATATCTTTGCAAAAAGAGAAAAGTATAGAAAGGGCTTTTGGTGTGTTGAAATCATCATCCATCGCAGCCTCAAACTTTTTCTTATATTTTCCAATCTTTCTTTTCAACAATCTTTCTGCACTGCTTAAATCGTGCTTATTATCTTTTTCTAAAATGTTTTGGAGAGTGTTGTATAGCTTATCCAATTTTTCTTTAGCAGAAATTAAATTAGATTCGTCAAAATCTAATGGCTTTCTGTAGTGTGTAGAAGCGTAATAAATTCTGAGAACTTCAGGATCAAATTTTTGCAATATTTCCCTTATTGTTATAAAATTTTTGAGAGATTTGGACATTTTTTGACCTTTTATATTCAAAACCCCTGAATGAAGCCAGTATTTTACAAAAGGTTTTTTACCTGTAGCTGCTTCAGCTTGAGCTATTTCATTCGTATGATGTGGAAATATTAGCTCGGTAGCACCTCCATGAAGATCGTACTGTGGGCCAAATATAGAAACTGTCATAGCAGTATCCTCTATATGCCACCCCGGCCTACCATTTAACAAAATTTTTTTGCCGTTAACTTTTATTTCCCCTTTCCAACTAGGCTCACCTTCTTTCGCAGATTTCCATAAAGAAAAATCATAACTATTACGTTTTCTTGGGTCTGGCTCTATTCTATGTTTTTTTAGTTCTTCTAGGCTTATTCTAGAAAGTTTTGTATAATCTTTGAACTTGCTAACATCGTAATAAACATCTCCATTTACCAAATAGGCATAACCCTTATCGATTAATTGCTGTATCTGTTCGAAAATTTGCGGAATATATTCGGAAGATTTCGGGAACATATCTACATTTTGTTTAACTTTCAAAGCTTCCATATCTTCAAAAAACCTTTTTGTATAATAATCAGCTAACTCAAAAGGTGAAATATTTTTTTCTTTCGCTCTGTTTATTATCTTATCATCTACATCTGTTATATTCTGAACGTAGAATACTTTGAAGCCTTTGTAGCGAAGCCACCTCACTATTATATCGAAGTTGATGTACGTTTTTGCATGACCTAAGTGAGCGTCATCATAAACAGTTTGGCCGCAAACAAACATATTAACCTTTTTATTCTTAAAAGGCCTGAAAATTTCTTTTTTTCTGGTTAAAGTGTTGAATACTCTTAACATATTTTCACCAAAGCACAAATTTCCAGAAATTAAGTATTTTATTTGAAAATCTTAAGCCGAGGAGGGGATTTGAACCCCTGTCCACCGCTTGCCGAATATCTGCAGGCGGTTGCCTAGCCGGGCTCGGCCACCTCGGCAATTTATTACTAAAATTAAAATTCCAAAAATCTAAAAATCTAATAGAATTAGTGAGAAATAAACTTTTGTTACTAGCAAAAACTATCGCCCATTCTACCACTATTAATAAATACGTTTTTAAATTTTTAAACTTTCATATGTTTCTTTCTAATGCTTTTACCTGGCTGAGATATTCCTCTAAACCTAGCGCAGCTCGGACAAACCCTAATTTTTCTGGTTAGCATGTGTATAAACCTCTTATCGGTCTGTTGCAATATCATAGGGTCTGAAATTTTAAAACCCTTTGTTATGGTGAACGTTTTATATCTTGGTACCTCTCTCTGGCAAAATTCGCACCTTACTGTTACCTCCCTTCCTCTTCTCTTAGTGTGCCAATATTTCCTTTTGTAAGGGGCTGTACTAACAGGCATTTTCCCACCTTTATATTTTTGTTAAACTATAACTTATTATTTAGATAAATTTATAAACATGCCGAACCAAAAATTTTCTGAATCGGTTCTAACAAAAAGTAAAAAAGGTAAAATAGAATTGAGGACTTTAGATTCTCGCGGCCAATATGTTTTAATAAAATACTTGAATCCTGACACCTTAGAGTTGGCGGATAAGAAGAAAAAAATAATTTTGAGAAGCGAAGATGGAAGAGTAGAGGCATTTTTCATTATACCTTTGGCCGATAAGAGAAAATTTTTATTAATAAAAGATGAAGAAGAGAAAAACAAAAAGATAAAGTTATGGAATGAGAAGACAAAAAGAGAAGAAGAGGTATTTTAATTTTAACTATTAAGGAAATCATCTAATACCCCAACTAACCTTCTTTTTTGGTATAATTTTTAATATAGCAGCTTCCCCTTCTTCCCATGGATCTGCTCTAACCCAATCAAATTTTTTAAAAAATAGATTCGACATATCTTTAAACTCTTTTCCTTTTTCCAAAATTTCGCATTCACCTTCAATCATCACCGCTTTATTTGGCCTATAAACATCTATAACTAAAGAAACATTTTTGTTTCTTTTCACATTTCTTAACTTTTTAGTTCCAAAATCTGTTACTATGTAAAACTTATTGTCTTTAAAAATATAGCAAACCGGCACAACATGCGGCTTGTCTTCAAAAGAAGTAGCTAGCCTGCAAACCTCATTCCTTTCTAAAAA
>CAYRRN010000001.1:34141-35277 GCA_964426695.1 uncultured archaeon
ACCTCTTTCTTGGAAAACTCGACCATAAAAAAATTATATCTTTTATAATTTTTAATTTATTCTTTTCAAATTTTTTCGTAAGGTTAAATGCCTTTAATCGAGCCTAAATTTTCCTAAATCTATATAAAATCCCTTTCCTATCCCTTATTCCAAGAAATCTTGTGCTTTCAAACTCTTTTTCACCTTCAATTTTTTCGGGAGCTGTTTCTCCCATCAACAAAAAATTTCTAAGCTCCTCTTCTACATTTTCCTTTTCTTTTCCGTAAACAGAGTCTAATTTGTACATATTACCATGATTGTCTTGATAAATGGCTACAGAATAAACCTCGAAAATAGGTAGTGCACTTTCATAAGTTATTTCAACCTTTTTCAGGCGCATACTCATCAAAAATTTAATTTCTCTTTATAAATTTAATAAAGGGTAAAAAGTTTTAAGTAAGAAGGGAATATTAATTTAAAGGTGATTTTAAGATGGGATTTGGTGGGGAATTTAAAAAACCTCAATTTAAAAAGATAAGTGATGTAGAGTGGATTATAGAAAAGGACTTTAAACCAGGAATGAGAGTACCTGTGAAAGTAATAGCTACTGAAAGACTGCTAAAAGACATGGATTTGCAAGTATATGATCAGGCGGGTAATGTAGCTACATTACCAGGAATTACCAAGTACAGCTTTGTAATGCCCGATGGGCACAGCGGATATTTTATACCGCAAATGGATTTCCCATCGGGGGAGTAGCAGCATTCGATATAAACAATAACGGAGTAATATCTCCGGGTGGCATCGGATAGGCGTAAAACCCCGAAATTGATATAAATTGTCTTCACCCGGAGACAGAAGTACTAACAAGAGACGGATACAAAAGAAAAATAAAAGAATTCGACAAATTTGAAGCAATAGAACTAGTTAGCTATAATATCAACGATCATACAAAAGAAACTTCTAGAATAGTAGCTTTCTTAGGAAAAAGAGAAAATGAAATTTATAAAATAACTTTAGAAAATGGAAAAGAAATTTTAGCTAGCAAAGAACATCCTATATTAGTTAATAATGGTATTTTTAAAGAAGTTAAAAAACTAAAGATTGGTGATGAAGTATTTGTTGATCCGTTTGAGGGTGTTGAATACGAAAATACT
>CAYRRN010000001.1:35287-35777 GCA_964426695.1 uncultured archaeon
CCTTTAACAACTTCTAATAAGCACATTGGAAAAATTGCTAGAATTTTGGGATTTTTGATTGGAGATGGTTGTATTTATGCTACTAAAGAGAAACATAGAGGAAAGGAAAGAATTAGATATAAAATTTCATTTTTCTCGAAAAATAGAAATAATTTAGAAGAAATTAGAAAAGAAATAAATGATCTAGGATTTAAACCATCTAGAATATATACTACAACTTATGAAAATTTTTTTGTTGTAAACTCTAATACTTTATCACTTTTCTTTCATAGGCTTGGTGTAGAAATAGGTGAAAAAAAATATTCGAAATATCCAGAATGGATTTTAAAAGTCCAAAAATGGGTTAAAAGAAATTTCTTAGCAGGATTTTTTGGAGCTGAGCTTACAAAGCCTTTGATTATTAAAAATCACCCATACACATTTTCACAACATTTTTTAACAATAGGAGTTAAAAAGAATTTTAAAATTTATGGTTTGAAATTTTTAAAAT
>CAYRRN010000001.1:35787-39478 GCA_964426695.1 uncultured archaeon
ATATCTGGAACAAAAAATTCAATTGGATTAAAATTAGTTATTTCAAATAAAGATGAAAACTTGATTAATTTATATAGCAAAATAAATTATGAGTATAATGATGAAAGGAGATATTTAGCAAATATTGCACTCTACTACTTGAAATATATAAAGTCCAGATTCAAATCAAAATTAAAGTCTATAAGAAGAAAAGAGGTAATGAGTTTTGAAGAATTTAAGAGATTTGTTGAAAATTCTTTTGCTCTTAAAAGTGGCTTGATACCAGTTAAAATTAAGAAAATAGAAAAGTTAAATTTTGATGAAATGGTTTATGATTTTACTGTTAATCATCCTCATCATAACTTTATTGCAAATAATGTAATTGTAAGTAATTGTGGTATGCGTTTAGTTTTGACCAATTTAACCTATCAAGATGTTAAGCCGTATTTAAAAGAAATCGTTGATAAGCTATTTGAAAGAGTGCCGGCAGGCGTAGGCTCCACAGGTTTTGTAAAAATATCGAAAGATGAGTTTAGGAAAGTTGTAGAGGAAGGGGCCCATTGGGCTGTTGAAAAAGGTTATGGGTGGCAAGAAGATTTGGAAAGAACAGAATTAAATGGAAGAGCTGATTGGGCAGACAGTACAAAAATTTCTAACAAAGCTGTTGAAAGAGGATATAATCAAATAGGAACTTTAGGCTCTGGAAATCATTATTTGGAAATTCAATGGGTTAAGCCAGAAAATATAAAGGATGAAAAAATTGCTAAAAAATGGGGAATATTCCCAGACCAGATAGTTATTATGTTTCATTGTTTGCCGGGAGATGCAAAAGTAATGACGGAACACAATTGCTGGATTAAAATCGAAGATTTAGAAAGAAATTGGAAGAAAATTAAGGTTAAAGTTTTCGACGGAAAAACACATAAGCTAGTAGATTCTGAAATAGAATCATTTTACAAGCTTCCAGCAAAAGAAAAGTTTTACAAGATTGTTACTGAGAGTGGTAGAGAAATTGTAGTAACAGAAGATCATCCAATTTTAACAAAAGAAGGATTAAAATTACCAAAAGAACTTTCTAAAAATGATTATGTTATAATTTATCCTTTTGATGGTGTTGAATATGAAGAACCAAGCAACGAAATTATAGTTGACGAAAATGATATAAGAAAGGTTTATAACTCTGATAAAGTTGTTAAAGGATTGAAGAAAAAAGGGTTGTTGCCATTGAGAACGAACAATCCTAAATTACCAATTTTAACTAAGTTGCTTGGATATTTATTAGGAGATGGATATCTTCAAAGAGCTAAAAAAAGATGGTTTATAAGAGTGATTGGAAATGTTGAAGACTTAGAAGAAATTAGAAAGGAATTTAAAAAATTAGGATATTCATTAACTCCTCCAAGAAAATATGAAAGTGAAAGTGAGATTGAATATATTAATGGAAAGAAAAGAAAAATAAAAGGAAGTATTTATCAATCAACTTGTGGTTCTACTTCGCTAGCAATTTTATTAAATTGTTTGGGATTACCATATGGCAAGAAATCTTTAAAGGAATTCAGAGTTCCAAAATGGTTATTCAGAACTCCAAAGTGGATAAAAAGAAACTTTTTGGCTGGATTTTTCGGCGCGGAATTGTCCTCACCTTCAACCCCGAAAAATGAAAATAAAAGATTTAGAAAAATTGTTATTCCCCAGTACAAAATAGATAGCTTAAAAGAGAATTGTAAAGAGTTTCTTAGAGATATAAAGTCATTGTTAGAAGTGTTTGGAATAAAAGTTAATAGAATAAAAGAAAGCGGTAAAATAGTTACTAAAGACAATAAAATTTATGTTAGAATTATCATGGATATTTCTTCGAAATCAGAAAATCTCAAAAAATTGTTTGGGTTGATAGGATATGAGTTTAACTTCGAAAGAAGTAGAAAAAGTTGTTATGCTTTGCAATTCCTTAAATTAAAGGATAAGATAAACTTAGAAGAAAGTAAAATAACTAAAAAACAGATAAGTAAAGTGGTTTTTACAAATAACAAATACAGAAAAATTTATTTACCTTCGTATTATGATTTTGTAAATGAATTTAAGTTGAATCCACCATCCATGCTAATTCTAGATAGAGTAGAAAAAGTGGAAATTATTAATAGAGAAGAAAAGTTTGTTTATGATATTAGAGTTAAAAATAAAAATCACAACTTTATAGCAAATAATTTTGTAGTTGGAAATTGTGGCTCAAGAGGATTTGGGCATCAAGTTGCTACCGATTATCTACAAGTTTTCTTAAATGTTATGGAAAGAAAATATGGTATTAAAATTTTAGATAGGGAATTAGCTTGCGCTCCGTTCTTTAGTCCTGAGGGCCAGGATTATTATAAAGCTATGGCTTGCGGTGTAAATATGAGTTTTGCTAATAGGCAAGTGATTTTGCATAGAATTAGAGAAGTATTTAGCGAAGTTTTCAAAAAAGATGCAGAAAGTTTGGGAATGAAAATGGTTTTTGATATTGCGCATAATAGAGCTACTCTAGAAAAACATGAAGTTGATGGTAGAAATATAGAAGTTTTAGTTCATAGAAAAGGTGCAACTGCAGCTTATTATCCAGGGAGAGAGGAAATTCCAAAGATGTATAAAGAAGATGGTTCACCAGTAATAATAGGAGGCAGCATGGAAACAGGAAGCTATCTGCTTGTTGGAAGCGAAGGCGCTAAAGAAACTTTCTGTACAACTGCTCATGGCTCAGGCAGAACTATGAGCAGAACCAAATCTATAAAAATATATGGAAGGCAAATTAAGCAAAGATTGAAAGAACTGTGGGAAAAAAGAGGAATTTATATAAGAAGTGTTTCTTTAAGCGGTGCAGCTGAAGAAGTGGGCCCTAGTTATAAAGATATAGATGAAGTTATAGAGGCAACTCATTTAGCTGGCATTTCTAAAAAAGTTTGCAAGCTTGTTCCTATAGGAAATATAAAAGGTTAATTAAAATTATGTCGAAAAGAATACCTATTTCAATAATTACAGGCTACTTGGGTGCTGGAAAAACTACTTTGCTGAGAAAAATTATTGATCAAGCGAAGATGAGAATCGCAATTGTAATGAACGAATTCGGTGAGATAGCTATAGATAGTGAAATAATTAAAGGAAAAAATGTTGATATGGTAGAATTGGCTGGTGGTTGCGTTTGCTGCTCTTTAACTGGAGAGTTTGAAGCAGCGATAAAAGAAATAGTGGAAAAAATTAATCCAGAATTAATAGTTGTGGAAACTACAGGAGTTGCAGAGCCAGATGCTTTGATAATTAATTTGGATAATATTCCAGATGTGAGACTAGATTCTATAATAACTATTGTAGATGCTGATAGTATAGTAAGATTTCCTGAAATTGGTTATACTGGAAGAGTGCAAATTGAAATGGGTGATATAATAATTATAAATAAGATCGATTTGGTAAATGAAGAACAATTAAAAGAAGTTGAAAGTTTAGTTAGGAATATAAACGATAGAGCAATCATTTTTAAAACTTTTAGATGTAATTTGAATATCGATGTTTTATTCGGACTAAATTTTGAGAAATTAGCGAAAAGGGAAATTAAATTTAGGCGTCACATCGAAGAAGAGAATATACAAAGCTTCATATTTTCTACGGACAAAAAGTTAGATAAAGAAAAATTCGAAAAATTGATTTCTAGTCTGCCAAAAGAAATTTATAGGTCTAAAGGTTT
>CAYRRN010000001.1:39488-44297 GCA_964426695.1 uncultured archaeon
TTTTTTATTTAATTACGTTGCTGGTCGATACGATTTCGAAAGTTTTGATTCAGAAAGGACAGAAATAGTTTTTATAGGAAGCGATGCAGGAAAGTTTAAAGACGAAATCTTAAATAAGTTAAGTTCTTGTGAAATAATAAGTTAATTATGAAATTGGGATTAAAAGAGATAAAAGAAAGAATGAAAGAACTGAAAAGTTGGAAGCTTAAAAAAGGGAAACTAGAGTTAAACTTAGAATTCAAAGATTTCAAAAGTGCTATGAAGTTTGTTAATAAAGTTGCTGAGCTAGCTGAAAATGAATTTCATCATCCAGATATTTTTATTCATTCCTGGAATAAAGTCAATTTAACCCTTTACACACATGATGCTAAAGGATTGACTGAAAAAGATTTTTCTTTAGCTGAAAAAATAGAAAAAATTTTAGGTAAACATGCCTTATAAGTATTTGGAAGATATAGCAATAGCTGATGTAGCTTTCGAAGCCACAGGTAAAACTTTAGTAGAATTATTTGAGTCCGCAGGCCTAGCACTAACAAACACTCAAGTTAAAGATTTGAAAAAAATTGAAGAAAAAATTTCTAAGGAAATCGAAGTTAAGGCTGCGAGTGTGGAAATGCTCCTTTTTAACTTCTTACAAGAGCTAATCTTTTTGAAAGATGCAGAGCAACTATTGCTAAAAAAAGTTGAAATAAAAATTTTGCCTAACAAAAAAGGTTGGGAGCTGAAAGCAAAAGTTTATGGAGAAAAAATAAATCCGGAAAAGCACGAATTGCTGGTTGATGTTAAAGCTGTGAGCCTTCATTTGTTTAAGGTAGAAGAATTGAAAGATGGATGGAGGGCTACAGTGGTATTAGATGTTTAGCTATAGGAATCTGTTAACTTATTGTTGGCACAACATATGTGATTAAAAGAAACCAAAAGCAAAGCGAGTGTTAATGAAGCGAAATTAGCTGACAATTTCGAAAACCAAAAACTATTTTTAACACTAAGAGTAATTTTAATTTGAAGGTCATGGAAGAAGATTAATAGAGAAGATTGAAAAGGAGAAAATGGCCCAACGACGAGCTCAAATAGAATTGTTAATGGAATTGGAAAATGAAATAGAAAGTCCAGTAACTAGTTTAAGAGAAGTTTTGGGAAGCGAAGCTTTAAAAAGATACGAGTAGATTATGACCAATTGAGAAATGAGATAAAGAATTATTTAGCAAATAATGGATTAAAAGTTGAACTCCATTACGATGATGACGACTCTATAGAACTATCACCATTAATTTGGGCTTATTTAGGAATACCTGAAAAATTAGAAAGCAATCTTACTGGGCTAACTCCTTATGCCGGTCAACATTTCGAAGCTTTTATTAAATATCTAAAACGCATACATACCGAACCTTATGAAAGAAAAATTATCGTAAATTTTTTGGACGAAAACAAATCCTATACTTTTCGTAAAGCCAAATTTTCAAAAGACAAAGCTTTATCAATAGGCATTTCAGAAGAAGTTGCCGAGGAATTAGGTTTGGAAAGAATAAAATTTATAAAATTGGAATCGCTTAGCGTAATCTACGCTTAACTCTATTTATATTTTCTTCCACTCTTTTTAACATTTCATCTATTTGATTCGCCCGTCTCATATCCCCATTTTAATAAATTCATCTCTTGCTCTAATCAAATTTTCTCTTTCTTCCATCGATCTGCTCAATTCTGCCCAATCTTCTACACCTAAAGTTGTGGCAACGAATTCTGATGCTTTCCAGAATTTTTGAATTCCTTTAAACAACACTCCTAAAATTACCAAATTAATTAATATTAAAGCAACTCCATCAATTCCATAAGAAATTAATTCGAAAAAAGATAAGCCAATAAGAAGCGGTAAGCAATTATAGCAAACAAAACTGCTAAAGCTTTTTCTATATTTGGACTTAAAATTCCGAACACAAATCCGTAGAAAATTAAAGTTATAATTGCAAAAGGAACAATTATAACGAATATTGATAAAAAATAGGACGACTAATCAAGTTAACATAAGTTAGGGAAAAGTTTAAGTAATGAAAAAAATAAATAATTTAAAGAGGAGGAAGTCTGAGTTTCAGTAGCGTAAAGCTACTTTCGCTCTTAGAACTCATAGTAGTTCAAGAGCAACTCAGACCTCGTACTTATTTTTAAATATTTTTTAGAAAATTATTTTTGGTGATAGTATTTCTTTAGAAGAAAGGTCAGCAGCCCAACAGGTAATTAAAGATACTGCCATTATGGGGAATTCTGTAAGGATTAGATCTTTTAGTTACTTCAAACTAGGAGAAATTGAAAAAGAGGATAGAATCGATTTTAGAAAGAAGATTCAAAGCTTAAGTCTTTCGCTAAATAGACTTAAGGAAACTTCGGATAGATTTTCTTCTCTATACAAAGAGAGAATAGACCAAATAAATAAATGCATAAATTCCCTAAAAATTTCTGAAAGTATTTTATACAGAAAAGAAATTTCAGAATATTTTCAAATTATCTGGGATAGTTTGATATTAGCAAACAGTCTAGCTTCTGCTGTAGATATTAGGGCATTAGGGCTTAATGAAGACATCCCTATACTTCTTGAAATAATTTTTATTAATGCGGTAGATAAGTATAAAGAAAATGAAAAGGTCATTTTGCCTGAGAAATCTCCTAAGATGCAAGCATTTTTCGAGCATACCCTTTTAAGAGTATTACAAAATTATGGTTCTATAGAAGAAGGCGTGAATTATTTAAAAAAATCTACAGAGGACAGGAGAAGAAAAGAGTATCTTTTTTATGCAGATGGCGGGGAATATGAAGGGTACTCGGGCTATTCAAAAGGATATGATTTATACACTAGGCAAAGGAAAAGATTGGGAGAAGTGATTGCTGACTCCTATCCTTGTAGAGCTAGAATTATCTTAAGTTCATTGTTATAGTTTATGATTAGATATGTATACTTGTATGGGAGCTATTAATCTTTCAACTTCTTCGCGGCCAATTTTACCTCTTGGCTCTTCAATTAGTTCGTATCTTATACTTTTATTAGAATCGATAAGTCTTATTCTGGGCACATAACCATTTCTATTATATTGTCTTACAATTTCTTTCGTCGCATCTTTTAAAACTTCCCTCATAACCTCCAATTTTCTCAAATCGTCAATATAAGTTATTCCTAAAAATTTTGCGAAATCACTATCATCGCTAAGGAATGGTTTTAGTAGAGTATGAAGCGTAGCTATATCTTCCAAAATTTCGTATCTTTTTTTCAGTTTTTCTAGCCTATCGTAGAAAAACTGAATTTTACCAGAATCTTTCCTTTCTCTTACCTTTATGCAATTTTCTCTAATTTTATTTAGATCAATTTCATAGAGTTCTTGCAGAAAAGGATTGGATAAATTTATTTTTTCATATTCGTTTAAATCCTTCTCAAATCTCCAAAACTTTTTGCGAATATTAATGTTCATTGTCTCATTCTCGAATAACTCTTTATTTTATTTTTAGTTTTTTTAGTATAAAAACTTTATTTTTTATAAAATTCTAAACAATTTTTTTAATTTTTTTATATATTGCTAGATATCGTAAAGAGGAACTCTAAACATTTTAAGTCTTTCTTTTATTTCATCAGATATTTCGAGCTTATACTTTATGGTTCCCTCTTCACTAATGAAGCGTAAAGTTGCTATAGTGCTAGGTATTTTGCTAACACGTATTCCTGAATCTTTTGGGTTTTCGCGGAAAGTTTGAAGGTAAGTTTTCATCAAATAATCTGCTATCTTTATGACATTTTCTATTATTATAACCATTTGGTTGTAATTTGAATAACCTTTTTTTAAATAACTTTCCATGAATTTAGAAGATTTGGGGTCAAGTTTTATTCCGACTTGATGCAATCTCTTGCAAAGGTTTTTGTAATCATAGTCTAATCTTTTTTTATGCATATTTAAGATAGAATTCTTAAAATTTTTAAGCTTTTCGTTTAAGATCCTCAAAAATTTTTTTCATTTTTAAGGCATCTTTCTCTGGGTAAGGTTTAGATTCTGAGATTATAGTTATGCTTAATTTTCTTTTCAAAACTTCTTTTGCTAGAGGCTCGAAAGGTGGATGCGAATTCATTTGAGTGTGCACATCAACAAATTTTTTTGACTTCAAATTATACTTTACACCTTCGAAATGAGAGTTTATGTGCTTTAATTTTAAATCTTCTAGCTTATCGAAAATTTCCGCGTAGTTTATTTTTCCATTATTTCTGCAATATATATGGGCAAAATCTATGTAAGGAACGAGCTGCTTATGATTAATCTCTGCACACAATTTTATTACTTCATCTAAAGTCCCGAATTGGGTTTCCCTTGCCATCGTTTCTATTCCAATCTTCGCATTCTTTATCCCTAAATTTTTCATTTCTTCCAATATTTCTTCTAAATTCTTTTTCACAATATCAAAAGTTTTTTTTGGATCTTTTTGGAAGTAATATGCAGAATGTACTGCAATAGTATCAGCTCCGCATCTTTCGGCGCGGTCAGCACACTCTATTAATAATTTTTTGCTAGTATAAATAATTTGCTTACTTTCAGAAGCTAAGTTAATAAAATAAGGTGCGTGAATAGATAGTCTTATGTTCAAGTCCCTTGCTAATTTTCCAATCTTTTCTGCCCTTTCCTTGTTTAAGTAAATACTTCTTACGAATTCAATTTCTTGTGCATTCAAAGAGTTTTCTTTAATCCATTTAAGCGAGCCTTCGGTCCCGGGTTCTTTTGCAGAGCTTGCATTACCAGCAGGTCCTAAAAATATTTCCATGATTTTTAATTTGTTTAAGCT
>CAYRRN010000001.1:44307-50141 GCA_964426695.1 uncultured archaeon
TCCAAATTTTAGAATTAATTCCAGAATAATGATCGCAACAACAATATAAATTACGTGATGAGGTTTTAGTACGAACTTCTTTTCTTCTTCTTCTCCATATCTTATAATTCCACCAATACCAGCAGGTATATAAACTCTATCTTTCTTTTCGCTCATAATTATTTAACATATTTTTAAAAATAAAAGGCGTGTTGGTCATAGCCCCTCTTTTGTTTAGGTAGCATTTGTCTAAGCGCCCATGGCTTGCATCTCATCAAGTCCGCAGGTCCGTTTCATCTTTACACTCACAATTCATTTTTCAAATCATCATTAGAGCGAGTGTAAAGTGTCGTTTCTGATACCTGCGAAGGCCTCTCGGCCTATGGCTTTCGCCATACTTTCAATGGAGGGAACTTCCTCACCTTGCTTTTGATGGCAAGGCGAAGCTACCCGACCAACTCGCCTATAAAATTTAGTCTTTATTTTTATTTATAAAATTTTCTATTATCGGAAAATATTTTAATTAGTTTTACAAAATATATAAGAGTTATAATGGCAGGAAATAAATTAAGCATCTTTTCCAGACCATTAATTTATTTAATTTTTGGAGTTATAGTGGCTGCAGGAATTTTATTATATGTTTTTCAACTATTTTCTACCCAAGAAGTTAAGAAAAGCGAATCAGGACAAACAGAAGAATCTATACCACAAGGAAAAATTGTAGAAATCTTTTCTAATGGGTTTGTTCCTAATAATTTGGTAGTAAAGAAGGGTGATACAGTAACTTTTATTAATAGAGATACTTCAGAGCATTGGCCGGCTTCAAATATTCACCCTACGCATACTCTTTATCCTGAAAGTGGGGGATGTATTGGGAGCAAGTTTGATGCATGTAGAGGCTTGAAATCTGGAGAATCATGGAGTTTTACATTTGATCAAAAAGGTACTTGGGGATATCATGATCACCTTCACCCAAATCTAAGAGGAACTATAATTGTCGAGTGATTTCAAAATGGTTTTAGATTCAATTCTAGGCATAAAACTTACTTTCATTCTAGGTATTACAAACATCATAGGAATTTCATTAGTTTTTCTTTCTTGCAGATGTCTTATGGGCAAAAATTTATCAAAATTTCTTTTTAAATACGATTGGTACAAAAAGTTTTATGGATATCATTGCTACTATTGGTGGTTTTTTATAATTTCTGTTTTATTGCATAGCTTAATAGCTCTAACTACTTACGGGATACCATCATTAATTGCAACTTAGCTTAAAATATTAAATTTTTTGATTTTCATTTTTGCAGATATTAAATATTTTCTAGTTTTTTGAGTTTTTATGACAAAGTTATCTGCCTTTCTTTCTTCCTTTTCAGAGCTATGGGATAAATTAACGATGAAATAAAGGGGAGAGAAAAATCTTAAGATGTATGTTGAAAATTTTAAAAAAGATGATTTGGAAGCTATGTGGTAAAGCTCATGTAATAATACAGCTTTTATTTCATCCATTTTTAAAATATCGAAAAGACCAACGGTTAGAAAAATTGCAGGCTTAAAGCTTATTATGGAAAATGCTAATGGTTTTGACTTATCTAGGATGTAAATTTTTGGTGGATTTATTTTTAAAACTTTGGAATATCTTTTCACGAATTTTATGATTGAGCTATTTTCTAACTCCTTTGAGCTAGTGTAAATATAATAAATTGGCGCTAAAATAAAACTCGCTAATGTGCTGAAGATTAATGTAGTTGGAATTGAATACACTATTAAGCTAAAAATGTTGTTATAGCAAGCTAAACAAAAAGCACCACAACCTACGTTTATTGTGAACAATATTAATGGGAATATAAGAGTTGATAAGTGAATGTAAACTAAATATAATTTTGAAGTTATGGAAAGTTTTCGATTTCTTAATATCAACAAGGAAATTATAGATATAGAAAAGGAGAATATAGAAATTATAGATTTGTTTAAATCTATGGGAATGCCTGCTATGCAGCCAATCATACTCATTTTTTCTTCCTCTTTGAAAATCTTTCATGAAAATATGAGATTGCAGAAGATCCGAATGTTTCTATTAACTTGTCTACAATATTGCTCAAAACATGTTTTTCAAACTCAGGCCTACTAAACTTAATATAATAAACGTAGTGCACACCTCCTTTTCCTGTTTCAGTTTTTCTATCTACTAATCCTTTTTTATAAAGCCTGTCTAACGTTACCGCTACGCTTGTTAAAGCTATTTTCCTCTTTTTCTTTAAGTGATTATAGATTGACCTTACTTTCGAACTTTTTCTTTGCCACAATATCTTTAAAACATCAGTCTCCAGAGGACTTAGAAGCGACTCTATACCTTTTTTAGATAGTTTGACCTTGCTTATTTTAATCATTCTAGAAATATGTTGACAAACTGAAAATATAAATTTTAACCGAAAAGTATTTAAATTAGTTTTACAAAATATGTAAAAGTTAGAATGGATGAAAAATCTTTGTCATTAGCTCAAAAGATTTTTATAATCTTAATTTTTACGTTTGTAATTTCGCAAGCTTTAATACTGCTTTCAGGAACTTCTTTAACAGGCTTCGCTTCACTTACTCCTAATCAAGCTGGCGGAACAGGAAAATATACGAAATTACCTTTAACCAACGAGGGCTATGAAAAGCTTCTAGAATACGACAAAACTATTAGCTTGAGTGATGAAGAAAAAAAGAAATTCGCTGGCTTTAATGTTTTTTTACCTTGTTGCGGTTTTAGAATGACTAGTGAGGATGAGTATAAAGATTGCAGATGTGGGCACCATGTGGCTTATGCGGGCTTAATAAAATGGGGAATAAAGAATGGTTTAACAAGGGAGCAAATTCAGGAAGAAATAGACCAATGGAAGCCTGTGTTTTACCCAATATGCCTACAAAACCCAAAAATGTGTGATTTATGATAAGAGGACTAAATTTAATTTTTAAAGATAGAAGATATTTGTTAGCTGCGATTATTCTATATATAGCTATAAGTTTAGTTTTTTCCATAAACATGGGTTTTATTTATATAACTCCGACATTTTTCATAAATTATTTTGAATTTTTTGATGGTGGAGCCATGAACATATTGTTGAATTTGCTTTTCGTTTTTGTTGCACCTATTTTGGCTAGTCTAACAATAATAATAGCAATTTATAAGTTTATTGAGATTAAAAAAGGAATAGCGAAAGAGAGTGCAAGCATCTTGGGTTTTATGTCTTCTATTTTTGTATCAACATGCCAAAATTGTGTCCCCATTTTATTGTATTCATTAGGCGTCACTTATGGTATGTTTACATCAATTTTTGCGCCTTTTAATATTTTATTTAAAATTTTAGCTATATCGATTTTTTCCATATCTTTTTATTTATCTTTAAAAAGTCTAAATAAGTATTGTAAAATAAGGAGGTGAATGAGTGAAATTAGCTTTTGATATGACTACTCTATTGATAATCGCTATACTAGCTTTGGTTTCAGTACAAACATTACAGCTAATGTCAGTAATGAGCGTTGTGAGTACACTATCTGCTGCTCCAGTAGTGTCAGGCGCAACACAGGCATCTTCTGGTATAGTTTCAGGAGTCGGGGGATGCTAGTATTTAATGGAGGAAATGATTAAATCTAGCTTCATTACATTTTAAGAGGAGTTGAACTTTTTGGTTAGAAAAACCTTTAAACATAAGAGGATTTCCATTCTAAATCTTTTGTTAATTATTCTCTTGGGAATAGTAGCAGCGAGAGTGATTATTCTACAAAATACGATATCAACCATAAACGAAAAGATTCGGCCGGCAGAAATAAGTTTAAAAATAGTGGAAAAACCTGATTGCAGCGAATGTTCAGATGTTTCTTCGACAATATCTATAATATCCGAATCTAAAGTAAAAATCAAGGAAAATAAAACTATATCGTTTTCATCGCAAGAGGCCCAACAACTAATTCAAAATTATGAAATAAAAAGGTTGCCAGCTATAATAATCGAGGGAGAGATAAATAAAACTCAAGAATTGGAAGCACTTTGGAATAAATTAAATGGTAACATAATAGATAACGTTGTCATAATAGAATCTGATGCTCCATATTTTGATCCTCAAACCAATTCCATAGTTGGTTTAGTTGAGCTAGTGAAAATTGTTGATAGAGAATGCCAAAAATGTTTTAACATAGATAATGTTGTGAATCAATTTAGACAAATTGGTGTAAAGTTTGTAAATGAAAAAGTTTTAGATTATACTGATAGCGAAGCCCAAAGTTTGATAAAAAAATTCGGTATAAGAAGAATTCCGGCAGTCATTTTGTCCCGAGAAGTAACAGAATATAGGGCTATTCAATCTTTTTGGGATCAACTCAATGCCACTTTGAAAGATGGCTTTTATGCATTGCACACAACTATCCCACCTTACAGAGATTTGGAGACCAATTCAATAAAAGGTTTGGTTGAGCTTATTCTACTAACTGATAACTCTTGTAGTGCATGCTATAATGTTTCTGTACATAGACTCATATTAAATTCTATGGGCATATCAATAGCAAAAGAAAATAGTTTTGATATATCATCTGAGCAAGGAAGGAATTTGATAAGCAAGTACAATATAACAGCTGTGCCTACAATATTGCTTTCATCAGATGCCATAGAATACAGTTTCTTTTCTAGTCCATCAGCACTACAATTGTTTAGGAGATATAATGACGGATGGTTTGTTTTTACTAATGTGGATTGGATGAGAAGCAATGGTGGCTACAAAGATTTAACTACTGGCAATATAGTAAAATAGTATGGCTGAATTTAGATGTGAGATTTGCAATAAGTCTTTTAACGATAAGAGAGCTTTAGAGCAGCATGCATTAGCAAAACATCAAAAGAAAGAGAAGGAAAAAAAGGCTATAAAACTTCCGATTAAAAAATTATTTATATTTTTAGCGATTATTCTAATAGTTCTTGGGTTAAGTTATCTTATATATTCATTATTTAGTTCTCAAAATATCCAAATAGGCACACTAGGCTCTACTCATGAACATGCTGATATTGCTATTTATCTGAAAGGCGAGCGGATAACACCTTTTCCGCCAAGATATTATGTGAAAAGTCCGTATATACATGTAGAAGCAGGCCCTGGAGCAGGATATGTTATCCATATTCATGCAAGAAATGTTCCATTAAAAATGTTTTTCAATTCCTTAGGTATGAGTTTCGATTCAAATTGCTTTAGATTAGATAATGGAGTTAGCTACTGTAACGATGGAACTAATACTTTAAAATTTTATATTAAGCATGAAGGCTCTGATTGGGAAAGAAATTATGAATTCGAGAATTATAGACCAAGGGATTTAGATAAAATTTTGATAACTTATGGTAATGAGAGTGAGGAAGAAATTAAAAAGCAGCAAGATTCTGTAACAGACCTAGCGAGAGTAGAATCTGGATATAGAAGTGCGGGGGGTTGAAAATTATACCAATCTTATTTTTGTATTTCATGATACTAAAAAATTTATATAAAGTGAGTAAATGGCGCATAAGATAGAAGCTTTTGTGAGCAATTGCCCACTATGCAAAGAAATTTTGGATGAGATTGAGCTAGGCAAATGTGCCGGATGTGAATTAATTGTTTATGATATTTCAAAAAACATACCTAAAGAATTAATTGAAAAATTTGGTATAAGGGTTGTTCCAACCATTATAATTGATAGAAAAATAAAAATTGAAGGGAAGCCAGACATTCCTTTTATTTGCAGTGATAAGACTTATGAATACTTTGAAAAAAACTATGGCATGAAAAAAGATAATACCAGAAATTAATTGAGGATTCAATTTTTTTATTTCCTCAATACGATTAGAAAAT
>CAYRRN010000001.1:50151-51088 GCA_964426695.1 uncultured archaeon
ATCCATAAAAATTTAAGAAATATATTTTAGATAAGAAAATTTAAAAAGGTGAATTAGTGAAGATAAAAATAAATTTGAAATTTTTTACAATAATAGCGGTTCTAGTTATAACGGCTATGGCTTATTTATTAATATCCAACTTTCGTGAATCTAAAAATAAGGTAATAGATTTGATTGGTGACGACCCATTTATTGGACCAGAGAATGCAAAAGTAACCATAATAGAGTTTTATGATTATGCTTGCGTCTTTTGCGCAAGAGCTGAGCAAACTTTAAAACAAATTTTAAGAGATTATCCAGAGGTTAGATTAGTTTATAAAGATTTTCCAGTACATAGCGAGGGATGGAAAGCTGCAGAAGCTGCAAATTGCGCGAGAGAGCAGGGAAAGTTTCAAGAGTATCATGATATACTTTTCGAAAATCAAAGATTTTTAAGTGTTAGAGACTTGAAATTATATGCAATTAGATTAAATCTAAACTCAGAGCAATTTGATTCTTGTCTTGATTCAGGAAAATATTCAGAAGAGGTAAAAAAAGATTATAAAGATGGTATAGCTGTCGGAGTAAGCGCAACTCCAACTTTTATAATAGATGGAGAAAGAATTGTAGGTGCGCAGAGTTATAGTGTTTTCAGCGATGCTATAGAGCGAGCGCTATCAAAAAATCAATAGTAAAAATTTTTATATAATAAATAAAATATTAATCTTATGGTAGATTACAATTCCTTGAAAAAAGCTTTGGAGGATAATGGAGAATTGATGATAAAAACAGATTCAGGCAGCACTTTCGAACTACACAAACACAACGTAACCTTTGATGATAAAACTAAAAGTGTAAAAGTAGATGGCGCTAATGAAATATTTTGGATAGATAGTAGTAAAATTGAATATTATTGGATTCACAAAAAAGCTAGAGAGTAAATAAATTCAAAATATTT
>CAYRRN010000001.1:51098-55198 GCA_964426695.1 uncultured archaeon
AATATAAGGTGAAAAATTGGCTAAAGATTTGATTTGCGGAATGTATGTAGACGAAAATAAAACTCCTTTTAAAGTTAAACAAGACAACATCGATTATTTTTTCTGCAGCCAAAAATGTCTTGATACTTTTCTAAAACCGCAAAGAGAGTTAAGAAAATTACTTTATTTAACAATTTTCAGCTTGATTTTAGGAAGCCTAACAGCAATCTTCGAGTATGTTTATCCTATCAAATTTTTTGGTATGCCCAATTACTTTTTGCTTTTCCTGCTAGCTACGCCAGTTCAGTTTATAGGTGGTTGGAGATTTTATTTAGGGACTAGAGATGCAATAAGAGCAAGACAAGCAAACATGGATAGCTTAATCGCTATTGGTACAACAGCAGCTTGGCTTTATTCTACAATTTACACATTTCAAGGAATTCTGTGGCCAACAATTTTTCCGAAAGTTCTAGCTAGCGGCCCAGAAGTTTACTTTACAGAATCAGGGCTAATAATCGCATTTATTTTGCTCGGGAAATACATGGAACATCTTGTTAAAGGAAGAGCTACGCATGCTATAAGAAAATTATTAGACTTACAGCCAAACATTGCAACTGTTCTAAGAAATGGAAAAGAAATCCAAATTCCTGTTGAGCAGATAATAGTAGGCGATATCTGTATAGTAAAACCAGGAGAAAGGATTCCCACTGATGGAGTGGTTTTGGAAGGTCATTCTGATGTTGATCAATCAATGGTCACAGGTGAAAGCATGCCAGTTAGCAAAAAGGCAGGGGATGAAGTTATAGGTGGAACAATAAATAAAAGTGGATTGCTAAAAATAAAAGCAACAAAAGTAGGGGCAGATACTACTTTATCACAAATCGTAAAAATGGTTCAAGAGGCAATAGCAAGCAGAGCTCCTATGCAAAGACTAGCAGATTTGGTGTCTGCTTATTTTGCCCCAGCAGTAATATTCATAGCAATATCTTCATTTTTATTTTGGTATTTTGTAGCGGGATTTTCATTTCCGTTAGCTTTAATAGTTTTAATATCTGTTTTAATCATCGCTTGTCCCTGCGCTTTAGGTATAGCAACTCCAGCAGCTATAATGATAGGAGCTGGTAAAGGAGCTCAATATGGGATTTTGATAAAAAGTGGCGAATACTTAGAAAAAATTCACAAATTAAGTTCAATAATTTTTGATAAAACTGGAACTTTAACTAAAGGGGAGCCTTCTGTTACTGATATTATAGCTTTTAATGCAGATGAAAAAGATGTTTTAAGGTTGGCGGCGATTGCAGAGAAAGGTTCAGAGCATCCAATTGGACAGGCAATAGTAAAGAAAGCAGAAGAAAATAAAATAAAAATACCTTCATTAAAAAATTATGAAGCTATGCCGGGAAAAGGAATTAGGGCAAAATACATGAATAAAACAATTTTAGTTGGAAATAGAATTTTTATGAAAGAAAACAAGCTTTCTATAGATGAAATTGAGCCGCAAATTCAAAAACTAGAAGATGAAGGCAAGACTGCTGTAATTGTTGCCTATGGTAACAAAATAATTGGAACAATTGCGGTTTCTGATACTTTAAAAGAATTTTCGAAGGATGTTGTTGAAGAATTAAAGCGAATGAATAAAGAGGTTTGGATGATCACTGGCGACAATGAAAGAACTGCTAAGGCTATAGCAAGACAGTTGGGAATAGATGAAGATAAAATTATGGCACAAGTTTTACCACAAGATAAAGCAAAAAAAGTAAAAGAATTACAGGAAAAAGGTAAAATAGTAGCGATGGTTGGAGATGGAATAAACGACGCTCCAGCTTTAGCCCAATCAGATATAGGAATAGCTGTAGGGGCAGGAACTGATGTCGCAAAAGAAACTGGCGGAATCGTTTTGATAAAAAATGATTTGCGCGATGTAGTTACTGCAATAGATTTGAGTAAAAAGACTGTGAGGAAAATGAAGGAGAATTTGTTTTGGGCTTTTATTTACAATATTACCTTAATTCCTGTTGCCGCTGGTATATTATATCCATTTTTTGGAATTCTTTTAAATCCAATTTATGCTGCTATAGCTATGGCATTAAGCTCTATAACTGTAGTTGGAAATTCGATGTTATTAAATAAATATAAACTTAAAATAAAATAGGATTTTTATGAATCAAAAAATTTTAGGAGCCCTGCTAATGATAATTGGAGTTTCTTTATTTTTCTCCATATATTCTTATGCATCAACTCTCCTTAGTTTAAGTGCCGAGCTGCACAAGAATTGTCCATTGCCTGAGGGAATATGTCCTTATAGAAGAAGCATACCTTTCGAATATTATTTTGGTTTTTCTCTTTCTAGTATAATTTTTGCTACAGGCATATATATTGCGTTTTTGCAAAAAAGATCGGAAAAATTTACTGGTGTTGAAAGAAGCAAGATTAAAAAAGTAATAAAAACGCTAGAAGGGGAAGAGAAGCAGATATTTGGGATAATTGTTAATTCGGATGGCACTATTTTTCAAAGCGATTTGGTGAAAAAAACTGGTTTATCTAAAGTAAAAATAAGTAGAATATTGGATAGGCTCGAAGCAAAAGGTTTGATTGAAAGAAGGAGAAGAGGAATGGCCAATATTGTTGTTTTAAAGTATTTACAAGTCGGCTCTGAATAAAATAAACTAAAGAAATGAAAAATGCTAAGCAAGAAATCTGCCAATTTTAAATGAAACCAGTTTCATCTCAAAATATTTAAGGTGTTTCTATGGAAAATAAATTTAGAAAATTTAAAAAATCAAAAGCTCGGTAGGCAAGCGTGTTTAAGAAAATTTTAAGTTTGACAATAATCATTGTACTTATTGCAGCGATAGGCATTTTTATTTATCAGTTATATTTTCCAAAAACAGGATATTTAATATTTCGTTCGGGAGAAATTAAAGAACTCATTAAGGGCGCAACTATTTACGCATCTCCTAATTGCAGATGTTGCTCGTTTTATGCAGATTATCTTAGAAATCAAGGAATTCCTGTAAAAGTTTCATATTTAGATGATATTTCCACTATAAAATCGCGTTATAAAATTCCAATAAATATGCAGAGTTGCCACACAACAATAATTGATAACTACTTCATCGAAGGACACGTGCCAATAGAGGCAATTATAAAACTCATGAAGGAAAAGCCAAATATAGCAGGAATATCGTTACCAGGTATGCCACCAGGCTCTCCTGGGATGACAGGCATAAAACGAGGGCCATTTCAAATATATTCAATTGGTCATAATGGTGTAATATCACTTTTCACCAGTACTTGAAATATCAAAAAATCGGTGATGCGGTGTTTAAATTTTTAGGAAAAAATTGTGTGGAATGCTGTATGAAACGAATTGAAAATATGCAAATTTATTATTGGGAAGGGAAAAAATCTTATCGCAAAAATTGTAAAAAAATTGTAGAAAAGGGAGGTAAAAAGTTGCAAGTTTTCACTAAAATCTTTATTTTGTTTTTTGTTTTTTTCTTATTCATCAACAATTTCTCTATTTTAACATTAGCTCATTGCCCTTTATGTACTGCCGCCACTACTGGATTAGTTGTTGCAACAAGATGGTTTGGTGTAGATGATCTAATAGTTGGAAATTTTATAGGCGCGGCTATAATATCTTCTGCTATGTGGTTTGATAGAATTTTAAAGAATAAAAAAAGGAAAGAATATTTGAAATTCCAATCTTCAATAATAATTCTTTCCTCGATTCTTTTGACTATTCTTACTTTTTACTTCGCAGGTATATTGGGTAACGAATTCGAACATTATCTTTTATTTGGGGTGGATAAAATTTTGATAGGTTTTTTAATAGGTAGTATAGTTACTTTATTCTCATTTTATTTCAATAATTGGCTAAGAAATCATAATGGAGGCAAGAGTTATTTTCCGTTTCAAGTTATTATAATTACCTTAATTTTTCTATTTTTAACTTCATACTTATTTTATTTGCTAGGACTGATATAAATGAAAAGAAGCCCAAGCGATATAGCTAAAGAGGAAGATTTATTTTTTGCAGTCATGAATCTTATTAGCATAGAAGAACATTTGGCTCTTACTTTCATGAAAACAAATAAATTGGAATATTTACATTTTTT
>CAYRRN010000001.1:55208-56289 GCA_964426695.1 uncultured archaeon
ATCTCATCCATAATGCGATTAATGGAAACAGGCGCTAAATATCTCGAAAGTGATGTTGATGAAGCAGCAAAATATTACAAATCAGCATTTGATCTCTATGCGATATTTTGGTTATTACAGAAAATGAAAGGTGATAGAAATACTAAAAAAATTGGAAAAAAAGTTAAGTAGTTTTAAATCAAAGTTTAAGAAAACATTGAAAGAGGTTCTAGAATGCTGTTTTGAGTAACAGCTATAAAAAATTCAATATTTAGGTTTAAAAATAAATTCATAAATTTTTAAATGTTATAAAGGTAGTTTGTAAGAGCAGTCTCTAAGTACCTCTGCATTTTGATATGGCCTGAATTAGGCATCCTATCTTTGAGTAAGTAATTCCAAATTATTTCTGCTTTACCTGGCCTAGTGTTTAAAGTTATATTAATCACATCTCCAATCGAACTTACCATCATGCATTCCGAAATCGTTTTTAAAATAATCTTTTTACTTCTATTTAGGTTTTGAATGCTCGATTCTATTAAATTTTTAGCTGCTTCAACGTCGAAATTTTCAAATTTGGAGAGAACTTTCTTTATTCTTATTAAGCTCCTCGGATTTCTGGATACGTCTAAGTCAGTAAAATGACCCTTGTACAATGGGTAATCTTTTCTGTATTCATTTAAGGTTACTAATATCCCCACATTAATCGCATTTTTAAACAAAGCACCGAGGAATCTCATAGCTTCGTTGGAATCAAAAGGCCCAATCTCTATCGCTAGATTTTCTGGTTTTTCCTTAAAAGGGTTATAACCTCCGAATTTTTTAACAAGCCTGCTAAATCTTTCATACTCGCGTCCGAGCCTCCTTAAATAGGGAGAGGTGACATAAGCAGTTAAGGGTTCCTCGCTAACTACTATACTTCCTTGATCACATTCCTCAAGTATTGTGTTAAATTCAGCTAAATCTTCTTCATTTCTACATCTATCTAAAAAGTAGTGCACATCATCAACGAGATGAATTTCCTCGCCCCTACCCCATTTTTTCCTTACTATTTGCCCAGAGCCGAATTCGTATATTAGTGCGGGTACATTAGCTTCAAGAATAA
>CAYRRN010000002.1:0-1678 GCA_964426695.1 uncultured archaeon
AAAGAATTTAAATTATGAAAAAAGTAGAGTTTCCTTTGGATTTGTTTGAAAAAAATGAAATTAAAGAAAAAATAGTAAAAGTTTTGGATTTAGGATTATGCAACAATTGTTTGGGAAGAGCTTTTGGGATGGTGGGTCATGGCTTAAGCAATTATTCTCGCGGAAAGATTATTAGAGAACTTATAAAAAACGATAAAAAAATTGAATGGAAAGAAAAATGGGAAGAAGCAAAAGTTTGCAGCGTATGTAAAAATTTTTTCAAGGAAAAATTAGAAGATATAGCAAACAAAATAATAAAAAAAATAAGTAAAATAGAATTCGAAACTTACTTAGTTGGAAGTGTAGTTTATAGCGAATTAACTAAAAATGAGGAAAAAATTTGGGAAATAATTGGAATTGAGTATGCAGAATCAATAAAATCTGAAATAAATAGGGAAATTGGGAAGATAATAGAAAAGAAAACTGGGAAAAAATTTGACCCAAAGAATCCAGATTTAACAGTTGTAGTTGATTTAGAAAGCGAAAATATAAAAATTCAGATGAAAAGTTTGTATGTTTATGGAGAATATCAGAAACTAGTTCGCGGTATTCCGCAATCAAAATGGATTTGTAGCAATTGTAAAGGTAAGGGATGCTTAAAATGTAAAGGTATTGGAAAGATGTATAAAACTTCTGTTCAAGAAATTATAGAGAAGCCTTTTATTAAATCTAGCAAAGCTAAAAAAACTGCATTTCACAGCGCTGGTAGAGAAGATATAGATGCTAGGAACTTAGCCTGGAGGCCTTTTGTAATAGAATTGAAAAAACCAATAAAAAGGAAAATTAAACTAAAAGAAATTCAGAAAAAAATCAATAAATCGAAAAAAGTTAAAGTCAGAAAATTAAAATTCGTGGAAAAATATTTTATAAAAAAGATAAAATCGGAGCGCTGGGACAAAACTTATTTAGCCATAGTGAAATTTGAAAATGAAATTGATAAAGATAAGCTAAAAAATATAAAGTCTTTGGAGATAGAGCCCGTACTTCAAAAAACTCCTTTGAGAGTTTTACACAGAAGGTCTGATAAAATAAGGAAAAGAAAGGTTAAGAAGATATCTTGGAAAATTATAGATAAGAAAACTTTAGAGCTAAAGATTAGGGCTGAATCAGGGCTATACATAAAAGAATTAATTAATGGTGATGAAGGGAGAACAAAACCAAGTATAGCGGAAATATTAAATAATAAAGTTAAAAAGATAAGTTTAGATGTTATAAAAATACATACTAAGTGATTTTATGGTTCAAAAATATAAGGGCTTTAGGGCAAAAACAAGAAAAAAATTAGCCCAAAAGCCAAGATATAGGCCAGCGATAACAAAATTTTTGCAAGAGTTCGATTTAGGACAAAAAGTTGTTATATCTATTGAGCCATCTTCACATTCCGGGCTTCCGCATCCAATTTTTAAAGGTAAGGTTGGTGAAGTAGTAGGTAAAAGGGGGAGATGCTACCTAGTTGAAGTATTAGATGGAAAGAAATTAAAGAAAGTAATAGTCGCGCCTGAGCATCTAAAACCTTTAAAATAATCAATTTATAAACTTTTAAATTGTGAGAAATTAAAGTAAATTTAGGAAAAGTGGTTTTATGGAAGTTATTAAAGAAGAATTAATAACTGATTCCGAAGCTAAAGAAATTTTAGAA
>CAYRRN010000002.1:1688-3516 GCA_964426695.1 uncultured archaeon
GAACTTAATTATGAACAAAAAAACTCTTTGGAAATTTTAAAAAAGTTTGTTAAGCTCGATGCAGAAAATACAAAAAAATTGATAGAAGAATTGAAAAAAATACCTAATTTAAGAGAAAAACATATAATAGCTATAGCTAATTTTTTGCCCCAAGATAGGGATGACCTTAGGGCTGTGCTTCATAAAGATTACACAACATTTTCAGAAGAAGATTTAACCTTAATTCTAGAAGCAGTAAAGAAGTTTTAAAAATTAAGGTGGTTCTATGCTAGCAAAAGATGAATATGTTATAGTACTAGATTTTCTTCCGCACGGTAAGCCTGGTGATAGAAGAGCAGAACCACTAGCTCAAACTATAGGGGAGAGATATTTCAACCTTTTAGAGGTTGTAATAAAAGATGGAATTTTCGTAAAGCCCAAAGATAAATTATATATAGGCGAGGGAAAAAGAGATCAAGTCAAATATATAAGAGGAAAAATAACCTACAAAGATTTAACAAGTTATGCAAAAGATATTTTAGAAGAAGTTTTGGAAGAAATTATAGGAAAAGAGGAAAAGAGGTTTGTTGATTTTTTTAATAGATCAGGACCGTTAACTACTCGCGTCCATAGTTTAGAGCTTTTGCCCGGAATTGGAAAAAAACATATGTGGAATATAATTTCTGAAAGAAAGAAAAAACCATTTGAAAGTTTTAAAGAAATTCAAGATAGAATACAAATGATGCCTGACCCAAAAAAAATTATAATTAAAAGGATTTTGGAAGAATTAGAAGGTAAGGACAAACATAGACTTTTTGTAGCATATCCACTATAGAGAGCCTTATTCGTAGTTGCTTTTGAAGAATCAACAACTATAGCTTTACCCAAGAACTCACTCAATATATAATTATCAAGACAAGATTTCACATGGATTATGCTTAGATAGTTAAAAATTCTTCTCTCATATGTTTAACAGCTAGAGCTACAGAAATCCATAAAATTCCTGCTACTAAGTAAAGAAATAAAGAAACTAAAAAAGCTAATGTAAAACTTATCCCAGAACTTTCTCCCTTCCCCAAGTTGCCCGCAATCATAGAAGCGAAAAGCATGCATAAAGATCCAAGAAACCAAAAGATCGCTATCTTCCAATTTCTTTTCGACATAATAAAAATTTGAAAATTATACTTAAAAAATTAAATAAATACTCTAGAAACCTCTGTTACCTCTACTTCACCAACTAGTTCTATACTTTTCAAATTATTTTCGATTAAATCTATCTCTCCTTCCTTATCTTCTACAACTTTTACTAAATCAAAAGCCACTATACCAAAAGCTATAGGTTTTCTCTCCAACTTTTCAGGCGAAATAGCTTCTTGTATTATTTTTTCTAACAGATCTAAATCAACATTTGAATCTTTGGGCATCACTCTAATAGAAACTAAAACCTTTGACATAATAAAACCTATGGGCCTGTAAATAGACATTTTGGACAAGAATATTTGTTGCTTAAAGCTTTACATGTATTGCATCTAACTATCTCTACTTCTCCGCAATTGGGGCACTTAAACCTAACAAAATACTTTTTAGATTCTATTGGAAACTTGCATGTGCTGCATTTAAACATTAAATCACTTATTAATTTCAAAAAATTTATATTTATATTGTGCCCTCGTAGTCTAACCTGGATTTTGCTGGAAAGGACGGTGGTTTGCGGATCAGTGAAAAACCACTAATCTGGGTTCAAATCCCAGCGAGGGCATTGGCAAGATTAATATGGGAAAATTTTCAATACTAATACCTTCATACAATGAAAGTAAGAGAATTTATAATTTGATTAGTTGCATAATGA
>CAYRRN010000002.1:3526-23414 GCA_964426695.1 uncultured archaeon
TTGTCATGCTGAGCTCGGATTTGAGAATTAGAAAAAATTTTTTAAAATATTTATTAAATCATTTTGAAAATCCAAATGTTGGCATGGTTGTTGGTAGACCAATAGCAGATAAAAATAGCAATATTTACAGATTTTCAAGAATTATATGGGAGCTCCATCACATCTTATGCTTAAAAAACCCCAAAGGTACTGAAATATGCGCCTTCAGAAAAATTTTTAAAAATTTTCCTAGAGTTGTGGCTGATGAAGTTTTTATTGAGTATAAGATAAAAAAAGCTGGTTATAGAATTATATACGAGCCTAGAGCATATGGCTTCACTAAAGTGCCAAATAGCCTAAAACAACTTTTCAATCAAAGGAAAAGAATTTTTGATGGGCACATGCAAATTAAGAGAAAATATGGTTTTGAAACGAGTAGTCAAAAGTTTTCCTTGTTATTAAAAGTAATTTTAGAATTTATAAAAAAAGAAAAAATATCCTTGAATCTGATCTTACTCATGCTTATAGAAACCTTGGCCAGAACTCTAGGTTTTATTGAATCTCTTTTCAACTATTACGAAATAATATGGTAGCTTACTAGCCTTTTATTTTTTTCTAGCATCTTAAAAATTATGGAAAAAAGATATGTTGTTTTGATTTTTTTAAAAGATGAAAATGGCAAAACCTTACTTGTAAAAAGGAGTGAAAAGAAAGAATTTTATCCTGGAAAGTGGACTGGAATATCTGGGCATGTAGAAAATAATAAACCTTTAGAATCTGCTTATCGCGAACTTTTTGAAGAAGTTGGTTTAAGTAAAAACGACATAGAAAATTTAGAATATTTTGAAAATGTCAGAATAATTGACCATGATTTGAATATATTATGGATAGTAAAACCTTTTACAGCAAAAATAAAAAATCATTCAATTCTAAGAAAAAGTGAGGAAATAGAAGATTATAAATTTTTTAATGAAAGTGAAATTTATGAAAATAAAGAATTAGTTCCTGGTACTTTAGAAGTTTATGAGTATATAAAGAAGAAAAGAAAATCAAAATATTAACTTTTCAAAACAACTCTCATTAAATCATACGCAACCCTAGAATTCTCAAAAATTTTCTTTGCAGCATTCTCTATTTCTTTCAAATCCCTATACCTTCTGCTTATGTTTGTTAGTATTAGTTCCTCAACTTTAGCTTTTTTTGCTATTCTCGCCGCCTCTTTTACATCTGCATGAGCCTTGCCTTTAACTTCATTTGCTTCCAAAAATGTTCCGTCGTGAATTAGTAAGTTAGCTCCATTAGAAATCTTAACAACGTTATCGCACGGCTTTGTATCGCCTGTATAAACAATTTTTAATCCTTGTTTTTTTATAGCTATATCTTCTATCCTAACTTCCTTTCCTTTATAATTAGCTACTCCTTTACTTTTCAATATTTTTAGCCATCTTCCCCTAGCTAAACCCAATTTTTTCAATTTATTCTCATCTATTCGCCACTTATCCTTTTCTTTAAAACAATATGCAACTGCAGGTACTGTATGCAGAACTGGTATAGATAATATCTCGAAATCTTTTGTTTCATCAATTTTAATTATTTCATCTCCATGAAAATGAACGTTTATAGCTTTTACTGGAAATCTCAATCCAAAATAACCCAAATCTACGATATCCGAAACGAACTTTTCAGCTTCTGGACCAAAAATTTTCAACTCTTTTTTTCTCTTCTCCAAATTCATAGTTTGTATTAAGCCTATTAATCCAGCAAAATGGTCTGCATGCCAATGAGTTATGAAAATTTTATCTATATCCATAAAGCTTATTTTAGCTTTTTGTAATTGAATTTGAGTTGATTCGCCACAATCCCAAAGCATTGTGTACTTAACATCGCTATAATATTCTAAAGCTATGGCAGGATGGTTTCGATCTTTACTAGGTATTGCTGAGCCAGTGCCCAAAAAAGTTATGACCATCATGAATTAAAATTAAGCTTTAATTTATTTATACCAAACTTTCTTTTTCGAAATAATTTCTTAAAAACATTCCAAAATTTTTATCTTTTTTAGTAAGATTATAAATTTTTTTCAATCCATAAAAAACTTGAAAACCCTTTTTACTAATTTGTTCAGCTATAAGATTCGGTATTCCCTTAGCTTTAAGTATTTCCAAATCTTTATTTAGGCTATCAATTAGCTTATCCTTTGCAGTCAAAAATTTCCTTCTTATTTCAGCAACCCAAAAGTTATTTTCGACGTAAAGCGATAAAGCTGAATTTTTGTATTTATCTAAAAATCTTTTCGAGTCATCTAAATCAAAAACAATCGGCCCTATTCTTTTTTGAATAAAAGGTAGCTCAAAAATTTCCATTTCCAAAAGAACTATTGCCAAATCTTTCTCGTTAGTATAAACATCTTTACCAAAAACTTTGAATTCGTACTTAGTTTCTTCTAGTATGCTTTGCAGCCTATTTGCAAACTTTCTCAATTGTGGCCAAATAACATCTGGAACAGCTTTTGGAGGAGTAAATTTAATTATTAATAATTGGGTTTTCCTATGTTTCAAATGTTTTAAAAGTTCTTTTTCAGTTATTGGTTTAATTGGCTTTTTAAAAAATAAATTTTCAGATGGAGCTTCTAAAAAATTTTTAGCATGCTTTATAATCCTAAAAAATTTTTCTGTAGATAGAGCTGAGGCCGTGTTTCTGTTTTTATCTGTAGGATCAATTAATATTAAAGGATGATATTTGAAATTTTTCCTTAGCTTTGGGTAATCTTTTGGGTTATAAAAATTTTCTATATCTATTATTTCACCTGGTGACCATTTTGAAATTGCTTTCAAAGTTTCTAAAAAGTTTTTATATTTTATTATCAAAAGCTCGCATGAATAGCCTGATAAACCCAAAGTTTTTGCATCAGCGCCATACGCATCTATAGCCTTCAAAAATTGTTTTAAAAGCCTGACTTGGTCTGACTGATTTATGGATAAATTTTTTTCCATGTAGCGAACGTGAAATGGTGTTCTATCTACTGCGCTTTTAATCTTTTCTAAACTTTTTAGTTCGTAGGCAGGAACTATATCAATATCTACGCCTTCTGCCTCACCATGCACATAAGGATGTTCAGCGTATTCTATTTTCCACTTACCTTTTAATTGCCTTATAACCTTTTTGCCTATTTCTAAACCATATTTTTCCATATCCTTTTCATCCATTTCTTCTGGGAATAAAATAAAAACATCAAACTCTAACTTTCCAGGAAGCCACGTATCTCTTGTAATAGAGCCAGCAAGCATAGCTTTTGCGCTAAATTTTTTCGCTTCTTTTTCTGCTATTCCTAATGATTTTCTTGCAAGATTTTCCATTTTTTCTTTTTCATCTTTCTTAGGTTTAATTTTCTTTAAAACCTTTTCAAAAATTTTTTCGTAGGATTTTGACATAATTTAAATTTATTTTTCTAATCCTAAATTAACTTCACCTTACAAAAATATATCTTTTTAAGAAAAAGCTACCCAAATCAAAAAAGTTTTAAGAAACATATTTATAAATCTAATCGTGAATTTTAGATTAAAATAGGTATTCAATCTATGATAGAAAAAATAATATTAGAATTTAGTAAGAATACTTTTCTATTCGAGAAACTTTTTAGAAACTACTTTATTTTAGGTATAAAGAACCGGAAGAGGTACATAAGGAGATTTTGAAAATATTAAACAGTTGGGAAGGTTCATTTGAGAAGAATCTAAAATTTGATGAAAATAATTCTTTGTCGTTTGATTTAAATGGATATAGATTTAGAAATCCTTTTGGGTTAGATGATGGTTTTGATAAGAATTGTGAAATAATAAAACACCTATCTTATTTCGGGTTTGGTTATAGCGGAGTTGGAACGATAACTGATAAACCTAGAGAAGGTAATCCCAAACCAAGGTTAGTAGTAGATAATGAAAAACATGCCCTTTACAATGCTCTTGGTTTTAACAGTTATGGAGTAGAATATTGCAGAGATAAACTGGATGAATATATAAGGATTCCAAAAGAGTATAGAATTCCCATATTCGTAAGTTATTCAGGTATACCTGTAAACGGTAATATAGATTTGGCTATGGATGAAAATAGGAAAATTGTAGATACGCTAAATCCATATTGCGAAGGTTTTACATATAATCCCTCCTCTCCTAACACATACGAATTGAAAATTTTAAGAAATCCAGAAATTCTTCAAATGGCTGTCCAAGATCTTAAAGATAGAGCGAAAGGCAAGTTAAAGTTTGTAAAATTTCCGCCTTATGAAAATGATAATGAGAAGGAAGAAATTTTAAAACAAATAAAAGCTTGTCATGATTATATCGATGGTATAGTATTAGTAAATGCCAGAAAAGTAGATAAGAAAGTTTTTGAGAAAAAGGCCAGAGATTTTGGATTCCCAACTGCAGGAGAAAGCGGTAAACCACTAAAACCATATGCACTAAAAGCAATCAAAAATTTCCACGATTTATTTCCTGATTTGTTAATAAGAGGAGTTGGGGGTATTTATAGCTCTAGAGACGCATATGAATTTTTAAAAAGTGGTGCCACTTTGGTTGAATTCTATACAGTTTTAACCTTTAAAGGATTTGGTTTTGTTGGTGAATTGAAAAGAGATTTGCCCAAATTGCTTAAAAAAATGGTTTCGACACTTACGAAGAATTTCTAGATAAGAGAGATAAAAAAAAGTAGATAAAAAATTTTACTTTGTTTTATAAGCATTTCGCTACTACAGAATAGTAATATTTATAAATACCCAAGACATAAGTTCTTAATATACCACTAAAGGGTAGTTAAAATGAATAAAAAGATTAGTAAAATTGACCCTTTGCAGGACCAAAGAGTTTTACAATATCAATTATATTTAGCCCAAATGTCTCTTTTTTCTGCAAAAAGTGTTAGAGAAGCTAAGGCTATACAAGATAGGATAAACTTTCTAAAACAAAAGTTAAAGAATTTAACAA
Source organism: uncultured archaeon (assembly GCA_964426695.1). Classification (GTDB taxonomy): domain Archaea; phylum Aenigmatarchaeota; class Aenigmatarchaeia; order CG10238-14; family SCSR01; genus JAWADS01. The sequence continues at coordinate 8,488 of CAYRRN010000002.1, forward strand.
AAAAGTGTTAGCTATTTTTTGCAATTAAAATAGCCCCGGGCAGATTCGAACTGCCGTTTCGAGGTTTCACCAAAATCCAGAGCCTCGCGTCCTTGACCACTAGACGACGGGGCTTTGTTGTATAAAATTTATAAACTTGAAATTTTAAGATTTTTGTAGATAAAAATGATAGGTGAGCAACAAACAAATTTTCGATTCAAAAACTTTGGCTAAATTCCTTGAAAAAAATAATGTCTGGTTTAAGTTGCATGAATTTGAAGATGATGTAAAAACTTCTTTGAAAGCTGCTGAAAAGGTACCAAAAGAAAAAATTGTTAAAAGCCTGGTTCTTATAGATTCGAATAATGAGCCATTAATAGTTATTTTACAATCTTTTAAAAAAGTCGATTTTAAGAAAATAAAAAAAGTTTTGAAAATAAAAGATGTAAGGCTTGCAAACCCTGAAGAAGTGAAAAAATATTCTGGTTATGAAGTTGGAGCTGTTAGCCCTGTTTTCCATAAAAATATTAAAAGGATTTTATTGGACAAAGAAGCATCGAGCCTAGACAAAGTTTTTGCTGGAGGAGGGGAAGTAAATAAGTTAATAGAGATTAAAATGGAAGATATAATTAAGCTAGACAAACCGATAATAGAAGAAATAAGTGAATAAGATGAAAGTATTGCAGCAGCACGTAGATTTCATAGAATATGAGCCTATAGAAAAAGAGATAAGGTACGCTGAAGATATAGAAAAAAAGAAATATAAAGTTGAAAATTGTTTGGTACTGTTTACTTGTGTAGAAGAAGATGATAATGAAAATTTAGTTAAAGAGGCTGTTAAAGAAATTGTGGAATCATCAAATAAACTCAAAGTAAAAAAAATTTTGATCTATCCTTATGCCCATTTAAGCCAAAACTTAGCTGACCCAGAGATAGCCTTAAATTTATTGATAAAAATGGAGGAAGAAATAAAGAAAAAAAAATTAGAAGTTTACAGAGCACCTTTTGGATGGAACAAAAAATTTACTTTAAGCTTAAAAGCTCATCCTTTAGCTGAAACGCTTAGAGTTTATTCTGCTAAAAAAACTAAAGAAATATATGAAAAGGTAAAGAGAGTTGGTAAAAAGCCTTCTATTCAAAGCGAAAAGTTATCGGAAAATGACCATAGGATTTTAGGTCCTAAACTAGAATTATTTATGTTTTCAGAATTTGGGCCAGGAACTGTTTTCTTTTTTGATAAAGGGGTAATATTAAGGAACATTTTGATAGATTTTTGGAGAAAGGAACACAAAAAAAGAGGATATTTAGAAATAATTACTCCCATACTCCTTAATCGCGACATTTGGAAAATTAGTGGACACGAAGAAAATTATAAAGATCTGATGTTCTTTACTTCTGGTGAAGATGTTGATTATGCATTGAAGCCCATGAATTGCCCGGGAGCAATATTGGTATTTAAATCTTCTACTCGAAGCTATAAAGATTTGCCTTTAAGGTTAGCTGAATTAGGCCTAGTTAGCAGAAACGAGCTAAGCGGCGTTTTAGCTGGTTTATTCAGAATGAGAACTTTTACTCAAGATGATGCGCATATTTTTGTAGATAAAGAAAATATTGAAGAAGAAATTAGTAGAGTAATTGAATTGATAGATTATTTTTACAAAATTTTCGGATTTTCTTATAGTGTGGAACTTTCAACTAAACCAGAAAAATATATAGGTAGTGATGAAATTTGGGAGCTAGCTGAAAAATCTCTAGCAAATGCAATGAAGAAAAACAAGATTAAATACAAGATTAATAAAGGAGAAGGCGCTTTTTACGGACCTAAAATAGATTTTCATATAAAAGATTCTTTAAATAGAAGCTGGCAGCTAGCGACTGTTCAACTAGACTTTTTCATGCCCGAGAGATTTGATTTAAATTATATTGGTAAGGATGGTAAACTTCACAGGCCAGTTATAATCCATAGAGTTATTTATGGAAGCATAGAAAGATTTATAGGAATTTTAGTCGAACATTATCAAGGAAAGTTTCCAGTATGGCTTTCACCTATACAAGTTAGAGTATTACCAATTTCTGAGAAAACAATTAGCTATTCTAAAAAAATAGTAGAGAATTTGGAAAAAAACCAAATAAGGGTTGATTACGATTTCGAAGGAACTATTGAATATAGGATAAGAAAAGCCCAGAATTTTAAAATTCCTTATATGATAATTTTAGGGGAAAAAGAGGAAAAAAGCAACACCATAACTGTAAGAAGTAGGGAAGGAAAAATAGATTATCAAGTTAAATTTGAAGACTTTTTAGAAAAAATAAAATCTGAATCAAAAATTAACTAATAGGTTTAGAACTATTCCAAACCAAATTAAATAATGGTTCTAGGATATTTTTAGTTGCATGCTCACTCTTGCTCCAAACTATCATATCTTGGCTAGCATGTACTTTTGGATCTGTTAAATGAAATACCAACTGCTTGCCATCAATTATTGCAAACCTTCCAGAGACAGGAATTTCTTTTTCATTGGCATATCTTATTTCAGCTATGGAAGACAAAGCTTTTATCGCATCCATCGACTTTTCGTTGGATGTAGTTACTATTTGTATATCAACTCCTCTTGATTTAGCTTTGTTAAGAATATCTAAGTGATGCTCCACTAAATCATTCAGACCTTCTGGTGTTGTTAATATTTTAATTTTTTCGCTTGCTTGTTTAAACATCGAATCCAATTGCTGTAAAACAGAAAACTTGCCCTTTATAGCTCCAGTTATTTCCTCTGGAGAAATTACCTTCAAACCTTGTTGATGTATTTCGATTAACTCTCTCATTATCGGCGAATTCTTTAGATCATCAATTCTTTGTTCATATAAAAGAAAATCTTCCTTAAGCTTTTTCTTAAATCTCTCCAAAGCTTCCTCGGGCTCAATGGCAATATATTTTATTGGCTTTCCTGTTTGAACTATGACAAATCCTTTTTCTGCTAAGCTTTGTAAAACATCATAAGCTCTTGATCTAGGAACTCCTGCCAAATTCGCAAGTTCGCCGGCAGTAGAAGAGCCGCGTGCTAGAAGAGCTACCCACAATTTTCTTTCGTAAAGGTTTAGACCTATGTTCTTTAAAGCGTCAAGCACTTTATTAGAGGCTAGCATATTACCACTTAATTACTAAGTAGTGATTTATCAATTTAAGCTTTTAAGTTTTAGGCTTTACAGTTAAAAATAAAAGTTTTTCTTTTATTAACCAGACCTTCCTTGGCTTTTATACAAAGATTTAATTCTTTCAAGCGTATCAGCCTCTTCAGGCCCTTTGTCGTCTCTTATTCTTATAAATCTTGGAAACCTAAGCGCAAAGCCAGATTCGTAATTAGGAGACTTTTGTATCTCTTGATATCCAGCTTCTATAACTATTTTTGGCTTTACTTTTACATTTTTCCCCTTTTCTTCTATTATCAAGTTTTTCAGCATAGATGTAATCATTTCGTATTCCTCTTCGCTCAGGCCTGTTGAAAGCATCCCGCATCTTAAAAACTCTCCCGTATTATCATCTCTTATCGCGAGCTCGTAGCTTGTTAGCCATTTTGCTCTCGATCCTTCGCCCCATGTAGCTCCCACTATAACACAATCCAGAGTTTCCATTATAGGCTTAATTTTATACATCGTACCAACGTGCCTGCCAAAGGTGTAAGGTGCTGAAAGAACCTTCAGCATCAAGCCCTCTTGCTTAGATTTTAAAGCATAATTATAAAATCTCTCTAATTCTTTCACATCATTGCTAACTATTTGCTTAATTAATTGGAATTTATTTGGTATTTCATCTACAATTTTCTCCAAAATTTTTCTTCTTTGTTCAAAAGTTTTATCTATAAGTATTTCCCCATCTACATAAACAACATCAAACAAGTTAACTTGTATGGGAATTTCTTTAACCATTTTTTCAATATCGTATTTTCTGTGTATTCTTTGACTTAGTTTTTGGAATGGTATGGGATATCCTGTTTTAATATCAATTCCCAAAGTTTCTCCTTCTACTATACATTCCTTTGGCCTCAAACATTTTTTTGCTAGCTCAACAATATCTGGGAACTGCTTGGTCACATCTTCCAATCTTCTAGTATAAATCCAAATATCATTGCCTTTCTTGTGAATTTGGGTTCGCATGCCATCCATTTTCCATTCAGCAGCAATAGTTCCGAATTCTTTAACGACTTCCTCAATATTTTTAGCAGCTAAGCCTAACATAACTTGTATTGGCTTGCCAACTTGTATTTTTATCTTTTTTAACCCACTAACACCCTTTTCCTTCGCTATTTTAGCAACTTCTCCAAAATCTGAAATTATATTCCATGCATAATCAACAGCTTCTTCTGCTTTTTCCTTTTCTTCCTTAGTAGATTTCTCATCTATAAGAAATGCTCTAACTATAGCATCTCTTATTATTCCTTCTGCAGCCCCTACTCTAAGCTCTTCCAATATAGTTCTTACTATGTAGCGGGCTTCGTTTGGCTTGCTGGAAACTAAAAGTTCTGAAATTATTTTCAACTTTTTCTCTTGAGAGCCTTTTCCAGTTATAGTAGCTAGCTTTCTTAAATTATCAAAAACATCATTTATTGTTAACTTCTTTCTGAAAAGCGTTGATTGCTTTCTTTTTTTCAAACATTCCTCAGCTGTTAGCCCTAAATCTCCAGTTTTTTTGAATATTTTTTCTACTTCTTCTTGATTGAATCCAGTAGATTGGGAAATTGCTTTAATCATCATTTGCGAAGCTATTCCTAATTCATAACCTGTATATTTAGGATAAACAATACCTTGAACTAATAAAACTATTTTTGGCAATATTTCTGAAGGGACTTTTGAAAAAAGTTCAGCTAAAATTTCAGTTTTTTTTATTTTAGAGCTCACCGCCTCTAGCCGCTCGTAATAATTTGCTAAGACGTTGTATTCCATTATAGCACCTAATTTAAATTTATCTTTTTATAATTTTCTTTTAGAGACTTATGAATATCTTTGAAGCAATATTAAAAAGAAAAATAGCCGTGAAATTTGAAAAAAAGGAAATAGATGATAAATTAATAGGATTAATCTTACATTCTGCAACTCATGCACCTTCTGCAGGAGATATTCAAGAATGGAGATTTATAGTTGTAAAAGACGATAATTTGAAAGAAAAAATTAGTGAACTCTCTTATGATGAAAAAATTTTGAAAGAGGCGCCTGTATGTATAGTTGTTTGCGCGGATATAGAAGCTATATCAACGAAATATGGAGAAAAAGGAAAAAAATATGCAATCCAGGATACGTCATTTGCTTCTATGATAATAATTTTGTGTTCGTATGCTTTGGGTTTAAGCTCAACCCTTATTAGAAATTTTAAAAGTGATGAAATAAAAAAATTACTAGATTTACCAGAATATTTAGAGCCTATGACAATAATACCTATTGGATATTCTGCTGAAGAAAGAGAAATTGATAGAATTCCCTATGAAAATTTAACCTCACTAAATCTCTATGGTAGAAAGTATGAAGTAGAGCTAAAGCCTTTGATAGAATATTTGAAAGATTTTTTAGAGAAAAAGAGAATTAGGAAATCTTTAGGTAGAAAGAGTTAAAATATTAAAACAACAAATTTATTTAGGTGATTATTTGAAAAAAATTTTAATATTATTCCTTTTAGGCTTCATACTATTTTCGCAAAAATCTTTAGCCCAAGGTATAGAGGTATCTGTTTTCCCGCAAACTATAAGAATAATGGCAGAAAGCACAGAGGTCATGGAAGTTACTATAACCAACAAATTAAATCAAGGTAGCACTTTTCTAATTTCAATATTTCCCACATCTTTAACTGGCATAATTATCGTTCCTGAAAAGAATTCTGTATACCTTTCTCCTGGTGAGACAAAAACCGTAAAAATAAGTTTAATAGCTTCTAGCGATGTTTTGGATAAAGTTCCGCAATCTTTGGGAATAACAGTCTCTTCAATAGATTTTCCTGCAAGTTCTTCTAATAACGTAGTTATAATTTCTGAAAGAAGAGTTTCAGTTGCAATTTCTTCATTAATTATAGACAAAACAATCTTAGAACCTAACGATATAGTAACTATATCAGTAGGTATTACAAACTATGCCTTAGCCCCCTCTGAAGAATATTACTTAAAAACTTTTGTTAGTAAAGATAATAAAGTAATTAAAATTTATGATGATTTTATAAAATCGATACCATCAAGATCCACAAAAATTTACAACTATAGTTATTTCTTCGAAAAATACGCTACGCCAGGAAAATATGTTGTTTATTCGGAATTGAGGGATAAGCTAAATAAAGTTGTTAGCAGTATTACGGCAAAAGAAATAACTCTCAAAGAAATTTCTGATAAAATAATTGTTGAAAAATCAAGCTCTTATGGCATACTTTATTCAACAATTCTAGTTAAAATAAGAAACGAGGGGAATGTATTAGTAGAAAATTTCAATTATACAGAATCTTTACCAAGCTTCGCAACCAGCTTTTTTGATCCAGAATTAGAACCAACTTACACTCTTCCTATAGGCGACAGAGTAATATATAAGTGGCAAATATCATTATCACCTGGAGAAGAAATTTTAATAAAATATAACTTTAGAGTTTGGAACCTTTGGGCTGGCTTGTTAGGAATTATAATAATAGTTTATCTCTTCTACAAATTCACCTTTACGCCGGCTATTAAAAAGTACCACACCCATAAAGGACCTATTTTAAAAGGAAAAGAGATATTGATAACTTTAGAAGTCAAAAACAATTCTCTTAAAGAAATAAAAGATATAGTGATAAGAGATTTTGTTCCAAGAACAGCTAAAGTGATAGAAAAATTTGATACTTTAAGACCAAGTATGAAAATCACGAGTAGAGGAACAGAATTGATATGGAAATTAGCCTCATTGAAACCTAGAGAGGAAAGGATATTAACTTATAGGATAGAGCCAATAGCTGATATAGTGGGCAAAATTCACTTACCGCCAGCTACTCTAAAATATGTAAAGGGCAAAGAAATTAATGAGAAGATGTCGAAAAGTTTATTATTGCAAAAAAAATAAAAATGAATTTGAAAATTATTTTTATTATCCCCCTGTAGCTCAAACTTTAAAGGAGCAATTGGCAGAGCGGCCGGCTGTAGTTAAGCGCTGATGTAATGAGCACGGTTTTTTGAAAGTGCTTGACAATTAGTAGCCGCTCAAATAGAAACCGGTAGGTTGTGGGTTCGAGTCCCACCGGGGGGATAAAAATTTAAGTATAAAAAGAAAATAGTTTATTGGTTGGCGGCCAAAGCGGGTGGGAACGACCTAGACCCTTCCCGAACCTAGAAGTCAAACCACCCAGCGTACTAGGTTGTACTGTGGTGTTAGACCACGGGAACTCTAGCACGCTGCCAACCAAATTTATCTTCTAGTTAGCTAAAATTTATTAATTAGAATAGTTTAGTATTTAATAATTTAAAACGCAAATTAAAGATATTCAAGTGCCTCGGTCGTCTAGTGGCCTAGGAACAAATAACTAGAATGTCAGCCTGTCACGCTGAAGACCCGGGTTCAAATCCCGGCCGAGGCGCTTCAAAATATTTATAAAAGAAAAACAGTTAAGTTTAAAAGGATATAAATACTTATAATAAGATACATAGCCTAAAGGCTACACCATCGCGCGAATGGTGAAGTTTATTGATTAATAATAATAGAATTTCGAAAAAAAATTTAATTATTCTGAAATAAAGGGTGGTTAATTGGAGAAAGTGGAGATACTAAATCACGAGCTCGTGCCTGAACATGAAATTATTAGCGAAAAGGAAAAGGAAGAATTGCTTAAAAAATACGGAATATCTCTCAAACAATTACCAAGAATATTATCTTCTGATCCTGCGATAAGTCACTTGAATTGCAAGCCAGGTGACGTAATAAAAATTAAAAGAAAAAGTGAAGTTGCAGGAGAGACAATTTATTATAGGGTTGTAATTAAAGGTTGATTTTTATGAATTTAGTATATTTAGAATTATTGAAATGTTTTGCTAAAGAAAAAGGCTTTGTTAGATTCCAGATAGATTCTTATAATGATTTTATAACCAGAAGAATACCAAAAGTTCTTAGCGAAATTGGTGTTATAAAGCCTGAAGTTGAAGAGTTAGGTGATTTAAAATTAAAGATTGGTGAGTTTAAAATCGGCGAGCCTAGCGTAAAAGAGGCTGATGGTTCATTTAGAAGTATTCTACCTATGGAAGCGAGGATAAGGAATTTAACTTATGCAGCTCCTATGTATGTGGAAATTACAAGCGTTTTGAACAATGTAGAAAGTGAGCCTGTTATTGTTAATTTTGGTGATATGCCGGTAATGGTTAAATCTAAAATATGTCCGCTTTCAACGATGAGTCGAGATGAATTAATAAAATGTGGGGAAGACCCTGACGATCCTGGCGGATATTTTATAATTAACGGAACAGAAAGAATATTAGTTTTAGTTGAGGAAATTGCTTCTAATAGAATAATAGTGGAAAAGATAAATAGCACGAACATAGCTGAAATAGCGAGGATTCATTCTGAAAAAGATGGTTATATTCAAAGGCATCTAGTTGAAAGGAGGAACGATGGGATTATAACTGTGAGTTTTGCAAACGTAACTAGATTGCCAGCTGCAATTTTATTGAAAGCTTTAGGCTTGGATAACGATAGAGCTATTATAGCAGCAATATCACATGACCCAGAGGTACAAGAAGAATTCTACACTAATCTATTCGAAGTAGAAATAAAAAATAGGGAAGAGGCTTTGGAGGAAATAGGAAAACATTTGAAAATACCACAAAAAGAATATAGAATAGATAGAGCGACTAAGCTAATAGATAAATACTTCTTACCCCATTTAGGTCAAGAACCTGAAAATAGGATAGATAAAGCAATGTTTTTAGCTAAAGCTATAGAGAAAATAATAAAATTACATCTTAAAAAAATAGAAGATGATGATTTGGATCATTATTCTAATAAAAGACTAAAATTAGCTGGTGACCTTTTAGAAATATTACTAAGATCTATACTTTTAGGTAAATGGGGGCTAATAACTAGAATTACTTATAATTATCAGAAATTGACAAAAAGGGGAAGACTCCCGCCTTTGCAAGCTATAGTTGAATCGAATGTTTTGACCAACCAAATCGTATCTGCACTAGCTATAGGAACTTGGGTTGGTGGGCGAACAGGAATAAGTCAGAGATTGGAGAGAGGTAGTTATATAAAAACTTTATCTCATATGAGAAATGTATTGTCGCCATTGACCTCAACTCAAGAGCATTTTGAGGCAAGAGAGCTACATCCAACGCACTGGGGTAAGCTGTGCGTAAGCGAAACCCCAGAAGGTGCAACTATAGGATTAAGAAAATATCTTGCAATAATGGCTGAGATAACTAAAGGTTTAAATGAAAAAGAAAGAAAAGGTTTGATGAGTACTTTGAAAAAGTGATTTTATGGCAATTATATTTTTAGATGGTAAATATATCGGCGAAACAAGCAATCCGCAAGACTTAGTTAGGGAAATTCGCGAAAAAAGGAGAATTGGTTTAATATCTAATCAGGTTAACGTAGCTTACCATCCTCATTTAGATGAAGTTCATATTTTATCAGATAGTGGAAGAGTTAGAAGACCTTTAATTGTTGTAGAGGATGGAAAGCCCAAATTAACTCAAGAGCATTTGGAAAAGCTAAAGAAAGGTGAAATCGGTTGGGATGATTTACTCAAAAATGGGATTATAGAATATTTAGATGCTGAAGAGGAGGAAAATGCATACATAGCTTTAAGCCAAAAAGATTTAACCAAAGAGCATACTCACCTAGAACTAGACCCTTCAGCAATATTTGGCTTATCAGCATCGCTTATACCTTATCCAGAATTTAATAGAGGAGATCGAGTGAATTACGGCGCAAAGATGGTAGGGCAAAGTATTGGTGTATTTTCTACTAATTATGCTATTCGACCCGACTCTAAATCAAATGTAATGTTCTACTCTCAGAAACCTTTGGTTCAAACTTATTCTCATGAAGTTTTGAACTACGAAAAACATCCTAATGGTGCAAACGTTATTGTTGCTGTTGCCTGCTTCGATGGCTATAATATGGACGATGCTATAGTTATAAACGCTTCATCTATTCAAAGAGGTTTGTTTTGGTCTTATATGTATAGAACTTATGAAGCTGAAGAAAAAAGGTACATGGGAGGACAGGAAGATATAATAGGTATACCAGAACCGGGAGTTAGAGGGTATGCTGGAGAAGAAGATTATAAGCATTTACCAGAAGATGGCATAATTAATCCAGAAACCCCTGTCAAGTCTCTGGATGTTTTGATAGGGAGAGTATCTCCTTTGAGATTTTTAGGTAGCATGGACCAATTCATAACGGGTATAGAAAATATTCGTGAGACATCAGTAAGATTGAGGCATGGTGATAAAGGTATAGTGGATAAAGTTTTCATTACAGAAACTGTTGATGGAACTAAGCTTATAAAAGTTGTAGTTAGGGATTTGAAGATTCCAGAAATAGGGGATAAATTTGCTAGTAGGCATGGGCAAAAAGGTGTAATTGGTTTAATAGTTCCACAAGAAGATATGCCGTTTACCGAACAAGGTATAGTGCCGGATATTATTTTCAATCCTCATTCTATTCCATCCAGAATGACAATGGGACAAATATTAGAATTGTTAGCAGGTAAGGTTGCCGCATGCTCTGGGAAAATTATATATTCTCCGGCATTCAACCCTAAACCCGAAGAAGAATTAAGAGAGGTTTTAAAGAGATACGGTTTTAGGAATGATGGAAAAGAAGTAATGTATGATGGAAGAACTGGAAAGAGGTTTGAAGCCCAAATATTTATAGGTAGCGCATTTTATCAAAAACTAGATCATTTAGTCTCTAATAAAATACATGCTAGAGCTAGAGGTCCAGTTACACTACTTACAAAACAACCTACAGAAGGGAGAGGGAAAGAAGGTGGTTTAAGACTGGGTGAAATGGAGAAAGATTGTCTAATAGCGCATGGTGCTGCATTGTTATTAAAGGAGAGGTTTGACTCGGATAAAACAACTGTTCCAATTTGTAGCGAATGTGGTTTAGTAGCTATATATGATCATATTAAAAAGAAAAAGATTTGCCCAATAGATGGAGAAGTAAAAATTGTTGATGTTGAAATGAGCTATGCTTTTAAGCTAATGCTAGATGAGCTAAAGAGTATGTTAATATATCCGAGAATATTTGTTAAGGAGAGTTAAAATGGCGGTAGAAAAGATTGAATTTGGAATATTAAGCCCGGAAATGATCAAAAAAATGGCGGTAGCCAAAATAACTAAAACTGAGCTATATGACCAAGAAGGTTATCCGATAGAAGGTGGATTAATGGACCCGAGATTAGGTGTTGTAGATCCTGGGGTTAGGTGTAGAACTTGTGGAGGATCTGTTGGTGAATGTTTAGGACATTTTGGTTACCTTGAATTAACCAGGCCTATCCTTCATGTTCACTATGCAAAAATCATTTTTGCAATTTTAAAAATATTTTGCAGGAAATGTAGCAGGATTTTGGTAGAAGAAGAGGAATTAGAAAAAATAAAAGTAAGAAAAGCTAGCTTTAAGGAAATTATAAAACATATAAAAAAGAAATGTCCTTATTGCAAGACAGAGCAAAAGAAAATAAAATTTATTAGGCCTTATACAATTCTCGAAAATAACGATATTTTAAATCCAATGCAAATAAGAGAGAGATTAGAAAAGATTCCTGATGAAGATTTAAACCTAATAAACATAAACATTAGGCCGGAGTGGCTTATTCTAACTTTATTTCCAATTCCACCGGTAACTGTTAGGCCATCAATAACTTTAGAAACAGGTGAAAGGTCTGAAGATGATTTGACGCATAAGCTGGTTGATATAGTTAGAATAAACGATAGGTTAAAAGAAAATATTGAATTGGGAGCCCCTGATTTCATTATAGAAGACTTATGGGAACTTTTACAATACCATGTATCTACATATTTCGACAATGAAATTTCAGGTGTTCCTCCGGCTAGACATAGGTCTGGGAGAGTTTTAAAAACTTTATCTCAAAGACTAAAAACAAAAGAAGGTAGATTTAGAGGAAACTTAGCGGGCAAAAGGGTTAATTTTTCTGCAAGAACAGTTATAAGTCCTGATCCGATGATTGATATAGATGAGGTTGGAGTGCCAGAAATAATTGCAAAAGAATTAACAATACCTGTGAGAGTCAATGAAAAGAATAAAGAAGAGATGATAAAATACGTTCTTAATGGACCAGAAAATTGGCCTGGGGCTAATTATGTAATAAGGCCAGATGGGAGAAGGAAAAAAATAACGGAAGAAAATAAAGAAGAGATAGCAAAAGAGATTGCTCCAAATTATATAGTTGAGAGACATATAAAAGATGGTGATATTGCAATATTCAATAGACAGCCTAGCCTTCACAGAATGAGTATAATGGCTCATAGAATTAGGGTTATGCCATTTAAAACTTTCAGACTAAATCTTGTAACCACTACTCCTTACAATGCTGATTTTGATGGGGATGAGATGAATCTTCACATACCACAAAACGAAGAGGCACAGATAGAAGCTGAAACCTTACTTAGAGTTCCTAAGCATATGAGAAGTCCTAGATTCTCTGGCCTAATACTTGGTGCTGTAAAGGACCATATAACCGGTCTTTATTTGTTAACTAAGAATGAAAAATTCCAAAGAAGTGAAGTAGTTCAATTAGTGAAAGCTGTAGATCCTGAAATAGAGGTGCCAAATAAAGAGTATATGAGTGGCAAAGAAGTTTTCAGTCTTTTCTTACCAAAAGATATATCTATAGAGTTTAAATCAAAAGCCGGAGAAAAAGTTATAATAGAGAATGGAAAGCTTGTTCAAGGAGTTATTGACAAGGCTGCTGTGGGAGCTGAGAGTGGGAAGCTATTAAATAAAATAGAAAAAACATATGGATCTGAATTTAGCAAAAGATTTATTTACAACATAACTAAGTTAGGATTATATTATCTTATGAGTCGTGGCTTCTCAATTAGCATTTCTGATCAAGATTTATCGAAAGAGGCAAAAAATGAAATAAAAAACATAATTGAAAAAGTTAGAAAAGAAGTTAATAAGCTAATAGAGCAATATGAGAAAGGTGAACTAAAAGTTTTATCGGGTAGAACTATGAAAGAAAGTTTGGAGCATGCTATAAAAGTTGTGGTAAGGAATGCCTTAAACGATGTAGAAAAAGTTATAGAAAATCACATGAAAGAAAATCCCACATTAGTAATGGCAAAAAGTGGGGCTAGAGGCGACATAGTAAACATAGTTCAAACGGCAGCTATGGTTGGGCAAGAAATGCTTATGGGTGAAAGAATAGAAAAGGGTTATTACGATAGAGTTTTCCCTCATTTCAAAAAAGGAGATATAAGTCTTGAAGCTAAAGGATTTGTAAGTAGAGGTTTTAAAGATGGTTTAACTCCTTTTGAGTTCTTCTTCGATGCAATAAATAGTAGAGAATCTTTAATGGATAAGTCTTTGAAGACAAGGCACTCTGGCTACATGGAAAGAAGATTAGTTGGAGCGCTGCAAGACTTAAAAGTGGAATATGATGGAAGTGTTAGGGATAGCGCAAATAGAATTGTGCAATTTATACCTTGGGAAGATGGTTTAGACACTACAAAAATAGAAAGGGTGGGTATAGATGTCAGAGATATCGCAAGAAGATTATTTGGTTGAACTGCCAAAAAGAATAAAGGATGAAATAGAAATTGTAGCCAAAGAAATGAAGTTAAGGAAGGATCAAGTAAAGTTACTTGAAGACGAAGTCAAAAAAGAATATTTTCGTAGTAGAGTAGAGCCAGGAGAAGTAATAGGTATAATTACGGCGCAGAGTATTTCGGAGCCAGCTACTCAAATGACGATGCGAACTTATCATTTTGCTGGAGTTGCGGGAATTAAAGTAACTTATGGTCTGCCTAGATTGATAGAAATATTCGATGCCAAAAAGAATCCTGAGACACCAATGATGACGATATTTCTAAAAAGTGAGTTTAATAATGCAGAAGATGCGACGAATTTAGCAGAAGAAATAATAGAAAAAAAGATTGTAGATGTGATGAAAAGAATTTCAATAAACCTTGGTGAAAATTCTATAGAATTGGAATTGTATGATAAGAAAAGAATACCAACTGTAATAAAAGCTGTTAAAGAGAAGTTTAAAGATTTGATAATCAAAGAAAAACAAGATAAAATTGTATTTATGGTTAAAGGGGATGTTGGTGTAAAAGAATTGAATAAACTAAAAGAAAAGATAATACAAGTTAAGGTTAGTGGTATAGAGGGCATTTCTAATGCTGTAGTTCAAAAAGAAGGAGATAATTGGATAATAAACACAATAGGATCAAATTTACCAAAAGTACTTGCTATGAAAAAAGTAGATGCGAAAAAAACTTACACAAACGACATACATGAAATCTTTAGAGTATTAGGAATTGAAGCTGCTAGAAATGCCATAATCAGAGAAGCCATGAAAATATTACAAGAGCAAGGGTTAGACGTTGATATTAGGCATGTCATGTTAGTTGCTGATATGATGACTTTTAACGGCGAAATTAGTCCTGTAGGGAGATATGGAGTTGCTGGGGCTAAAACATCTATTTTAGCAAGAGCAGCTTTCGAAGAAACTATAAAACATCTTGTTAGGGCATCGATAAAAAGAGAATCTGATAGTTTTCGTGGAATATTCGAAAATGTGATGATAGGGCAAGTTATTCCAAGTGGAACGGGGATGTTTGAATTAATCGCTAAAATCGAAGGGGAAGAATAAATGCTTGAAGATGTAATTAAAGATTCTATAAAAAAAGGTAAGGTAATATTCGGCTATAAGAATTCCTTAAAATTTTTAAAAAATAATCAAACTAAAATGGTAGTGA
>CAYRRN010000002.1:23424-23661 GCA_964426695.1 uncultured archaeon
TGGTAGTGATTGCTAAAAACATTCCTGATAAATTTAGAAAAAATATAGAAAATAATTTGATAGATGGTAAAATCGAAATATTTAATGGTAATAGTAAAGAATTAGGAGCTTTTTGTGGAAAGCCATTTCCTATTTCTGTGCTAGTTATAAAGGAATAGAATATGGTAGTTAGCTTTAATAACGAAACTATAAGAATAATAAACTTTTTTGAAAATTATACTGGAGTAAGAGTAAAAG
>CAYRRN010000003.1:0-13848 GCA_964426695.1 uncultured archaeon
CATTTTTTTATCGTTTATTTTTAGATTAATATACATGATTGTAGTATTATTATGTTTCCCTATTAAGGTTTATATTAAGGCTTATATAGGGAAGATCACTCGCCTTTTAAGAGATGTTTCTCTTTACTTACCTAAATATAATTTAAAATTAATTTGTAGAAAAAAAGATACTGATGATTTGTTAGTAATTAATCCTTTTTTTGAAGAAAAGGTCGCCAATTTAATAGAGAGATTTGATGGGAAAATATTTGTAGATGTAGGTGCTCATATAGGCAAATATTCATTAATTGTTGCGAGTAAGAAACCAGAATCGAAGGTTATTGCAATTGAGGGCAATCCAGATACATTCAAAATTTTAAAAAAAATATAAAATTGAACAAATTG
Source organism: uncultured archaeon (assembly GCA_964426695.1). Taxonomy (GTDB): domain Archaea; phylum Aenigmatarchaeota; class Aenigmatarchaeia; order CG10238-14; family SCSR01; genus JAWADS01. The sequence continues at coordinate 385 of CAYRRN010000003.1, forward strand.
AAAAACATAATTCCAGTTAATTTGGTTGCCTATTCAAAAAATACCAAAATTCATTTTTATAATGTATATGGTTCGTCTGGATTGAGTGGAATTTATAATAAATATTATAAATATCGCAAATATAAGAGAATTACAATACAAGCTAAAAAGCTTGATGATATCCTTAAAGGTTTTGGAATTAAAAAAGTCGATTTAATTAAATTAGATGTAGAACGAAGTGAAGCAGATGTTCTAAAAGGATCTAGAAGAATTTTAAAAAATAGCAAAAATTTAAAAATTGTTTTTGAAGCGCTCGATAGCTATCATTTAAACAAATGTAAAAAAATTCTTAACGAATTTGGATTCAAAATAGATAAAATAGATTATGATATGTATATGGCCCACAAATAATTTTTTTATTTTTAAAATTTTACAATTAAAATCTATAATTTAAATTCTATGGAATTAAATGTATGTTAAATAAATATTGGTAAAATATTAAAAGAAATGATACTATGCAGCTGAAAAAATTAATACCAATCCCAATAATTCTCCTAGCACTATCTGTATTCATAATTTCACACAACTATGTAACTACAAAAGATTTCATTATTAGAGATATCGACCTGAAAGGCGGTACATTAATAACAATAGACACAGATAAACAATTCGATACAAAGTTTTTAGAAAATGAATTATCAAAAAGGTTTGGTTCGGTAATTATTTCTTCTTTAAAAAGCTCGACAGGTTATGGATTAAGCATTCAATTGGAGGCAAATGTAAATAGTACTGACGTTTTAAATCATGTGAAAAATTTAGGTATTAACGTAAAAGAATTTTCAGTTGAAAGTATAGGTTCTAGCTTTGGGGAAGCTTTGTTTAGTCAATTAATGCTTATCTTAACTATAAGCTTTGCTTTGATGAGTTTTATTATATTTATCATATATAGAAACTTAATTTCATCTTTAGCGATGGTTTTTGCTGTTTTGGGTAACATTATAACAACTTTAGCAATAACGAGCTTTCTAGGAATAAAAATTTCTTTTGCTGGATTAGCAGGATTGTTAATGTTAATAGGTTATAGTGTTGATACGAATATTCTATTAACGCATAAAGTATCGAGAAGCACGAAAGAAGAATTTTATAAAAATTATAAAAAAGCTTTTATAACTGGAGTTACTCTTATTTCCACTATAACATTAACGATGCTCGCAATTTATTTCTTATCCACATCAAAACTTTTAACAAATATAGCTAGCATTTTAATAATAGGTTTTTTATCCGATCTACCTTATACTTGGATTTTTAACGCTGCAATTCTAGAACTTTGGGTATATAGGAGGTTCGAAAAGTTATGAAAATTTTAAAGGATTGGAGATTTTTAATTTTAGTTTTGTCGCTATTTGTTTCCTCTTATTTACTATTACCAGAGATTGCTTTTAAACAAAGTAAAGTTGTGGTGAATAGCATAGATAAAGATGCCTCTTGCAACAACATTAAAGTTGGTTCTTCAATACAACAAATCTCTGGCTTTAAAATAAAAAGTTCGGAAGATTTCTATGAATCTTTGAAATATGTGAAAAAGGGGGATTATGTTAGTATAGTAGCTGATAATAAACCAGCAAATTGTATAGCAAAGGATGATAAAAACTTGGGATTTAGTATTAGGGTTGCAGAAAGTGAAGGTAATTTGAAATTTGGAATAGATATAGAGGGCGGCTCAAGATTTTTATTGCAACCAAAAACAAACGCTACTAAAGAAAATATATTAGAAACTATATCTACTCTAGAAAACAGAATTAATCTTTATGGTTTAAGAGAAATCAGAATTTCTACAATAGGCGAAAACGTAATACAAATAGAAATGGCGGGTGGTGGAGAAGAAGAAATAAGAGATTTTTTGGCCAAGCAAGGTAAATTTGAAGGAAAAATTTTAGAAGAAATTTTATTAGAAAATAATGAAGGGAAAATTAGTTTGGGCGATAATTACTACACAATAAAATATGAAAATGAAAGTATTTTTGTAAATGGAAGCAAATACAAATTAAATGAAAGCTTTTATTTAGAAAATGTGAAATTTGATTTTATTAATTCAACAGAAAAAAGAGTTTTTGTTCTAGCTAATATTTTTTCTGGAAAGGATATAGTAGCTATATTTACTGATCCTCAGCATAGTTACATTAGATTTATTAATAATGGCTATGAATTTGCTTTTACTATACAGATAAGCAAGGAAAGTGCCGAAAAGTTTGCAAAAGTAACCAAAAATCTTCCATCTACTTTTTCTGGAAGTGATAGATACTTAACCTCGCCTTTAATTTTGTTTTTAGATGAAGAAGTTGTGACACAGCTAAATATAGCAGCAGATTTAGCCGGCAAGGAAGTTTCTACACCAACTATACAAGGTTTTAGAAATACTAGAGATGAAGCTTTAAAAGAAAAACTTAGATTGCAATCAATTTTAAGGTCTGGAAGTTTGCCTGTAGAATTAAGTATTGTTAAGGTAGATGTAATTACACAAACTGCTGGAAAAGAGTTGGTGAATTCGATTATTTATGTCGCTATAGCTGCTATAATTTCAGTATCTTCAATAATTTTCATAAGGTACAGAGATTTCAAAGTTTCTATTCCAATGCTTCTAATAAGCTTTAGTGAAATTGTTATAATTCTAGGATTCGCTGCTTTAACAAACGCCTTAACGAAAGGAAAAGGTTGGGTACTTGATATTGCAGCAATAGCGGGATTAATTGCAATAATAGGAACTGGAATAAATCAATTAATAATTATAACAGATCAAATATTGCTGGAAAAAGACTCTTCGCTAAAATTCAGACACAAAACAGCTTTAAGCATAATATTAAACTCAGCATACACAGTTATAGTAGTTATGCTACCTTTAATTTTCATGGGCGTTGGTACGCTTCGAGGCTTTGCAATTACAACTATAGTTGGAGTTTTAATAGGAATTTTAATCACAAGGCCCGCTTACATTTCAATAATAGAGAAAATAAAAAAGTTAGAGTGAAATTGATTTGGATAGCATGCTTTTATCATAGAAAAGTATATCGCCGCCACAAACGCATTTTCCTATAAGAGGGGGTCTTTCATATTCTTCCCTGCATTTCATGCAAACAATTTTTTCATAACTTTGCAAAGATTCAACAATCTTCAAACCATTATTTTTTATTCCATTTTTTAAAGCTTCGAAAATTTGTAATTGCTTGCCTATTCCGAATATTTCAGACTTAGATATACCAATAGCCTCAAAAACTCTTTCTAATGGTGGTAAAACTTGGGACTCTATATAATATTTTGAATCTATTTTCAAACCCTTCTCTTTAACATACTCAGGATCCTCTGCCCTTTCAGAAACTAATTGATTCCCTTGAATTATCACATACCCGATTCTATCTCCAATAGCAGGTGCTTTGCTGGGGTTTCTTTGCTTCATCTTTTTAACTAACTCAATATGCGGCTGAACTCCTTTATATTCTTTTAAAGTTTTTGAAATACTCTTTGTAATTATCAAATCTTCGATAGGTATTTCATTGTTTTCTAGTTTTGAAATCACTTCTTTTATATATGAAACTGCTTTTTTTGGTTGTTGTTCCTTAAGCAAAATATCGAGAATTGCATAAAGGGTTTTAGAAGCTAAATCACACCAATCTCTTCTTACAGTTTCTATTCCCTTCATAATTATATTTTCCTTATAACTTCCGTTTTCTTTTTCTATTTGCAATCCAGCATATCTTTTTTTGGCTAATATCAAAAGAGATTTAAATACACTCTCAGTTTTAATTTGGAAAATAGTAAATTGTTTATTTATTTTTTCTTCAATCTCTTTACCCAAAGAAAAAGCTTCCTCTATATCTTTTGTGGGAACTTTTATCATTATAGAATCTGTATCGCCATAAATTACCTTAAATCTCTTATCACTCTCAGCTATTTCTTTAGTTCTTTGTATTAAATCCCTTCCACAACTCGTTATAGAGTTAGCTATATCCAAAATGTAGAATCTTGCACGAATATAACCTGTATATCCATAAAAAGCATTTGCCATAGTTTTCAAAGCAAATTGTCTTGCGTCTAAAATTCTTTTCTCATCATCATTCTTAGAAACTTTCATCAATTTTTTGACTTCATCTCTTTCTTTAATTAATCTTTCCAAAATTCTAGGTATTATTCCAACCCTAACACTTTTAGAAACGAATTTCGTGCCATACGGAGTTTTGATGTAATCGTTGATAACACTGTTTTTTAATAAGGTTGTGGTGCATATGTTGTAATTTATGTAAATAGATGGATACATTGATTTGAAATCCAGATAAATAACTGGCTCGGTATAAAGACCTATTTCTGGCTCCAAAACTAAAGCCCCCTTTAAACCTTTGGATATCCTCTCTTCTTCTCTACGCATTTTTTCTTTAGAGGATGGCTTACAAGGTATGACATAATCTTCGCGATTAAATTCTCTTAACAATAGATTTTCTACTCGTGCACTTTCACCGCTATCCAAAACATCTTGTAATAAAAGACCAGATAATTTAGATAGTTCGATATACTTATCTAATAATTTTTTTTCAAAAAATAATTTCAAAGTTAACTCTACATCCTTTTTTGCATAATTTATCAGATGATTTATTTTATCAACATTATTCCAATAATCCATCATCATTCCATGATCGATTTCCAACTTACCTTCGCCCAAAAATTCTAAGGCTACATCGCCCAAACTATATCTTTTAAGCCTAGATGATTTGGAAAATGAAATTGCTGTTTGCGTTTCCTTTTCTATCAACCTCCTAATTAAATCATAAACATCCACGACAATTCTTCCAGGTATATATGATTTATATTTTGATTCAATTTTTTTAGAAATTACTGGCTTAATATTGCATCTACCAAAATTTTTTGGTAGTTTGTTAGCTGATAATCTTTCTAATATATAAGGTAAATCGAAATTGTTGATGTTGTATCCAATTATCAAATCAGGATCAAAATCATCTAATATTTCCAAAAACTTTTCCAGCATTTCTTTTTCGTTTTGAAAATAAATTGTATCGCTATTATTTACTTTTTTTGATATCAAAACGAGATATTTTTTTCCGTTAAATTCTGGATAAAAACCCAAGCTTATTATTGCTATTGGATTTTTCTTTGGATCAGGAAATTCATCTCTCGAATGAATAATCTCTATATCTACACACAAAATTTTAAAATTAATTTCCATGTCCTCTGCTTCTTCCATCTTTTGAACTTCAATTTTTTGATCTGTTTTAACAGAATTTGTTTTAGTAGCTTTGCCTATAGCTTTGTACCACTTCATTCCGTATAAGTTTGCATCTGCCATAAATCGATATTTATACAAAATATCCGCTTCATATACATCTTCAACCAAATTTGTATCTAATATAAAGTCTCTTATTTTTGGGGTTTTGGATGGATCAAAAAGAGTAATTTTAATTAATTTTGTTTTATTCTCTTGATAACCTATTGGCAAAAATTTTTCTACGAATTCCAAATTTTTAATATCATTAATAAATTTCTGCTTCAATAAATCTATAAGTTCTTCTTCTCTACCATCTTTCGGTAAAACATAAAAATATGGATAATGGCCGTTATAAAACAAGCAAACACTTTTATTATCTTGGGTTCTCCCAAAAATTCTTATTGTAGGTGAGCCATTCAATAAAACATAATCGCAATCTAAAATTTGAAATTTTAAGTCCATGAAAAAGTATTAAACTAAAGTTATTTTAAATTTTTCTCTTGTTTTAAGGTTAATTTTATAAATAATTGGGTCGGCCTTTCCAGTAAAAATAAATGTTCTGCTTTTGTAGTTAATTTCATTAGTTTGGTTTGAATTATTTACGTATATGATATCTGGATCTAAATTTAATAAAAATGGATCCTCTTGAAAAATCTTTTTGCTAAATTTGAAATTTGGGTTCAAATGTCTTTTTTTGATCAAGTTTAAAAATGTCTGCTCTTCTGTTAGATTCCAATATTTAGAGTAATTTTCTAAAAAATATCCTGGATAAAAAAATAAAATAAGGTTATCAATTTTTATAGCGCACGGATAATAATAAGCATCAAAACCGACTTCATTTCTAGAAAAACTTTCGGAATCTGGTGAAAAAAACAAAAATGTGTTTTCTTTTGGTAAATTTTCCAATTTTCCCTTTATCTCACTTAATTTTTCATTATCGATAAAAACAAAAAAAACATTATTATCTTTTCTAATATCATCTAAAAAATTTTTTAAACTAAATTCTCTCAAACGCACTGCTGGAATGAAAAAACAATTTATTTCATTCGAAGTATAAGAAGGTTTTTTTAAAGAAAAATCAGGAAAATATATGTTTTCAACATAAAATTCTTCATTTTGTTTCCTTACAACTATGCCTAAAACTTCATCTTCTGTTAAGTAAAATTTATCGCCTTCCTTTAAGCTAAGTTCTAAACTACCTGTGTTATCTTCAACAAATATTTTATTTGGGCTGATTTTTTTTACCATCGCTATTATTGAAAATTTAGTTGTTTTTGTTGTTATTTTTTTGATGGAAATTAGATTGACTAGCTCGATTCTTTTTGAAAGAAATTCTTTTATTTGATAATACCTATTTAAAAAGAATTCTGTTAAATCCTCTATTGTAAAGCTTTTTTTTGGCTTATACTCTTTTAAAACTTCTATTTTTGTCTTTTCTGGGAAAATATTTTTTAAAACATCGAGCGTAACAACTAAAGTATTAGTTTGCTTAAGTTTGTTTATTATCTCATTAATTTTTTCACTATTTTTTAATAAGAAATCAATGGCACTACTATCTAGTTGAAAACCTTCAGACAAAAATTTTTTAATCAATTGAGATTTTTCCATAAACAAAGTTCTAATTTTCAAATTTAAAAAATCATAGAGTTCTTATCTTATAAAGTGTTAGTTTTCCTGCTTTAATCGTCTCTACTTGTTTCTTATTTATCAAAATTTCTAATATCTTTTGAACTGTATTCCATGAAATACCTTTTCTAGTCCCTTTGTACTCAGGATGAATTTTTTCATTTAAGCGCCTTCTTATTTGCTCTATTGTAAATGGTACGTTGACATCTAATACCTCCAATACTTCGCGTTCCATTTGCGGTGTAACAACAATTTTTGGCATAAAAACCTTTTTTATGATTTTTTATGAAGTTTCAGCTTTAAATATGATTTTTTATGAAGTTCCATATATTTTTATATCTAATAATTATATTTTTTATTCCGATTTTTTAGTTTTTAATTCAAAACTAAGATACATACAATCTTATGAATCTTCATAAAAAAGTTAAAAAAGAATATTTTGAAAAGTCCAAAAATTAGATAAACACAGTTTATATCATTTAGAAAATTTTAGGAAACTTCATAACAAAAGGAATTGTTTTAATTTTTCTAGGATCGATTGAATTTTCTTTATACCTTCAATATCCTTTAATGGCATGTATATTCTCGGGTAAGTATCTACTTTTTCCAAAATACCGATTTTTACTAGAAAGTTAATTTTTTTTCTTAAACCTTCTAAACTTAACCTAACACCTTCACGATTCAAAGCTTGGTGAAGCTGTTGTATGCAATAACTATTCAAATCACCATTTATTGGGTTTAGATCATTTCCATAAAATTTTTGAATAATTTTTAACGTAATTAAATCAAAACTTGCGAAAAAAGAAATATCTTCCTGCTTTTCTATATTTTTTTCTATAGAAATGCTTATAAGATTCCTTTCACTATTCATTTTTAATTCCCTTTTTTACATTGGCTAAGTTCGACTATTCAGATCTAATTCTTTGCCTGATTTCTAAATGTTAAAATTTAAACTTAAAAAAATTTTTGTATACTAAAAAAGCTAAATTAATTCTATAATTTTTGCTTCAATTTTTTTTCTGTTTATTGAAACCAAACCACAACTCCCTTCTGAAAATCTTCCAGAATTTATTAATGTAGTGCTGTTTAATTTATCAATTCCTTTGGCTTCGTGTATGTGGGCTGAAATAGCTAGATCAGGTTTATTTTTAATTATAAATTCTCGAATAACTTCAGAGCCAACATGAGCACCAGATATTATTCTATCTAAGTTTGTATTTGCAGGTGGCATATGAGTTACTTGAACTTTTATCTCACAATTCTTAACATCTTCAAAAGCTTTTTCTAAACCAACTTTAATTTCTTCTTCTGAGAATTCTAGGGGTGTGTTAAATGGAGTTTTTGCGCCCCCAAATCCATAAAAGCCAACGCCATCAATAATTTTACCTTTTCCGTGAATACTAATATTTTCTTTTTCTAACAAATCCAATATTTCTCCATCCATGTTTCCAGGAACGACAAGCAAAGGTTTTCCAAGAGTTTTTAATTCTTCTATCAAAATTTTTGCTATTTCCTCCCTGCTAAATCCTTTAGGTAAAATTACATCCGTTATATCGCCAGGGCAAATTACTATATCAAATTCCATTAAAGCTAGTTTATCCAAATAATTCATCAAATTCTCTATATCGTTATGAATGTCAGATACTATGAGCAAATTCATTTTAATCTTATTTTAAAGTTAAATCATATAAATTATAAAAATATGAGCTCTACTAAAAAGAAAGGATATAGAGTTGAGTGGAAGATTATGAAAATTTTTGAATCAAACAATTGGTATGTTGTAAGGGCAGGCGGTAGCTTGGGAGAAGCTGATATCGTTGGTTTAAAAAACGGAAAATGCATCCTTTTTCAGATAAAATCTACAAAGAAAAAAATACTTTATTATTATGGCTATGATTCGCCAAAATTATCAGGATTTCCCTTTTATTTGATAGTTGATTTTGGTTACGGTAAAATTAAAGTTACTAAACCAAAAAAAATAATAAGAGAGAGCGATGGAGTAATGCTTAAAGATTTTTTAAGTAGATATAACAAATAATTATAAGGTGATCATTTGCCACCACTTTCAGAAATTTTAGTGAAAGATGTGATGTCGAAGCCAGTAAAAACTATAGATTTAAATAAAAATGTGAAGAGCGCGGCTATTTTAATGAGCAAAACTAATGTTGGATCTTTAGTTGTTACGAAAAACAATAAGCCTATTGGTATGTTAACAGATACGGATATAATTAAAAGAGTTGTAGCAAAGGGTAAAGTTGTATCAAAGGTAAAAGTAAAAGATGTAATGTCTAGGCCTTTAATATTCGTTAGGCCTAATGATACCTATTTAGAAGCGGCTAGAAAATTAAAGAAAAATAATATTAAAAGGTTACCAGTTATTTCGGACAAAGGAAAACTTGTGGGTTTAGTTTCTATGACTGATATTGCAATAACAGCACCTGAAATGCTTGATTTGTTTGAGTATAGATTAAAAATGCGCGAAGAGGAGCCAGAAATAAGGGAAGAAATAACTTCTGGAATATGTGATAATTGTGATTCTTATTCAGAAGATTTGAGAAAAGTGAATGACCAATGGCTATGCGAAAGTTGTAGAGAAGATTTGTCGGCTGAAAAATGATAATAAGCTTAGAAAATTTTGGTTTGGATAGGAATGAAAAGATTATTAAAATCGCTAATCTCAAACCTTTTTTCGTTTATCAAGAAGATAAGATAAAAAATGTTGTAGATGCTATTGTATCTTCTGGTTATAGAAGAATACCTATACTCGATAAAAAGAAAAATTTAGTAGGAATAGTTACAACAATGGATATATTAAATGCTTTTTTAAGAAGGGAAAATTTCAACCAATCTATATCAAGTATTATGGTTAAAGAAGTTATTTTTTGTTTTGAAAGTGAGAGTATAAGCGATGCATTGCAAAAAATGAAAATTTCGAGACGCGGCGGATTACCGATATTGAATAAAAAGAAAAATTTAGTAGGAATAGTTACAGAAAGAGATTTTTTAAAAAATTTTTTAAATTTTAAATTAGATTATCCTGTTAGCGAATTCATGACGAAAAAACCTTTGGTAATTTCAAATAAAGTCTCTATATACGATTGTCTAAAAAGTATAGTTAATTCTCGTTATAGAAGATTGCCAGTAATGGATGGAAGTAGTTTAGTTGGTATAGTGACTTCGGCTGATTTGTTAAAATATATCCATAGTCACGATTTTCGTTTTGATGATTTAAATTTGCCTATAGATTATGTTATAAATAAAAATCCTGTTAGTGTACAGGCCAGCGAAACAATAAGCGAAATTATAAAAAAAATGGTAGAAAAGGATGTTGGAGGGATTTTAGTTTTTGAAGATAAAAAACTTAAAGGTATAATAACTGAAAGGGATATTTTGGAAAGGGTTGTTTAGTATGTTATATGAAGAAAGTTTTTTAAAGTTCGTAAATAAGTTAAATTCGTTTATTGATTTGCCAGTTATAGTTGAAGGTTTGAAAGATAAGGAAGTTTTATCTAAGTTAGGCTTCAAAAAAATTTTTCCAATATCTGGAAATTCATTAATTAAAATTGCAGATCAAATATCTAAAAATTATAATGAAGTTATAATTCTCACTGATTTTGATTTTGAGGGTAGGAATAAATTCAAGTTTTTTAAAAAATATTTTGAAGCTAATCATATCAAAATTAACACACTCATCCCCAAATTAATTAAATCACTTTTCAAAATTTCAAAAATTGAAGAGCTTTCACATTTCACTAAATTTATAGAAGGTGATTATAATGGTCAAGCTTGCTCAATCAACTATAAAATATTTAATAGAAGCAGAGTTTATAGCAGATGGCGTTGTAGAAAAACCTGATGTTATAGGTGCGATATTTGGCCAAACAGAAGGCCTTTTAGGCCCAGATTTAGATTTAAGGGAATTACAGAGAACAGGAAGAATAGGCAGAATAGAGGTAGAGGTATCGTCAGAAAATGGAAAAACGAAGGGAAAGGTATTGTTACCATCTAGTTTGGATAGCGCAGAAACTTCTTTAATAGCAGCTTCTTTAGAAACTATAGAAAAAATAGGGCCTTGCACAGCGAAATTTAACATAAAAAATTTAAAAGATGTTAGGGAAGCTAAAAGGCAATATGTTATGGAAAGGGCAAAAGATATTTTAAAAAATCTAATAGATGCTAGCACACCTTCTTCAATTTTAACAGAAAAGATTAGGGAAAACATGAGAGTAACTCAATTGCAAGAATATGATGGATTACCTTGCGGGCCAGATGTCTATAATTCGGAAGAAATAATAGTGGTTGAAGGGCGAGCTGATGTAATAAACTTATTAAAAAATGGAATAAAAAATGCTATCGCTATTGAGGGAACAAAAATCCCACAAACAATAATTGATTTATCTAAAGAGAGAATTGTAACTTTGTTTATAGATGGAGATAGAGGAGGAGATTTGATAGCTAAAGAATTTTTGCAAGTGGCTGAAGTAGATTACATAGCAAAAGCACCACAAGGAAAAGAGGTGGAAGAATTAACTAAAAAAGAAATATTTAAAACTCTTCGAGAAAAAACTCCTATCGAGCAATATAAATTAGAGCCAAAAGCGAAAGAATTAAAAGAGTTCATTCAGCCTGCTAGAGAAAAATTAAGTTAAAAAACTTTCATGAATTGTCATATAAATAGGTCCGTTTTTCTTTAGCTCACTTTTTATTAAATTTATTTTTTCTACTATAAAAGATTCATTTAATTTAATTTCCGATAATTCACTTATGATTTTGTTTTTTTCAGAAATGCTTTTAATTCGGCATAATGTGATGTGCGCTGGTTTCGAATCGCCGCCAATATTATTTACGATAATTTTTCTTAGTTTGTCCAAATCTTCTCCAATAGCTTCGAAAGCAATCACTCTAATATAGTTTTCGCTTGGTATGAATTTTATTTTACCTATATCTACTTTAAACTTTTTGAAACTTCTTGAAATTTTGTCTAATTCTTTTTTGTAAAACTCTAAATTTTCATCAGGAATTTCGCCAAGAAACGATAAGCTTATATGCAGATTTTCTCTTTCAACAAACTTCGCTTTTAATGGCATTTTTTTTATTTTTTCTTGTATTTCTTCAATTTTTTTCTTCAAGTTTTCAGGTATTAATATGCCTATAAATGCTCGCATAAAAAGATTTTAAATTATAAATACTAATATTAATAAGGTGATGTTAAATGGCAGAAAGTAGAGTAAGAGCTGGTGATATTATTGGAAAACAAGTAGTAAGTGAAGAAACAGGTAGGAAATTTGGAGTAGTAGCTAATATTGATTTTATAACAGAAAGCGGAGAACTATTGAATTTAATAGTAGATCAACCAACTAAGCATCTTTTGGATTTAAATTTGAAAACTGATGAAAAAGGTAGGCATTTAATTCCATTCAGTGCTGTAAAAAGTGTAGGAGATTTTGTAATAGTTAGTGAAAGCGAATTAATTTAATTTACCAATTTATTTCCACTTCATCAATTCTCCAGTTTTGTTTAATTTTATCTTTAAGTTTAGGCTCTGATTTTGAATTATAAGATAGCAATCCAACTAAAGCTATCATAACTCCATTATCGCCCGAGTACTTTTCTGGAACTACAAAAAATTCAGCTCCTCTTTCCTCACACATAATTTTCATCATTTCTTGCAACCTTTTATTAGCTGCCACACCACCAACCAACAAAACTTCATTTTTAAAGGTATGAGCCAAAGCCCTTTCAGTTACTTCTGTGAGCATGGCAAAGCAAGTTTCTTGTAAAGAATAAGCCACATCTTCTTTCTTCGCACCTTTTTTTATTAAATTTATTGCAGCCGTTTGTATTCCTGAAAATGATAAGTCCATACCTTTTACAACATAAGGTAATTCTACAAACTTTCCATTTTTCGCCAATTTTTCTATTTCTAGGCCACCTGGCATGGGAAGATTCATCTTTCTGGCAACAACATCCAAACAATTGCCTATAGGTATGTCGAGTGTTTCTCCTAAAACTCTATATCTCTTTTCGATCAAAGCTATAATTTGAGTGTTACCGCCAGAGAGATAAACATAAATAGGATCCCTACAATTAGTCATTAATTTTCCAATTTCTAAGTGACCAACTTGATGACAAACTTTTACCAAAGGTTTATTATATTTTTTAGCAATTTCTATTGCAAAATTAGCCCCTACTAAAAGACAAGGTGGCAAACCTGCGCCTGCAGTATAAGCTATTAAATCAACATCTTCAATTTTTACATTAGCCTCTTCTAAAGATTTCTCCAAAACCTTTTTACAATTTTCTTTATGGAATTTTGCTGCATCATTCGGTATAATTCCACTTCCAATAGGTGGTTTATAGATTTCTCTAACATCGCTTAAAATTTTGTATTTATCTGTAATTATTCCTATTCCAAAGGTATGAGCTGAACTCTCTATTCCCAAACAAATCATATTAAAATTTTGAATAAAAAAAATAAAATTGATTTTTATGAAAGAAGACGATTTGATTAAAAAATTGTTAGAAATAAGTAAGTTTAAAGAATTGAATCCTGTTCAAAAAGAAGCTTTAGAAAAAGGTTTGCTTAAAGG
>CAYRRN010000003.1:13858-15313 GCA_964426695.1 uncultured archaeon
GGAAAAAATCTAGTAATTTTTTCTCCCACAGCTAGCGGCAAAACTTTTTGTGCCGAGCTCGCAATGATAAAAAAAATATTGAACGAAAATAAAAAGGTAGTTTATTTGGTTCCATTAGTGGCTTTAGCTAATGAGAAATATGAAGAATTTAAAAGTAAATATTTTAATCTTGGAGTTAAAGTTGCTTTAAGCGTTGGAGATTATGATTCTTCAGATCCTTGGTTGAAAAATTATGATTTAATTGTATGCACTGTAGAAAAGTTCGATTCTTTAATTAGACATAAAGCGGAATGGATTGATGATATAGGGTTAATAATTGTTGATGAAATACATCTTTTAAATCAACCAGATAGAGGACCAACTTTAGAAGTAGTTCTAACAATTTTTAAAAAAATTATACCAAAATCACAAATTATTGCCCTTTCAGCAACGATAAAAAATGCTAAAGAGCTTGCTAAATGGTTAGATGCAAATACAGTAATTTCTGAATGGCGGCCAGTAAAGCTTTATAAAGGGGTAAGCTATCCACATAAAATTGAGTTTATAGATAGAAATGGTTACGAATTGGATGAAAATTTACCTTTAGAAGAGTCGATAGTAAAAAATACAATGAATTTAAAAAAACAAGCAATGGTATTTGTTTCTACTAGAAAGAGCGCAGAGAGTTTAGCTGAAAAATTGACTAATATTGTAAGATTATATTTATCGAAAAACGAAAGAAAAGATTTAGAAAAGCTATCTAATCAAATTGAAAATGTTTTAGAGCTTCCTACACAACAATGTAAAAGAATATCTAAATGTGTTAAAGGTGGCGTGGCTTTTCATCATGCCGGCTTGCTATATTTACAAAAAAAGTTAATCGAAGAAAATTTTAGGAATGGATTGATTAAAGTTATAGTTGCAACTCCAACCCTCTCTTATGGTATAAATCTCCCAGCGTTCAGAGTTATAATTAGAGATATAAAAAGATATAGTTTCGGAATGGGAGCGGGATATATTCCTATATTAGATGTGCAACAAATGCTTGGCAGGGCTGGAAGACCAGCTTATGACAATTTTGGAGAGGGGATAATTTTGGCTAAAAATGAAAATGAGGCGGAGGAAATAATAAATTACTATATTAATGGTGAGCCAGAGGATATAAAATCTAAATTAGCTTTGGAGCCTATTTTGCGAATGCATATTTTGTCTTTGATAGCAAACAATTTTTGCAACTCTAAAAAAGATTTGAGAAATTTCTTTTCGAAAACATTTTATGCATTTCAATACAAAAAAATTTCTGAGATAGATAGAAAGGTCGATGAAATTTTGGATATTCTATTTAAATGGAAATTTATTGAAAAGAAGGAAGAAGGATTATTTGCAACTAAAATAGGAAAAAGAGTTTCAGAACTTTACATAGATCCATTAACGGCCCATCATTTTATAGAATGCTTGTCTAAAACTAATGAAAAA
>CAYRRN010000003.1:15323-16937 GCA_964426695.1 uncultured archaeon
AGAAATTAAAACAATAAGTTTATTGCAAGCTATTTCAAATACTTTGGAAATGCAACCATTATTAAATATCAGAAGCGGAGAGTTTTCTGAATTGCAAGAAATAATTGCTAAAAATGAAGATTATTTATTACAAAATATACCAGAGGAATGGGATTTAGAATTCGAAGATTTTTTAAAGAGTGTTAAGACAGCTTTGATGTTTGAATCTTGGATAAACGAAGCTTCAGAAGACTTTATTTTAAGAGAATTTAAGGTCCAACCTGGTGAATTTTATAATCGAAAAGAAATAGCCGATTGGCTTTTATATTCTCTGCATGAAATTTCTTTATTACTTAATTATAAAAATTTAATGAGAGAAATTAATAAGCTAAGGGTTAGGTTAGAATATGGAGTTAAAGAAGAGCTAATTCCTTTAGTTAGATTAAGACAAATCGGAAGAATAAGGGCAAGAAAGTTGTATTCTGCAGGAATAACTTCAATTAAAAAATTGAGAGAAATTCCTTTAGAGAGTTTATCTAAATTGATTGGCGAAAAAATTGCTTATTATATAAAAGAGCAGCTAGGAGAAATAAAAACTAAAAAAGAAAAACAATCAACACTAATAGATAAAATTTGATTTGGGGTCGCTGGGATTCGAACCCAGGTTTTTCTTAAGTATTCGAACGCCCGAAGCTCGTGTCCTAGACCAAGCTAGACGACGACCCCAAAAATTAGTTTCAATAAACTTCTATAATAATTTTAATCTCATTTTTACTATTTTTTAATTCTTTTTTTAATTTCTCTTGCAAGTCATTCGCAGCTTTATTAGCCAATATACAAATAGTTCTTTCATTAATAATATCATCTTTTCTTATTTCTAGATTATTTTTATCTTTTATTTTTAAAGCAGGCGAACCAAATCCAATAATCTTATCTGTTATTCCATTAACTTCTATAGTTATTTCAACCTTTTTACCTTCTTTTAACGCTTTTTTAATTTCATCATTTAGGTCGGGACAACTTTTATTAGATTTTATTGCTATTACACTATCATCAAACACTTTACTACCTTTTGTTATTGTAAGAACATTTTTGTTAGTAGATTTTATTTCTTCGCTTCCATAAGCTTTAATTTCCTCTTTCGATGGCTTAACTTCCATTAAAAGTTTCCAACCTCTTTCTGTAGGAACGTATACACCTTCTTCCGAAAAATATAGAGATCCACTTATCTCCAAAGCTTCGTAAGTTGTTTTTAGTAGTTCAGGAGTAATTTTAGGCGCCCCTACCGGCTCATCTACATCTTTTTCAATTTTTTTTATCATTTTTACTCCACCTTCCTAGTGAAGATTAAGAAGCCTGTATGTAATAAACCTGTTGTTTTTGGTCTTAAGGTTTTATTCATTTGCCACTCCCTAACAATATTTTCAATAATTCTAATATAAGATAAACCTTTAATCGATTTTATTTTCCTTAAACTTGCCATCATTTCATTAATTGTGGGAGAATAAATTACCAGCCATCCTCCAACTTTTAGAGATTTATAAGCATGTTTTATTGCTTTTTCAGGATTTTTCAAATCAAGGGTTATCAAATCAGCGTTTTTTTCATTAAAACCTTTAGATACATCCCTTTTTC
>CAYRRN010000003.1:16947-20589 GCA_964426695.1 uncultured archaeon
TTCTTATTTCTATATTTTTTAGTTTAGTTAATTTTATGTTCTCTAATGCTACTTTAATAGATCTCTCATCTTTTTCGTAAGTTATAACCTTTCCTTTGTTTAGATAATGAGCTAGAGAGATAGCTAAAAATCCTGAGCCTGTTCCAGCATCTAAAGCAAAAGAGTTTGGTGATATGCCTGTATAAGCTAAAATCATACCAAAATCTTTTGGAGTAATAATTTGTGGCATTCTATTAAGATTTTCTAATATATCGTGCAAGCTTGGCCTAACTATTCTAAAAGCTTTACCCAAATGAGTTTTAATTTTATCTCCAAACCTTTTTCTTTTTAAATTTTGAAGTTCAATATAGCCACTTTTCGAATTAAATTTTTTGTTTCCAATTCTAACCAAATATTTTTCATCTTTTGAAATCAAAAGAACTAAATCGTTATTTTTAAACATATTTTAAATTTTCTTCCTTAATTCTTCCTCTAGTTTCAAAAGCGCATTGATTCTTTTAAAACTAAGTGGATGCGTTCTAAAGAATTCGCTTATTCTCGCAAAAATATTTTTCTTTTCCCATTCCATAGCTTTCTTGACTTCTTCATTGCTTATTTCCAAATCTTTATATTCATTTGAAAAGTGAGCAACTTCGAAATTAGAAGTTATTGGATCAGCTATGAAAAATGCTCTAACTGCTTGATTAGCTTCTTCTTTATTTAACGATAATCCATAAGTAATTTTGGCCAAAGCACTAGCTAGCAATTTTGGACTAGTTGCTATACCACCAAATCTATCGGCATAAAATTCTCTCAATCTACTAAGGGCTAAAACCAACAAATTTGTGATGAAATAAATTAAAAAAGCAAATAAACCAACAAGTACTGCAGCTCCCCTTTCCCTTCTGTCACTCGGACTAAATATCACGAATCTGGCTATAAAATAAGCTATAATAGGGATAGCCGATACTATAGTCATGACAATCATATCTTTATGCTTTATATGCCCCATCTCATGCCCTATTACTGCTTTAACTTCTTCTTTGGTCAAGTTGTTGAGTAGACCTTGTGTTATTGCCAAAGTTGCTGACTTATGCGTTCTACCAAAAACAAAAGCATTGGGTGCCCCACTTCTAACCAAAGCAATTTTTTTCGGCATTGGTATTTTGTATTTTTTTGAAATACTTTCCACAATTTCCCATATCCAAGGATATTCATTTTTTTCTAAAGGACGCATGTTTGTGGTCCACCAAATTATAGTCGGTCCGATTAACCACTGAATAAATACTAGAAGTATAGCTCCAAAAACAATTATAAAACCTGAGATACCAAAGTAGTAGCCCAAAGCAGCCAAAATGCCAAATAGAAAACCGAATAGTAAAAAGAGAGTTGTAAACATCATTATCATTAATTTTATCGGCATCATAACCCCCTACTGAAAATCAAAAATATTACTAATATTATCAAAATAATTATTAAACCAAATTTTAATAAATCTTCTCTTGTTGCTATACCAAAAGGTATTGGTCCTAATAAACCAACAAAAACGAAATCGCCTTTAGATTTTGATAAGATAACGCTAATTAAAATTAAAGCAAAACCTATGAAAATCAAAATAAAACCTATTGGTAACATTTTTTCTAACATTTTTAATCTCCCAAAACTTTTGGTATGCTTTCTATTAAATCTAAAGGTCCAGTAGATTTTCCGTATTTTTGGTAAGCTATATCTATAGCCCTACCGTTTATATATGTAGCAGCTTGAGCAGCTAAGAATGTATCTACTTTATCTTTTCTTCTTGCTAATAAAGCGCCGCATATGCCAGCCAAAGTATCCCCAAATCCTCCTTTTGTAGCCCATTCTCCAAATCTCTTTTTATTTATTACACTCTCTTTACCATTAGATACAACATCAATATGACCTTTAACAACCATTACAATATTTGGAATTAGCGGGCAAACACCTTTTTCATTACAATTAAGCTTATAAGTTTCTTCTTGAACTTTTTTAATTCTATCTTTTATATTCGTAGGTAAGCTTATTCCAGTAAGTTCATAAAACTCGTTTTCATGCGGCGTTAAAATGGCGCTTTTATCATTTAAAATTTTTTTGTTTGAGGTTATTGCGCGAAGTGCATCAGCATCTATAACCATGGGCACAAAAGTTTCTTTTATTATATCCAAAATTGCTTCTTTTGTCTCTTTCTTTCTATACAGCCCAGGACCTATAACCATACAAGTAATTCTCATTTCTGATGCAAAATCTAAAATTTCCTTTACATGATTTTTATTCAAGAAATCACCTTTTAATGGAGAAGTTATAAAACTTGGATAATATTTTGCAGCAATATCCATAGCTCTCTCCGGCCCAATAAAGTAAAGTACATCACATCCAGCTCTTAATGCTGCTAAGCCAATTAATGCAGGCGATCCAGTCATTAATTTGCTACCAGAAACTATTAAAAGTCTCCCATAGTCACCTTTATGGCTCCAAGGATCTTTTTTGAAATACACTTTTTTTAATATTTCTTTAGTTAAGATTTTCATATTGAATAATATTAAATTCAAATAATTAATAAAAACTATGCGAGCTTACTTGGTAACCACATTTGTAGGCATAATTGTTGTAGACGATAATAGAAAAATCATTTTAATTAGACCTTTCCCTAAAGACCCATATATTGCAGCAGAAAAATTTCAAAGTTCTCAGCAAGATATAATACAAGAGGAAAAAGAAGTTTTGGAACAATTGAAAAAGGAAAATTATGATGCGGAAAAGATTGACGCAAAAAATCCAATTAGCGAATACATAAAAAACAATTTGCGAAAAATTTCGATAGAACAAAAAATTTTTAGAGATGAAGTTGAGTTCAACCAATTTTTCTCTAAATTTTCTATTGAGTTAGCAAGGATAAAAATTAAAAAATCTATAAGTAGAGATGCGATAGTATCTCAAGTTAATGGTGCTATAGAAGAGGTAGATAAATCTATTAACATTTTTGTCGAAAGAATAAGAGAATGGTATGGCCTGCATTTTCCTGAGATGGATAGGTTGATTTCTAACCACGAAAAATTTGTTAAACTTATAGTGAAATTTGGTAGTAGAGAAAAAATTGAGGATACTGATTTAGAATATTTCAAAGAAAAGAGTATGGGGATGGATTTTAATATGGAGGATATAAAAATTGTTCAAGAATTTGCAAATCAAATTTTAGAACTTTATAAGCTTAGAGAGAGTTTAGTAAAATATCTTGAGAAAATATTGAGAGAAATAGCGCCAAATTTTACTGAATTGGCAGGTCCAATTTTGGCTGCCAAATTTATATCGCGTGCTGGCGGCTTGGAAAAATTAGCTAAAATGGCATCATCAACAATTCAACTTTTGGGTGCAGAAAAAGCATTGTTTAGACATCTTAGAGGAAAAGGTAAATCCCCGCGCTTTGGAATTTTATTTTCACATCCGTTAATTCAAAACTCCCCCGAAAAATTGAAAGGAAAAATCGCAAGAGTTTTGGCATCTAAGCTTTACATAGCGACTAAAATCGATTTTTATTCTAAGAAATATGTTGCAGAAAGCTTGAAAAAAGATTTGGAAAAAAGGGTAAAAGAAATACAAAAATCAAAATAGAAAAGTTTATATTTTTAAAAAGTTAATTTAATGGAG
>CAYRRN010000003.1:20599-21980 GCA_964426695.1 uncultured archaeon
GCTTATAAAATATTTACATTTTCATGACCTAGAAAAAAGATTACAGGAAGATGATAAATCTGGCGGATTTGGACTACTTAAAATATCAAATTCTCTAAGTCAATGCAAAGAAGTTCTTTATACAAATGGAAAAAATTCTGTAGCTACATTATTACCCCCAGATTATAATCTAAATCGTTTGGTGGATTCAATAAGAAATTATATAGGTCCTTATTTATCACACAACGATATATACTATCTAATTGGTATAGAATCTAGTGGAGAAAAATTATGTGAAATCGCAGCGATAGCTGTTGAATTGTTGGGGGCTCCAAAAGAAATATCAGAAAAAGCTAAAGAAAGTTTTATTAGAATTCTAATTAAAATTAGAAATGAAGCTGCAGCCAACGCGGCAGATATATAAAACTAAAAAATAATCTAATTATGAAAGTTTCAGAAACTAAATTTAAAGGAATTTTTAAAATAGATGGAAAATTGGCAACAATTAATTTAGTGCCAGGATTCAGAAGCTCTAACGAAGATATCATTAAAATTGATAACGTTGAATATAGAATTTGGGACCCTTTTACATCCAAACCTGCCGCAGCAATAAAAAAGAATTTAAAAATATTTCCTTTAGAAGAAAGGCAAAAAATTTTGTATTTAGGGTTAGCTGAAGCTAAAACTGCAAGTTTTTTCAGTGATATTGTTGGAAATTATGGTTTAATTTATGGTGTGGAAATTTCTGAAAGGAGCTTAAGGGAAGCTATACCTGTTTGCGAAAAAAGAGGAAATATTATACCAATACTTGGTGATGCAAGGCTACCAGAAAATTACGAGAATGTTGTAGTTGATAAAGTTGACTTAATTTATGAAGATGTCGCAGACCCAGATCAAATAAAAATTTTAATTAAAAACTCTGAGAAATTTTTAAAGAACCAAGGGTTCGCTATAATTGCCATAAAAAGTCAATCTATTGATGCTGTTAAACCTCCAAAACAGGTTTATCAGGATTGCATAAATCAACTAAAGGAAAATTTTGATATTTTAGATAAAGTAGAGCTAGACCCTTACGAAAAAAAACATCTTTTTGTTGTGATGAAGAAAAAGTGAAATTATATTCTAATTACCGATATGTGGCCACAAGAAACACATCTAACTAAATTTTTCCTTATTTTTGTCTTGTAGGGAACATATTCGCAATAAGTTGAACACCTACTATTTTTTCTCTTAAATTTCATACTATCACTCAACTAACTTTTTTCATATCCTAAAGGCTTAATTAATCCGAAAATCTTTTTCCTAGATACAAAGTTAATTCTTAATTTATCAAATCCTCTATCTTTCAAAAAAACCATTTCTATTTTACCTATTTCTTCCATCCATACCACCGAATTTCACG
>CAYRRN010000003.1:21990-22327 GCA_964426695.1 uncultured archaeon
TTTTTGAACTATTTAGAAAAAATTGACTTAATTATTTTATATAAAGCTAATTTTATTTTCTTTTTTGCTAAAATAGGAAAAATCAAGCTTTTTTTCTAAATTCTTCCCTTAATTTTCTTATTATATTATTCTTAAATATTTCCATTTCCTCAAGTTCTATAGTAGCTCCTCCAGCTTGTCTGTGGCCTCCTCCTCTCCCTTTTGTAACATAGTTTAATAATTTTCCTATATGAATATCCCCTTTCTGATATCTACCGTGAATTTTTAATTTCTCGTCAATTTCTACAAGAATTACTATTTTATCATAAAATTTTTTTGATATTTTTGTACAAAGAGA
>CAYRRN010000003.1:22337-22546 GCA_964426695.1 uncultured archaeon
ATTTTTCCAAAATTCCTTTTCTGAATCTTTTAATATTTTTTTATAAATTTTATAAGTTCTTTCTAAATCTTCATTTTTTATAATTTTGTATAATGTTGAATTTTTTATCATTTCTATAGTTTTGTTAACTCCTTTGATTGAAATATAAGCAGAAATTTTTAAGGCTAGCTTACCTAGCTTAGTGTTAAAAATGTTTTCTTTTTTCTTTA
>CAYRRN010000004.1:0-1873 GCA_964426695.1 uncultured archaeon
ATTTGCCCAGAGCCGAATTCGTATATTAGTGCGGGTACATTAGCTTCAAGAATAAATACAGATGTTTACGTAAAATATTTGAAGTAAAAGGCTTAAGTATTTCAATAAGTCTAAAAAGAATATGGTCGAGATAAATAAAATATTTAAAGCACTGGATAAAGTTGTAGATCCAGAGATTGGCATTCCAATAACAGAAATGAAGCTCATTGATAATGTTAAAATTAAAAATGGTATTGTAGAAATTACTTTTCATTTAACTACACCTTTTTGCCCACCAGTACTAGCCTTAAAAATGGCTCAAGATATCAAGTCCGCTGTTTCTTCTCTACCCGGAGTGAAAAAAGTTAAACTTAATCTTCAAGGAGATTTCCTGATACCAGAATTAAAAGAACAAATCAAAAAGATTTAAACCTAAACTTTAAGTTCACTACCGAAAACCTTTATCCCTTATTGTATTAGATTAAAGCCTTCATATCTTTTCTCATAAAACCCCCTTTAATAGAATTTGAACAATTGAAGAAAAAGGATGTTATCATCATGAACGTTGTTTTAATAGATGTAAGTTTTTTTGATTTAGCTATTTTCATATTTTGTGAAAATAAAAATCTAAATTTTAATCATTTACCAACAGTAAGTTTACCTTTAACATAACTTTCCTTCATTTTCATAAGTTTTAGGAAATAATCTAAGCTCAAAGTTTTAGATCCAGGCGAAAAAATTAAGACAATTTGCAAAGCAATCATTACCAAATTTAACATGGCTGTAGAAATGTTTAACCAGCTTGCAGCAAAGTAGAAGTTAATATTCATAAAAATACCAAAAGCCAAAAAAAAGTCGCTGAG
This sequence comes from uncultured archaeon, assembly GCA_964426695.1. Taxonomy (GTDB): domain Archaea; phylum Aenigmatarchaeota; class Aenigmatarchaeia; order CG10238-14; family SCSR01; genus JAWADS01. The sequence goes on from CAYRRN010000004.1 coordinate 843, forward strand.
AATACCAGCTACTAAAGCCAATCCTATGATAAGTTCGCCGTAAGAAACTAAATAAGAGATCCAATAAGAGTTTGGGAGAACGAAGTTTTGCATAAATGATGTGTAGAATGGGTAGGGATTTTTACTGATAAAAAATTCTATAGTTTTCGCGAAACCTGAAAAATACTCAGGACTTAAAATTTTTTCTAAGCCAGAAAATATCCAAACAAAACCAAAAATTATCCTAATTATGCTAAGCCAAAAATCTGAATTATTAACTTTATACATTTTCTTTATGTAGTCTATTACTTGTGAAAAATCCATTATTTTCCTCTCTTTGATATTAAATATCTCGCTGCTGACATTAAAGATTTCGCTCCCTCGCCGCAAGCAACAATAACCTGCTTCTCATTTATATCAGTCACATCACCAGCAGCGAAGACACCTCCTACATTAGTCATATTGTTTTTATCGATTATTATCTCCCCTCTTTTATTTAACTTCACTCCTAAATTTTTCAGAAATTCTACATTAGGCGAATATCCTATTTCTACAAAAACACCTTCAACTGGAATATCTAGTATTTCCCTACCTTTTTTTACTTTAATCCCTTTAACTACCTCGCCTCCATAAATTTCTAAAATTTTAGTACTCGTTAATATTTCAACTTTATTGCTATTTTTAACTATTTCCACAATATCGCTGCTTATATCTTCAGCGCCTATTTCATCTCTTATTTCTATTAAATAAATTTTTTTAACTATGTTTAGAAGAAAAAGAGTAGAAAGTAAACCCGATTTCCCACCGCCAATAACAGCAACGATTTTATCTTTGAATAAAGGTCCATCGCAAGCTGCACAAAAGGATAAACCCTTATTTTCAAATTCTTTTTCTCCAGGAATGTTCAATCTCTTAAAACTCCTGCCAGAAGCAACTAGCAAGGCTTTTGATAAATAAATTGATTTGTTCGTGTAAACCTTGAATATATTACCATCTTTTAAAACATCTTTGACTTCTTCTTCTAATTTGATGTTAATGTTGTAGTCTTTTAC
>CAYRRN010000004.1:1883-10186 GCA_964426695.1 uncultured archaeon
TTACATGTTCTTTAAATTTTTTAACAAGCTCATAACCACTTACATAATGATATCCCAAATAAGTCTCTATATCTGGTATGAAATTTGCTAATCCACCAAAATTTTTGGAAATAACTAAAAAATCTAGTTTTTGTCTTGCAGCAAAAATAGAAGCAGATATCCCTGCTGGCCCGCCGCCAATTATAATCAGATCATATACGTGCTCCATATTAATAAATTTTTTTTTATAAATTAATATCTTATTTCAAAATTGTTAAAACCTTTTAATTTTTCATCACTCACTTCAACCCTAATAACTTTAGCTAAGCTTGGACCTTTTTTACAATATTCTAAAATTTTTTTAATTTCTTGCTCTTTACCTTCAAAAATTGCTTCCACGCTACCATCGTGCGAATTTTTTACCCAACCTTTTAAGTTAAGTTTAGTAGCTAAATTTTTCACAAAATTTCTAAATCCAACACCTTGCACATTTCCATAAATTTTCACATGCACGCATTTTGTTTTGCTTTCCATGATATTAATAAACTATACCATAAAGTTTAAATAAATTATATGACAATATTTTCATATGAAATTAGATTCATATTACTTGTTCGTTAAAGCCTTTGGTAGTCCTGTTAGGCTTCAAATATTAAAATTGTTGGAAAAATCGCCTAAAGCTGTGAAGGAAATATGTGAAGAATTAAACTTGGAACAGAGTAAAGTTTCTCACAATTTGAAATGTCTTTCAGATTGTGGTTTTATTAAGAGTAGGAGAGAGGGGAGGAAAAAAATTTATTATTTAAATAAGGAAGTTGTCATTCCTCTTTTTAAAATTATCGATAGGCATATTTTAAAATATAAAAATCATTTGGCAAAATGTGGTATAATTAAAGGAGATAACGAATATGGTAGAAAAAATAGAGAAGAATAATAAATTTTATTTTGCTTGCAGTGTTTGTGGTTTTGTTTACGATAAAGAGGAAATTGCTAAATCTTGTGAGAATTGGTGCTCTACGCATAAAACATGTTCTCTACAAATTACTAAACATGCTTTATATAAAAATAAATATGATATAAAATAAAAAGGAGGTAATTGTATGAAAGAGGTTATATTGGTGAAAACAAAATGGTGTCCTTATTGCCCAAGCGCTTCAGCCTTATGGAAGGAATTAAAGAAAAATTACAAGTTTGATTATAAGGAGATAGATGCCTCTACACCAGAAGGCCAAGAGCTTGTATCAAAATATAACATAATGGCTGTACCTACAACAATTATAGACGGAAAAGTTGCTTTTGTAGGAGTTCCAAGCAGAGAAAAAGCAGAGCAAGCTTTGAAGTGATTTAATGGCAAAAAAATCAGAGAATTATACAGGAAAGTACTCGCCGCTAGAATTTGAGTGCGAGGTATGTTTTAGAGTATATAAAAAACCAGGAATATGCGATGTATGTAAAGTAATTTTAAAACCAAAAGGGGGTTAAGAAAATAGAAGAGGTATATGATGTCATAATAGTTGGTGGTGCTGCCTCAGGACTTACTGCAGCTATTTATGCTGCGAGAAGGAAAATGTCCACGCTTGTAATAAGCAAAGATATTGGTGGGCAAGTTTTAGGAACTGATTTAGTAGAAAATTATCCAGGCTTCCTTTCTATTTCCGGGAAGAACCTTTCTAGAAGAATGATGAAGCAAGCCATAAAATCTGGAGCAAGAATAATTCAAGATGAAGTAGTAAAAATTGAGGAAGCAGATAAAGAAAACGGTTTTCCTATATATTTGGTGAAAACAATCAAGGGCGATACCTACAAAACAAGAGCATTAATACTCGCTTTTGGCAAAACACCGAGAAATTTAGATGTACCAGGCGAAGCTGAATTCGGGGGGAAAGGTGTATCTTATTGTGCGACCTGCGATTTGCCTCTTTTTAAAAATAAAGTTGTAGCTGTTGTAGGTGGCGGCAACTCTGCCTTTGATGCAGCTTTATATGCAAGCAAAATTTGTAAAAAAGTATATTTGATCCATAGAAGAAGTGAATTTAGAGCTTTTGAATATATAGTTGAATCTGTTAAACAAAAGCCAAACGTAGAATTCTTGCTAAATTCAATAGTTACTGAAGTGCTTGGCGTCCATAATAATGGCCCTGAAAGGGTAACTGGAATCAGGGTAAAGAATTTGGAAACTAATGAAGAACGAGTTATAGATGTAGATGGAGTTTTTGTCGAAATAGGGAGCGTAGTCAAAACAGATTTAATAAAAGATTTAGTTAAGTTGGATGAAAACAATCAAATTATAGTGACAAATATGCAAGAAGTTTTTTATCCAAACTCTAATGAAATAAGACCTGGAATATTCGCAGCAGGCGATCTAACTAATACTCCAGTAAAACAATTGGTTGTGTCAGCTGGAGAGGGCTGCAAAGCAGCAATGCAGGCTTACAATTATCTTCATGGCTTGTCTCCAAAATTCATAGCGGATTGGGTCGCGAAAAAACACAAAGGATTATAAAATGCTTAGAGAGAAAGCTCTTAAACTTCATAAGAAGTTTCGTGGCAAAATAGAAATAAAAAACAAGTTTATGATAAAAAGTCAAGAATATTTAGCATTAGCTTATACTCCGGGGGTAGCTGAAGTTAGTAGAGAAATCTCACGAAACATAGAAAAAGTTTATGAATATACTTCTAAAGGAAATCTCGTTGCAATTGTAACTGATGGCTCTAGAGTATTGGGTCTAGGTAATATAGGTCCTTTAGCTGCTTTGCCAGTTATGGAAGGAAAGGCAATGCTTTTCAAATATTATGCTAATGTCGATGCTTTTCCTATATGTCTTCAAACTCAGGAAGAGGAAGAGATAGTAAAAATTATAAAAAATATATCACCAAGTTTTGGTGGAATTAATTTAGAAGATATAGATGCACCTAAATGTTTCGAAATTTATGATAAAGTGAAAGATATAGGAATACCAGTTTTTCATGACGATAGGCATGGAACTGCAATAGTTGTTTTAGCTGGCTTAATAAATTCTTTAAAGGCAGTGAAAAAAGATATTAAAGATGTAAGAATTACAATAGCAGGAGGAGGAGCGGCAGGCATAGGAGTTGCGGAATTACTAATAAAATATGGTTTTAAAGATTTGATAGTTTTAGATTCAAAAGGAATTATATATAAAGGAAGGAAAGATTTAGATAAATACAAAAAGAGATTGGCAGAATTCACTAATAGAAGAAAAATAAAGGGCAACCTAATAGAGGCTTTAGATGGTTCAGATGTTTTTATAGGTCTAACAGGGGTCCCTAACCTATTGAATAAAGATATGATAAAAAAGATGAACTCAAACCCAATAATTTTTGCTTTAAGCAATCCATTCCCTGAGGTCATGCCTAAAGATGCAAAAAAAGCAGGGGCAAAAATTGTGGCTACGGGAAGAAGCGATTTACCAAATCAAATAAATAATGCCTTAGCTTTCCCAGGAGTATTTCGAGGTATTTTGGATGCTAAAGCTAAAAGATTTGATCCAAAAATTCAAATAGTTGCAGCTAGAGCATTATCAAAGCTTGTTTCGAATAAAGAAATTAGTAAAGGAATTATAATCCCAAGAGTTAGCAGAATAGTTTCACAAAAAGTAGCTGAATCTGTTTACAATATTTTGAAAAGTGGGTGATAGAATGCAAATTGAGAATTTCGCTGATGATTTTGGGCCAGAATATGTTATCGAAATTTATAATTCCAAAGTAGGTCTTAAAGGAATTTTAGTTATAGACAATACTGCAAGAGGCGTGGGGAAAGGTGGAATTAGAATGACTCCTAATGTAAGCGTGGAAGAAGTTTTTAGGTTAGCGAGAGTAATGACTTGGAAAACTGCGCTAGCTGACTTGCCTTGGGGAGGAGCTAAGGCTGGAATTAAAGCAGACCCTAAAAAAATTTCTTTAGATGAGAAAAGGAATTTAATGAGAACTTTTGGCAGAATGCTAAAGTTTATATCACCAAAACTTTATATAGGCGCTCCAGATATGGCTACTGGAGAAGAAGAGATGAGATGGTTTGTAGAAGGAAACGGTAATCCAAAATCCGTTACAGGTAAACCTAAGGATATGGGCGGCTTACCTCATGAGCTTGGTTCTACTGGCTATGGTGTATATCATTCAGCCTTAATAGCTGCAAAATTTAAAAAAATGATAATAAGTGAAGTTTCTGTTGCTATAGAAGGTTTTGGAAATGTTGGTAGTTATGCAGCTAAATTTCTTTCAGAAGCTGGTGCCAAAATAGTTGCAGTTAGCGATAGCAAGGGATGTGTTTATAATAAAGAGGGAATAGATTTCCAGAAATTATTGCAAGTAAAAAAAGAAATGGGAAGCGTTATTAACTACAAACCTGCAGATATTTTACCAAATGAAAAAATTTTTGAATTAGAGGTTGATATCTTAATTCCTTCAGCTTTGCCAGATGTAATCAACGAAAAAAATCTAAATGAAGTTAAGGCTAAAATTATAGTAGAGGCTTCTAATATACCGATTCGCGTAGATATAGAAAAAATTCTTCACGATAGAGGAATTCTAATAGTTCCTGACTTTGTTGCAAATGCAGGCGGCGTCATTTCTTCCTATGCAGAATATAAAGGATACGACGAGCAAAAAATGTTCCGGCTTGTTGAGAAAAAGGTTAAAAGGAATACCAAATTAGTATTAAATTTATCTAAAAAAGAAGATATGATGCCTAGAGAGGCTGCAGAAAGGATAGCGAAAGAAAGGGTAAAAAAAGCTATGGAAGAAAAACAAAAATTATGAGAAGAGTATATTTTGGTCATGATGAACTAGATATATTCACCTCTTTAGGTATTGATGAGGTTTTAAAAGAAAGAGCAAAAGATAGCATATTTTTTCGGACATATCAAATTAATCCAGCAGCAGTTACAATAGCAGAAGATGAAGATATAAGCGATATAAATTTAGAGGCATGCATGAAAGAAAATTTAAATTACACTAGAAGACCTTCGAAAGGTTCTGCTATATATTTAGATGAAAGCGTTCTATGCTATACCATAATATTTCCTAACTATTTTGTACCAAGTTTAGAAACGCATGAATATTTTGGTACGAGAATTGCAAGCGCTTTAAAAGAGATTTCAGGAAATGATATATGGCTTGGAGAAAAATTTTCTATAGCTATTTCTCCTTCAATTTATGGAGTCATATCTGGAAACTCATGGGAAAATTTATCTAGAAAAGGTTATGGTTTTTATCATGGATTAATTACAATAAAAAAACATAATGTAGAATCAATAAAGCGCTACATAAAATTAAGAGTTGGCGAAGAAGAAATTTTAAAATCTTTACCTTATTTGAATTTAGCGAATTATAGTTTGGAAAATGTTTCTGTGAAGTTGGCAGAAAAGATACTGGGTAGAGATTATGAGGTTATTAACAACGAAGAGAAATTAGAAATAGTTCAAAGAGGGAAAGATTTGGGCAAAAGATTTGCTGATGAAGATTGGATAAAGGGCAGGAGTTTGAAAATAAGATCAAGTGGTTTAGGATATTGTTTAATTGCTTTATCCGAGGAATGGAAAGAGGAAAATTTCAAAAAAATATGAAAATTATTTCACAAATTCATATTTACCTTCAATTCCCAAATTTTTCAGGCTATTCATAAAATTTTCCAAAACTTCTTTTAACTTTTTTTCTGAATCCTTAGGATTTTTAGTTTTCAATTCTAATCTATATCTTGGCGCTGATATGTATTTTATCGAGCCTTGAGATATTTTTTCCAATTCCGACAAAGATTCTTTAATTTTATTTATACCGTTACCCTCATAACATTTCAATTCTAAATTGACTTTTATTATTAACTCTTTTTCTTGAAAAACGTTTTTCAAAATTTTAGTCAAACTTTCTTTCCATTCTTTGTTTATGCTTAAATTTTCCAAAATTTCAGGCTTAGAATGAATTTCTTCAAAAGCAGAATAAAGATCTCCAAATTTTTCTTGTAAAAGAAAGCCTACCTCTTCATAAGCTTGATTTAAATTTTTGTTTATACTTTCTGCAGCTTTTTCTAAAATTTTCTCAGCTCTTTCTTCTTTTCTATACAAATTAATTTTTTCTTTTTCTTCTCTTTTGGATACTCTTTTCAGGCTAAGGTGAACCAAATTTTTATCTTCCTCGACTTTAATGACTTTTGCTACATATTGCTTATCCTTTTTCACCACTTCTCTAATATCATAAATCCATTTACCTACAGCTTCTGAAATGTTTATTAATCCTTCTAGTTGTGGATATTCGAGTAGGCTGCACCAAGCCGCAACTTGACTCATCTTATTGACTCTACAAATCACTAGTTCTCCTCTGAGAGGATAACCTTTTCTTCTTACCATATCAATCTTAACTTTTATTCTCTATAAGGAAATATTTATATAATTTAAAAATTATAAAGGATTTTATGAATTTCGATAATAAAAAAGCGTTTACCCTTTTCATAACTTTTTTAACTATTTATTTATCAATACAACTTGCCATATCTCATGAAGTTGGAGGAACAACTCTAATAACCGGAAATCAAATTGTCATAGATGGAAAAACAATTTTAGCTGGGATAACTCCGGATAATTTTCTTTATGGTTTAGATGTGGCGCTAGATAAGCTCAGCTTGTTATTAACTTTTGATCCTGAAGCTAAAGCAAAGAAAGGTTTAGAAATAGCTAGGGAAAGACTTTTGGAAGCAAAGGAAATGATATCTCAAAACAAATTGGATAGCGCTCTAAAAGCTCAGGAAGAACATAAGGCAATGATTAGAGAAGTTGAAGCAATAATACCTTCCATACGAAAGGATAATTCCACAGAAGAGTTGGTGAAAACAGTTGAAATAGAAAAAGAAATAGAAGAACATGAGGATGAAATAGATTCAATAATTGGACAAGCAGTAATTAAAATAAAAATTTTAGGGAATCTCACTGAGTCGCAAGTACAATCTTTAAATAACTTAATCCTAGGACTCAAAAATTTAACACAAGATGTGAAAGTAAAGCTTGATGAGAAAAAATTAGAAATTAAAGCGAGGATTAAATCACAGCTTAATATAAGCGAAAGTGATGCTGAAAAAGAAATTAAGAAAATCGAGAATGCAACAGGAGTATTAATTATAAAGCAAGAAAAAGCTTTGGAAAGAATACTAGAGGCTAACGAAACGCTTGAGGATTTGAGAAAAGAGATCGATCAAATTAAATCTGAAAATAAAACTATACCTGAAGCTGTTTTAGTTTTATATAATCAATCTATAGAGAAGTTGAATTCCGCGATAGAGGCTTATAATAGCGAGAAATATGGCGAAGCTTTTGGACAGGCTGTAGCTTCAGAATCAATTTCTACCAACACTGCAAGACTTTTAGAAAGAATTGAGGGAGCTGAAGTAAAAGAAGTGGGTAAACATAAAGTTGAGGTAGAATATGAGGAAGGTGTGACAAAAGTTAAAGTTGAGATTAACGGTACAGAAGCCAAATTTATTTTACCTACGACAAACAAGGAAGAAATAATTTCTCAAGTTTCTGAGGCTATTGGCATACCAAGCGAGGAACTAAGAAAATTAGTAGAAGAAGGAAAGATTGGAGGCGCTCCTCTACCTCCAGTAAAAATCTCTCCAATCTCTCCTGTACCACCAACTAAAGAAAGCGAAACTATAGCGTCGCCAGGCGTATTAAGTAAAATTAATCAAACTCCCCTGACCACACAAAAACAAACGAAATCTGTTGTAATAGAAGCTGATGATTATGGTTTTTACATAAGTAATCAAAAAATCGAAAATCTATTGGTTTCGCCCAATCAAGAAATCGAAATAACATTCAGAGTTAGAGAAAGTAATGTTTATTATGGTGGCTTAGATTTTAGAAGTACTCTCTTTAATACAGGTAAAGTCGAGCCAGGTAAAGAGACAAAAGTTAAGTTTTCTACAACCCAGCCTTTTACAATAACTTCTTATTGGCCACTAAGCAATGTGATGAAAGCTAATCTAAATGTTCAAATTTCTTCTCCACAATCTCCTTTGGCATCTAGTGAAGGTTGGTATGCAATAAATTAATGCGAAATCTTTTATTTTATTTTTTAAACTTAACGGCGTTAAGTTTAAATATCAATTCTAACCAATTATAATAAAATGAAAGTTCTTTGTGAGGTAGTTTCAAGGGAATTATTACCTAACTTAAGAGCTATAATAGCTTTGAGATTAATAAAAAGGTATAAACTTGCCCAAGCAGAAGTTTCGAAGAAGCTTGGTATTACAGAGGCCGCGGTTTCACAATATAAAAAAGGTGCTAGAGGTTCTAAAATTAGGAAAATTTTATCAA
>CAYRRN010000004.1:10196-10789 GCA_964426695.1 uncultured archaeon
AGATAAGATTGTTAAAGAAATAGTTGAAAATAATTACGATAGTATTAAAATTCACGAAAAAATATGCGAGCTCTCTGAACTTTTGGTGAAAAAAGATATTCATGAGGGGAAAGTTTTGATAGGGCCTTGCATGTTGAAGAAGTGATTATAATGGATGTTTTGAAAATAGAAGATTTGAATGTAAGCGTTGATGGAAATTTAATACTGAAAGGTGTTAATCTTCAAGTAAATCAGGGTGAAATTCACGCTATAATGGGCCCAAATGGTTCTGGAAAAAGTACGCTAGCTTTTAGCATAATGGGGCATCCGAATTATAAAGTTGAAAAAGGCGATATAAAGATAAACGATGAGAGTATAATAAATTTGAAGGCAGATCAAAGGGCGAGAAAAGGGTTGTTCTTAGCATTTCAATATCCTATAGCAATACCCGGCCTAAATCTCTTCAATTTTTTGTGGAATTCTTATAAAAGTTTGAAGAGCGAAGAAGAAAGGGTTTCTTTTATCGAATTTTCTGAGTATTTAAAAGAAAAGCTTAGTTTATTGAGGCTTGATGAATCTTTTTTAGATAGGTATTTAAATGATGGTTTCTCTGG
>CAYRRN010000004.1:10799-12898 GCA_964426695.1 uncultured archaeon
TGGAGGCGAGAAGAAAAGATGTGAAATATTGCAGCTAGCGGTGCTTCAACCTAAATTCGCTATTCTTGATGAAACGGATTCAGGCTTAGACATAGATGCGTTGAAAATTGTGGCGGATGGCGTGAACAGATTGAAAAGTAAAGATTTAGGAATAATCATCATAACACATTACCAAAGAATTTTGAGGTACATTAAACCGGATTTCGTTCACGTAATGATTGATGGAAGAATAACTTTATCTGGGAAAGAAGATTTGGCCGAAGAGTTGGAGAAGAAAGGTTATGCATGGATAAAGGGTGATTAGTAATGAATATTAATTTCGATTATAGTAAGTATGATTTCAAGGTTGATGTTAAATATAAGCATGAATTGAAAGGAAGTTTAACTAGGGAAATAGTTGAAGAGATTTCGAGAATAAAAGAAGAGCCTGAATGGATGAGGAAAATAAGATTGAAGGCTTTTGATCATTTTGTTAAAAGACCTATGCCTAATTGGGGCGCTGACCTTTCTAGTATACCTTGGAATGATATTATATGGTATGCTAGCCCAGAAAGTAGGAAAAGCAAATCATGGGAAGAGTTGCCAGAAAATATAAAGATAACATTTGAAAGATTAGGTATTCCTGAAGCTGAGAGAAAATTTTTAGCTGGAGTAGGAGCTCAATTTGAGTCCGAAGTTATTTATCATAACATTCGAGAGAGCTTAAGAGAAAAAGGAGTAATTTTTTTAGATACTGACACAGCGCTAAAAGAATATCCAGATATATTTAAAAAATATTTCGGAAGTGTAGTTCCTTATAATGATAATAAATTTGCAGCTTTGAATACTGCAGTTTGGTCTGGCGGTTCTTTCATTTATGTGCCAGAGGGTGTAGAAGTAGAATTACCATTACAGGCATATTTTAGAATAAATGCAAAAAATATGGGGCAATTCGAGAGAACTCTAATAATAGCTTCACCTTATAGCAAAGTCCATTATATTGAAGGATGCACAGCCCCAATTTATTCAAGCAATTCTTTGCACAGTGCTGTTGTTGAAATTATCGCTATGAAAGGGGCTAAAGTTAGATATACCACTATACAAAATTGGAGTAAAGATGTTTATAATTTAGTTACTAAAAGGGCTCATGCTTACGAGGATGCAATAGTAGAGTGGATAGACGGTAATCTTGGAAGTAAAGTTACGATGAAGTATCCAAGCGTTTATCTTTTAGGCAGGAATGCAAGAGCCGATATTCTATCTATAGCTTTTGCTAGCAAAGGGCAACATCAAGATGCTGGAGGCAAAGCTCTGCATTTAGCATCTAACACTAGTTCTAAAATAATTTCTAAATCGATTTCTAAAGATGGAGGGAGAACATCTTATCGAGGATTGATATATGTAGCTAAAGGTGCTAAAAACGTTAAAAGTTCGGTTAGATGCGACGCTTTGATACTTGATGATGAGTCAAGGACAGATACTTACCCGTACAACGAAATAAATGAAAGAGATGCTACAATAACACATGAGGCAACTGTTGGTAAAATAAACGAAGAGCAAATTTTTTACTTAATGTCAAGAGGATTTTCTGAGGTAGAAGCTTTAAGCATGATAGTTACTGGTTTTATAGATGTTTTTACTAAGGAATTGCCGATGGAATATGCAGTTGAATTGAACAGGTTAATAAAACTAGAGATGGAAGGAAGTGTTGGATAGTTGTGGTGAATTTCATGAGAATAAGTGATTTGTCCGAAGAAAAAATTGTTGAATTTTCTGAATCAAGAAGCGAACCTAAATGGCTTTTGGATTTTAGATTAAGATGTTTCAAGAAATTTTTAGAGTTACCTTTGGAAAAATCTAACTTATATTCTAAATATTCACATCTCCTTAATATCGATTTTCAAAATTTGGAAGCTACTTTTGAGCGACCTGAAAATATAAAAGTTAAATTTAGAGAGAGTCCGGTGAAAATTTACGATATTTTTTCAAATCTAGATCAATTAAAAAATTTTTTTAACGAAGCACCCGAAGATAAGCTTTTATGTCTAAACAATTCCATTTTTAATTCTGGAATTTTCATACAAGTGCCAGAGAATTTAGAAGCAAGCTTACCATTAGAA
>CAYRRN010000004.1:12908-21370 GCA_964426695.1 uncultured archaeon
CAAAAAATATTATAATTTTGGAACAAAACAGCCAACTAAACTTAATACAAATTAAAACTTCAAACAATTTTGATGAAACTCAAAATCAGAAAAATGTGATTTCTTTAAGCGAAGAAATAATTTTGGAAGAAAATTCAAGTTTAACTCTTTCCTCTGTTTCGAACTTATCTAGCAACACCGTTAATTTTTCTTATAGAAGAAGTTTTTTGAAGGAAAATTCTAAGGTTAATTTTTTAGATGGAAGCTTTGGCGCTAGTATGAACAAAATAAAAGTGGAGAACTTTTTGAATGGGGAAGGAGCTAGCTCTGAAGATTTTAAAATTTCGGGCTGTAAAGAAAATGAGAAGTTTGATTTAGAGACAAATTCCTACCACTTATCAAAAAATACGCGAAGCTTAACTTTATCGCGAAGCGTGTTAAAAGGAAATAGCTTTGCGTTGCTTAAAGGTAAAATAAAAATTTTAAAAGATAGTAAAAATTGCGAGGCTTATTTATCTGATCATGCATTAATAATTGGCGATGCAATAGCTGATGTGATACCTAGCCTAGAGATAGAAACTAATAACGTAAAGGCAACGCATTCAGCTTCTGTCTCTCATTTAGATCAAGAGCAAATGTTTTATTTACAATCCAAAGGTCTGCAAAAGGAAGATGCAGAGGGCTTACTTATATTCGCGTTTTTTGAACCATTAATAAAAAGAATTAATGATGAAGTCTTTTCAGAAAAATTGTTGAATCAAATTGAAAATAATTTTTTTGATAAGGAGTCGAGTATAATAAGAGATATAAAAAAGAAGATTGTTGAAGATACTTTTGAGAGTCATTACAAGTACAGGTGATTCAATGAATGTAAAGAAAATAAGAGAGGATTTTCCAATTTTGAAAAGAATAATTAACGGCAAAAGATTGATTTATTTTGATAACGCGGCCACATCTCAGAAACCAAGGCAAGTTATAGAAGTTTTGAAATATTATTACGAAAATTATAATGCCAACGTTTTTCGTGCTGTTCATACACTATGCGAGGAAGCTACAGAGATGTACGAAAAGGCTAGAGAAAGGATAGCTAAGTTTATAGGAACGAAAAATCCAAATGAAATAGTTTTTGTGAGAAATGCTACAGAAGCTATTAATCTTGTTTTGCATGGTTGGGCTTTAAAAAATTTAGATAGAGGAGATGAACTAATTTCAAGCGTTATGGAGCATCATTCCAACATAGTTCCCTGGCAATTTTTACAAAATCGTGGAGTGAAATTAAAATTTGCTGATATAAACGATAGAGGGGAAATAGAGATAGAAGAATATAACAAATTAATTAGCAAAAGAACAAAATTTGTTACTTTAACACATGTATCTAATGTTCTTGGAACGATTAACCCAATTAAAGAAATAGTTAAAATAGCTCATGATAATAATAGCTTAATTTTGATCGATGGTGCACAATCAGTCCCGCATATTCCAATAGATGTTAAAAAGCTAGACATAGATTTTTTAGCTTTTTCAGGTCACAAAATGTTAGGTCCTACAGGAATAGGAGTATTGTATGCAAAAGAAGAGATTTTAAAGGAAATGGAACCATTTAATTTGGGGAGCGAAATGATAAAGGAGGTTTATTTAGACCATACAATTTTTGCAGATTTACCTTTTAAATTCGAGGCAGGTACACCTAATATAGCTGATGCAATAGCTTTGGGAGAAGCTGTTAAATATTTAGAAAAAATTGGAATGAAAGAAATTTTCGAGCATGAATTATCCTTAACTAAATACGCATTAAAAAGAATGCAAGGTATAAAGGAATTGAAAATTTACGGAAATGCGAAGAAAAGGTTGGGAGTTATATCTTTTAATTTAGGTGATATACACTCTCATGATTTGGCCAGCATTTTGGATGATGATGCAATAGCAATAAGAAGTGGGCATCATTGTGCTATGCCATTAATGAGAAGGCTGGGAATAAATTCAGCAGCAAGAGCAAGCTTTTATTTATACAACACAAAAGAGGAGATAGATCGATTTATCGAATCTATAGAAAAGGCTAAAAGGGTGTTTAGCTTATGAATCCTAAAATCTTTCAAACTTTATTATTAGAACATTATAGAAATCCAAAAAATTACGGAACTATGGAAAACCCTACTGTAAAATATAAAGATTCTAATCCTCTTTGCGGAGATATAATTGAAATTTATTTAAAAATCGAGAATGAAAAAATTGTTGATATTAAATTTAATGGTCAGGGATGTGCGATTAGTCAAGCAGGCGCTTCGATGCTAACAGAACAAATTAAGAACAAAAGTGTAAATTATGCGAAAAACTTTTCGAAAGAAGATATGTTAAGCTTATTCAAAAATATAGATTTTGGACCTACAAGAATTAAATGCGCATTACTTCCTTTTAAAGTTTTTAAAATGGCAATTTATTCTTATCTTCAAAATAAAGGTGCAAAATGAGTTTAGAAAAAATTGGTAAAAAAGAAGATTTTAGGGAAGGATTAGGAAAATTGGTAAGAATTAAGGGTAAGGAAATAGCAGTTTTTAGAATAAAAGATGAATTTTATGCTATAGATAATGAATGCTCTCACGAAGGAGGTCCATTATGCGAGGGGGAAGTAGAGGATCATAAAGTTATTTGTCCTTGGCACGGAGCAGAATTTGATTTGAAGAGCGGTAAAGTTTTGCGACTTCCAGCAACCAAAGACTTAAAAACTTATAGAGTTATTTTGAAAGGTGAAGAAGTTTTTTTAGACGTTTAATGAAAAATTGATGAGATATTGCTTAAAATTTAAATGTTTAACATTCCTTATCTTATGCATGAAAAATTTGGAAATATATAAATTGTTAGATTATGGACCAAAGGATTTTGTAGAGATTGATGATTTAAATATCGCTATATCTAAGAGTAAAGCCAAAACAGCTGATGGAAAATTGTTAACAAATATAAACTGGTATGACGCTAAGCTACTTATTCAAAGCTTAGGCCCTAACTATTTTTTACCTACTTCATCTCAATGGGGTAAAGCCAGAGAATTCTTGCGAAGAAAACATCCAGAATTGGAGCAAGACTTTATTTACGGTGCAGCAGAATGGGTAGATTCTTTGATTGCTTTTCCGAATGATGAGGGAAAATACAGCCCAAAACTACAAATACCTGATATAAAAAAAGGAAAATTCCCCTTATTAATTGAAAAATCCAAAGTAGAAAAAATTGGTGAAGATTATATAATAACTGAAGGTAAGGTAGTTGAAGTTCCGAATTTACCTATTTCCCCAGGTTTTATACATAGTTGGGACGACGAATTAGGATTACCTACTAAAATAGATGAAGAACCGAGTGAAGAATTCGAGGGGGCGTATTTTATCATTAATAGAAATTATGAATATTATGAAGGATTAAGGGCTATTTCTCGTGGTTATATCATAAGACCTTGTTATGAAAATGATAGGAGATTTACTACTATTGCTAACTGGACCCCTTATTCCTCACATTCCTCGCTAGGGTTTAGGTTGGGTATAGATAATTATCGATCAGGATATGTTAAAATTGAATTGGAAAAATATTGGGAATTATTAGGATTAGTTAAAAGATTAGAAGAAATATTTTTAAGCGTTAGGTTTTAGTTCAAAAACTTTTGTAGTTAATGATATTTTATTAATATTTTTTTACATTTTATTTTTATGAGAAATTTGTTAAATTTTCTTTATTCTTCAGATGAATTAAAAATAGGAATAGGAAAAATCATAAAAAGACATAAAGGGGGGTGTGTTATTTTTTCGCTAAGTATTGTTTTGAATAAATCTCCTGAAGAAATAGCAAAAGAAGTTAATAAGCCATTGGATTACTGGTTTAAAGAGAGAGAAATTTTTGATCTAGAAAAGATTTTACCAGTAAAAGTTGAAACTTATGATAGGGAAAGGGTCATTGAAAGTTTGAAAAACAAAAAATCATTAATTTTTTGTTTGAATAATCATTCCTTTGTTTGTTATGGATATAGTAGGAATAAAGAATTAACCTTTTATATTTATGATGTCAACGGCAAATCAAGAAAAGAGAAAGAAAAAAATTTGCAGAACGCTTATGTAATAAGGTTGGTTTAAAAGAGAATGGAGTTCTTCATAAAGTTTTAATTTTAAAAAATTTTGAATTTTTAAAAGGTTAGAAATCTAGAGTACAATCTTCCTTCATTTTATCTTCCCTTATTCTTATAAAACTAGGTGCCCTAAGCATAAATTCTTTTGTAAATTCTAGAAACTCGACTTCAACTATTAACTCAGGTTTTAGCCAGACGACCTTTCTTTTAGAATGAAGCTTTAAATCGGGTTCTTTTTCCAAAGGACAATTTTCTATTCTAAGATTCTTAAATTTTTCCAAAAGCATTTTTATATCATTTTCATCAAAGCCCGTGCCAATTTTTCCTATATAGCGAAGTTTCCCTTTATCATATACTGCTCCTACCAAAGAACCAAAATCTTCTCTTTTTCCAATTCCAGTAGTATAGCCAACAACTACTACATCAATTCTCTTCAAATTTTTGATTTTTAGCCACTCTTTACTTCTTTTACCAATTTCATATTTCGAATCAAGTTTTTTAGCGACTATACCTTCCAATCCCTTCTTTATAACTTCCTCAAAAAACCTTTCTCCATTTTCAAGTATATATCTAGAAATCAATATTCTTTCTGATTCTCTCACCACATCTTCTAAAACTCTTTTCCTTTCAACTAAAGGCAAATCTACCAAATCCTTTCCATTCAAATGCAAAATATCAAAAGCTATAAAAGTTGCTGGATATAACTTGGAAAGAATCTCTATCCTTTCCTCATCTTCAACTTGCTCCCTTTCCTCAAGCTTGTAGAAATTTGGCTTCCCCTTCTCAAAAACAACTATCTCTCCATCTAAAATAACCTTTTCTCCTTGCACATCCTTCCATATTTCTAGCTCAGGATACCTTTTTTCAAAATATACCATCCTTCTATTCAAAAATCTCACATTTTCATTTGCTCTATCTATATAAGCTATTGTTCGTGTTCCATCGAATTTTATTTCAAACAAAAAATCTTTTGAGTTGAAAGGTTTAGAAGAAAAGGCAAGCATAGGTTTTATGAATTTGTTTTCCCATAAGCTCATAATTTAATTTAAGTATTAAAGAATTAAATTTAGAAAAATTTTATTCGCTTACTCTCTTTTTCCTTTTTTCAGCTACCTCTACACTAGCCTTCAATGCTTCCATTAAAGATTTAGCCTCCTCAACCTTCTCTTCACTTTTAACCTCAAATTCTTTTCCTTCAAGCTTTGCCTTTATTAAATTCTTTACCGCTTCTGTATACGTATCCGAGAACTTTTCTATTTTAAATTCATCTTGAGTTAACTTTTGAATTAACAGCTCAGCAAGCTTTAGCTCCTCTTTCTTCACAACAACTAGCTTTTTAAGTTCGTCCAGCTCCTCTATAGGCTTTATTTCTCCAATATAATGAAGAACATGCATTATAATTCCTTTTTTGTAAGCTCTTAAAGCTACTAAATATTCCTTATCTCTCATAACTACTTTTCCAATAGCAATTTTATTAGCTAAATTTAATGCTTCAACGAATAAGGAATAAGCCTTTATTCCTGTATCTTCGGGCACTACATAATAGCTCTTGTCTATGTAAATAGGATCTATCTGCGGAGCATCAACAAACTCTAAAATTTCTATTGTTTTTGTTGTGGGTAGCCTAATATTTTTAAGTTCATCTTTTTCTATAATTACGTAATTATCTTTTGAGATCTTGTAACCCTTTTTTATTTCTTCCCACTTAACTTCTCTCTGCTCTACAGGACACCATCTTTTATATTCTATCGGGTGTCCTTCTTTGCATAAGATTTGAAATGAAATTTTTCCAGACTTTGTTGCAGAATATACCTTTACAGGAATGTTAACTAGCCCAAAACTTATACTACCATTCCAAATACTCTTAGGCATAATTAATATTTTGTATTTAAATTTAAAGGTGTATTAATAGCTAAAATATGTGCGCGAAAGTTATTGCTAAACTAATGCGCCTTAGTAATTCTTTCCACCAAAGTTAATTGGCCTATGCTTGTTATTTTAATTTCATATTTTTCTTTCAAAATAATCTTGAACTTCCGTAGAAGTCAAAGGTTCCTTCTTGTTTAAGAAATAACTTAAAACCAAGTCAGTTTTAAACTGTTGCGCAAAGTGATGCAGGGGGTGGGATTTGAACCCACGAAGGCACTAAGCCACGAGGTTTCTTATCTAAATCCTAAGCTTCGCGACTCACTCTGAGCCTCGCGCCATTAGTCTACTTTGACCAGGCTAGGCGACCCCTGCATAATTTATTTTCTTTTTGATAATTATTAATAATTATTTAAAAGTTGCCATATAACATTAGAATGAAGTTTAAAGAATTAGGTAGAACTGGTGAAAAAATCCCAGCGATAGGAATTGGTACTTGGAACTTAAGTTTAAATATAACTAAAGAAGTAGAAGCCTTGCAATATGGAATAAAACTTGGAATGAAGCTAATAGATACTGCAGAAATTTACGGAACTGAGGAGATTGTGGGAATAGCTATAAAAAGTTTTCCAAGAGAAGAAGTTTTTGTAGCTACAAAGGTATCACCAAACCATTTTCGTTATAAAGATGTGATAAAATCTTGTAATTCTAGTCTTGAAAGATTGGGCATAAAGCAAATAGATCTGTATCAGCTTCATTGGCCTAACCCAAGAATTCCTATAGAGGAAACTATGAGAGCTATGGAAAAGCTTGTCGAAGAAGGTAAAATTAGATATATAGGAGTGAGCAACTTTTCTGTAGAAGAATTGATAAAAGCTCAAGAAGCTTTAAAAAATAATGAAATAGTATCGAATCAAGTAGAGTATAGCTTGCTAAATAGAGATATAGAAAAGGATTTGATGAAATTTTGCGAAAAAGAAAAAATAACTTTAATTGCTTATAGTCCTTTTGCACTAGGCAAGATGTTTGAAAACAAAAAGCTCATGGATTTTTTGGAAAAAATCGCGAAAAAGTATAATAGAAACCCAGCTCAAATAGCCTTGAACTGGTTAATTTCGAAAAGACAAGTTGTTGCTATTCCTAAAGCCAGTAATTTAAAACATTTGGAAGAGAATTCGCAGGCTAGCGATTTTAACATGGACAAAAAAGATTTAAAAGATATAGATAACTTTTCTAGAAATTTCAAGAAAAAATCACTTAAAGATAGCTTAAAGCTTTTTACTAAAATCTGGCGGTGATTTTATCAATCTTGCATCTCTTATGATAACATTAATCTTAATCACATTATTAATTTTAGCAGTTTTTACTTTACAAAAAAACTTTCCTACAAAAAATTTTGTAGCTATACCTTTTCAATATAGTGAAAACAAATCAGAATCTATAACAAATGAAACAATTTCTACTTACAACACTTACGAATACAAAATTTATAATGTTACTCTAAAGATAACTCATCCCTTGCTTTTTAAAAACATAAGATGGGCAAAAATGCCAATATTTGTAAAAATAGATAACAATACCTGCATCGAGTCTAGGCGCGACGACATAAGATATGCTATGCTTTTATGGGGGATAGAAACTGATGGAGTTGTGCAATTTAAGGAATCTGAAAACAACTATCAAGTTTTTATAAATTGTAGCAAAGAACTTTGGCAAACAAGGGAAGGTGATTTAATCGTAACTAAGTTAGGAGAAGGCGGCCCAACCAAAATCATACCTCTAGATTATTTTAACTTAACTATCGAAGCCAGCGCTACAATATATTCCACGACTAAAGAATGCTCTAGACCAATAAGAATTTTGCACGAGTTGGGGCATGTGCTTGGATTAGATCATGTAGAAGATGAAAAAAGTATTATGTATCCTTACGAAGATTGTAATCAAGGATTTACAAGAGAGATAAAGGAAACCTTAAAAGAATTATATAAAATAAAAGCCATGCCAGATTTGTACTTTAAAAATGCAACAGCATCAAGCTCAAAAATATACTTAAATATCTCTTTCGAAATAGTTAATGCTGGCATATTAAGTTCCCCTCCTGCAGAAATTGATATTTTCGGAGACAATGTTAGAATTGATAGAAAAATAATAGAAGGCTTAGAACCAGGAGAAGAGTTAAATGTATGGATACAAAACATTTATCTTGGTAAAGAGCTCAACAACATAACTTTAATCATAGACCCAAATAATTTTATAGAAGAAATTAGCAAAGAAAACAATAAATTAATTTTAATTTCTTAGACCTTCAATAATTTATCCTTTTTTATTTTTTGTCGATTTTGTTGCTCCACAATTACACATTCCCAACACCTAAAATGTATTTGTTTTTTGGTTTATAAATCTTTTTTAAACAAAAATTTTTCTCATAACTTCAGCGATTTTTTTCTCAAATTCTTCTACACTCGAATCGTTGGTTATTTTAAAATCGGCCATTTCCATACATTTTTTAACT
>CAYRRN010000005.1:0-6420 GCA_964426695.1 uncultured archaeon
AATCAATCCTAGATTTTAAAATTTCTAAACTAGAGTCTTTTTCTTGAAGAGTTTGGGTGGGCTGAATTGGTGGTAAAGGTGGAAGAGAAGTTGAGGGCGAGGTGATAGGAAGAGATGTTGATTTTGTTAAATCCGGAGAAAGCTTTGGCTTAGTTTTTATTCCGAAAAATTTTTTAAGGGAATCAACGAATGCCATAATTTAATTTGATTTTCTTTAGTTTAACCTTTTATTTTCAATACCGCGCGAAGTTCGTTTGAGGCTCTTGATATCAAATCTTGGCAAAGGTTTATATATTTCCTTCTCACCCCGTTGTAAAATGCTCTATGATATATCCATAAAAAAAACTTATAAAAAGGGGATTTTTGAATAACCGTTTCCATTTTGTATTCAGTTACGAGTCTGGCGCTAATAATTATCGCTACTTTACCATTTTTTGAAGGATCCGAGGGTTGCTTACCCTGAATTACAACTTCGGTTAAAATTTTGGTCTTTGCATCTAAACCTTTGTTAACAAAAATCCTCACAAAAAAATCTCTGGGGTCAGAAGTTATATCCCAACGAAAATCTCTTTCCCAATAGTCTGCAGTTTCAACCTGAAAAATCTTTCTCAATATATCGCCAGCTTTTTGATAAGCCAAGAAAGGATTTGGACCTTCGTAATCTATTCTTATCGAACCGGTAGGCGCTAAACAATCATCCTCTAATCTCCATACTGCCATAATAATTAACTAGATTTTGGTAAAATGTTAAGAAAAGATTTTAGTTCGTTTTGAAGTCTGTTTATTAAATTCCAACACTCTTGTTTGTATTTTTTTCTCTTCTCTTCGTATATAAACCTATGGTAAAATACTCTGAACATTTCGTATATTAAGCTTCTTTGCCAAACTGTGTCTTGAGGATACTCTGTTCTCAACCTTCCCTCTATTCTTACTTCTGCATTTCCCTCCTTTCCGAAGTGTCTGCTAGGTTTAGCTACCCCGCTTAAGGTCACAACAACTTCTATAAAGCTAAAAGCATCTAAATCTTTAACGAACTCAAAAACTACCCTAAAAACTTCGTCCGGCTTGCTCCTATCCCAAAGATATTCTCTTTCTAAAATTTCTCTTTCTGGAATTGCGAATACAGCTACTATAAGTTTTTTTATTTGTTGATACAAATTTTGAGGGTTAGGGCCATTATAAGTAAGTGTGATTATTGATCCCCCAGGCAAGGGCGAACCTGGTGCAGGAGCCAAACAATCTTCATGTATAACCAACTTTGTTCTTGCAAAAATTGGCATATTCTCACTATGAATAATTGTGTTTTATAATAAAAATTTATTTAATCTAAGTAAATTAATATAATGCTACTAAAAATATTGGGCGGAATTTTATTTGTTTTTGGTGTATTGTTATTTTTCCTCTCTTTTTATCAAAAAAATTACAAAAATTTTTTGATAGAGTTCATTTTTGGACCTTTGATGGTTCATTTGGGGTTGCAATTAATAGAATAAGATTACTTAAATAAAATTATGTGGCACAAACTTTTAGGTTTAGGATTTTTCGTTCTGGGCTTTCTTATATTAACAAAATTTCCTTGGATTTTAGGTTATCAAAGCGAAAGTATGAGCAATGCTGGCATTTTGATTGGGTTGGTTTTAATGGGGATAGGCGTTTACTTATTTTTAGTTTAGAAAAGGTTAATAGAAATTAAGTTGAAATTTATTTTATGCCCATAGATTATCCGAAAGGTCCTGAGCCTGCTGGAAAAGAATTAAAACCAGGCGAGGGAATAAACGCTTATCCGATGGATGCAGAAGAATATCTTGATTTTACTGCTCCTCCAGGAAAAGGAACAGGCGTTTATTATGGAATTGTTTTCCAGCTACCTAAATGGGGTTTTGTTAGGTTTAAAGTAGATGAATGGATTTTTGTTTCTCCAGTTTTTAAAGCTTATTACGATTTAACAATAACGCAAAGGGAACAGCTTCAAGCACAAATCAAAGCCGGTTTGGCAAGTGTAGCGACAGCAATATCTGATTTGGAGTTAGTTGCTCATGATTTGAGGAAATATAAAGAATTTATGGATTATTATCAAATGCTAGAGAAAGGAAAAAAACTTTTAAAGGAAAATAAAAAGGCTGAAGGTGAGGCCTTAATTTTTAGAGCTAACCAAATTTTACGTTCTATTTTTATTGATCAGGTAGATGTTCATACAGATTTACCAAACACACCAATAGCTTTGCGAAGCATAGTGGTAAGATGGCCCACAATTATATCTGATTTCATGCAACTAAGCGATGAAGATACTGATTTCAAAAAAATTGTGAATAAGTTAAAAGTTTCGGAACCAGAAGCTGTAATTCTTGCAACAAAGAACAATCTGTTTTTAGAATGGCGCGATAAGTTGTTTTTACCTACTGTAAAAGAAAGATATGAAAATTTAAGAAAATTGGTAGAAGCCAGAAGGAAGTCTGTTGAAGAATATAAAGATATGTTAAGACCAACAATTGCCAGATATAAAATGATAAATGACGCTTTAAGTTCTCCTGGTGCAAGAGCTGGGATTTTAAAAAGCGTTCTTAGGCCTGATACACAAGCTATATCCATGGATTTTATGCAAATATGGGCTTGGAAACCTTTCGCACCTTCAGAAAAATACAAGATTACTCGAGAGATATTGGATGAAATACCTGCGCAAAAAGCTGGTTTTACGAATAGCGAAATAGAAGAAATAAGATTAGAAAAAATTGAGAGGGGAGAGAGTTGGAAAGGTAGTGTAAAAGCTCTTCCCGTAGAACCTTCTATAGATGGTGTGGTGAGAAAGATTAAAAGCAGAATAGAAAAAGAATATGGCGTGAGGCTAACTGCTTATGATATGTTGAAAGCTAGAGATGAACTTATAGACGAATTCGAGAAAGGTTTGAAAGGATTACAAACTACAGGCGGTGAGGCATGGGTATTTAGTCCTTATTTCGTTTTTGTGGATATACCATTGCTCAGGGCTGTAATAAGAACTCCAGATGGGTCAGAACTAGAAGATTTATCACTATCACCATCTCTTAAAACCGCAGTAAATACTCAAAACATAATAATAGGGAGAATACTTGAAATTAAGGCTCGTGAAAAAACGCTTGAAAATTATATTAAACAATTAATGGGAGAATTTGGATTCAAAAATAATTTAGATATAAAGGATATTTTCAAAGAAGAGTATCCAGACATATACGGTAAAATAGAAGAATATAAAAAAGAAGAGCCAAAAACAAGTGAATTTAAAAAAATTAGAGAAAGCATTTCAAAAATTTTTTCGAGCTTGGGCTTGGATGTATCATTTTTTAGAGCATTTGGACCTTATGAGTTTGCTATGCATCATAGATTGGCTAAATATTATCAGATAGTTGCAGGTAGGACTTTTAAAATGATAGCTGACTATTTCAAAGCAAGTTTTAATGTCCCTGGAGTTAGATCTTAATGCCTTATATTGTTGGTATAAGTTCAGGGCTATGGAGCATAGCCAGGGGTCAAGAGGCTGAAGGAGGAATTCAATACTTAGGACTATCAAGAAAACTTTCAGGATTTCCAATAACTCAAGGAGTGAATTTTGCCCAACTAGATTTAGAATCTATATCCGAGTTTAATGAACCTGATTTAGAGAATAAGATGAAAAATTTTTCAAAAAAATTAGGGGTAAGTTTTGGAATTCATAGCGAAGCAAAGGCTTTTGGAGAAATGGAACTTCCTTACATGGACGAAAGCATACTAGACAGATATAGATTTTCTCATGAGAGACATTATTACATTTTGGATCAATGTATAAAAATAGGATCGAAATATATGCTAGTTCATTCTTCTGAATCCTATTCTTTTCTTTTAGCCTCCCGCCAGCTTGAGCCTTTACAGCTTGTTGATTTTTGGGGAAGGCCTTTAGTAGATTTTTTGGAAGAAACTGAGAAAATGGGAATAAAAACAAAAGAAGGTTTTACCTTAACACAATGGGCAATCAGAAAAAGGTTCGTTATGGAAGTTATTCGCGGCTTGCCTTCGCTATACAGATTTATCGCTGAAAGTATAAGAAGTAGAAGAAGATCTTTAGAAAGGGAAATCCCAGAAGATCAAAGGGAGCTGGAAAAAAACGAAAGAGAGCTGGAAGAATTGGAAAAAACCTTAAAACCAATTTTCGAGAAATACGAAAAGCGGGAAATTAGCGAGGAAGAGGAAAAAATTTATAAAGAAAAAATTATTAGATGGGAAGGATTAAGGCTAAGAGTAAGAGAGCTTGGCATAAGACTGGAAGAAAATAAAAGAAAGCTAGAAATTTATAGAAAGTTAGATGCCTATTCTGATTTAATCGAGCAAGGTAAAGAGCCAGGTCTTGAAGCAGAAAGTATGGAGGAATATAATAAAATAAAAAAATTAGGCGAAGAAGAGTTGATAGAAAGGTTCAAAGATGCGCTTACAAGCATAGACTTAGCTTACGGCTCTGAAAGGGTAGCTTATTACTTAATTGGCAAGTTTATGGAGATAACTAAAGATAAATTGTGGGAAAATATTATAAAAATCAATTTGAAATATATAGTGGAATTTGAAAAAAAGCTTAGGGGCAAAGAGGGGGAAAAGTTAACAATCGAGGAATGGATGAAAGAGAAAGGTATAAAAGAAATTTCTCTGGATGATGAAAACTTTATGAAAGATTATAGGCTTTGGGTTCCTGCAGTTTCTGCCAAATACATTTGGGGGCATTTCATGCAATCTAAATGCCCTAATCCTGAAGGCGGGCCTTTTAAGGATAAAGATTTGAAAAAGTTGCTGGAAAAAGCTCACGCTAAAGGTGAAAGAATTATTTTTGCTTTAGAAACTCCTATGAGCACTCCACTAATAGCTGAATGGTCCAGGTTGCCTAACCCGCTACAAATGTATTATTTGATTAAAGAAATTGACCCAGAAGGAAAGTTTATGTCTATAGCTATCGATTTGGAACACATGCTATCATCTAACATTGACCCTGAAATAGTTGTGAAATTATTACCAGAGGATGCTGGAAATTATGTGAAGATAATTCATTCTGGATATCCTTCTGTTCTTATGCCTGCTCATGTTCATATTCCTCTTGGTTCTGAAGCTATGTTTTACCTTTACAAAATTTATTTTTACTTGAGGCAAAAGGGAATGGGTAAAAAAGATGATGTTTACATAATTTTTGAAAGAGGAGCTGCACAAGAAGTGAGGCAAAGCATAACTTCTTTAAAAATAATTGTGGAATTTTTGGAGAAAGATGTAAAGCCAGAAGACATACTAAAAAATCCAGAAAATTTCAAGAAGTTTTTTGGTATTGATATTACACAAGCAGGCTCCATAGAAAGGCAGTTGACAGTTATAAGAGAACATGCTTGGGATCCTCTAAAAGGTTTAATAGTAGTTCCTGAAGAAGAGCACGGATTTTTAGGTAGGGCAGTAGCAGAAAAAGGAAAGTTAGAAGAATGGCGAAAAGAAAGATATAGATGAATTTTTTCTAAATTTTTAATTTACTTCTTCTCCATCTCTTTATTTTATCAACTCTTATTCTTCGCACTCTAGCCCTTTTCAACCCAAACTTTCTTATATCTGCCCATCTTGGGGCGTTTTTTATCTTCCCGATTTTCGCAAGCTTAATTTTCTTGCTTATGTATTTTGCTGGCATTTAATCACAAAAGCTTTCTCAATTCACGAGATTTACTAATAGCTAGATCTAAAATTTTTTCTACTTCTAAAAATTTAAATGATTTACCTTGCTTTTGCATCGCGCAAATCTTTTCATCGTCTCTTATTCCTAAGATCAACTTAGATTCCAAAACATTTTCCTCTTTTAAATTTGGGTCAATAATAAAGTTATTCATAATCTTTCCCACACTTACTATAACCGGCTTATAAACCAATGGCAAATCCATGCTATATTCCCCTCTCACAATTTCTCCATTCTCTACTTTTGGGACTTTTGTGTTTGAAAGAGCAGCAATACTTGCTAAACCAGCTGCATCTATCAAATTACCTTCATGGTTAATTATGTGAATATCTATAAATATAGAAAAAACTTTTTCTCCAGGCGCTACAACCAACTTTTTCATATCTATGCTCTTGCTCTCTCTAATAGCTCTATCCACTACCCTTGCTAACTCTATAGCATCCTCTCCAGGCGGACCAACTTCGAATAGAGGCGACGCTAAAGGAGTGAATTCTGAGTTAACTATTAATATTCCCTCATCTGGCGAATCTTTAAATGGGGTAGCTAAATCGATTTTAACCCCAGCTATAACTTCTGTTAATCCCAGTCTAACTCTAGCCGAACCCTCGGCTTTCTTTACCACACCTTTTGAAATTTCTATTTTTCTGAATTCATCAAAAGCCCTGCCATCTATTCTTTTATTTTTTTCCATAAGTTCCAAAACATATTTTTCTTCCATC
>CAYRRN010000005.1:6430-18856 GCA_964426695.1 uncultured archaeon
CTAACCACCTAATCGCTTTCCATAGACTTGAATTTTTCTTTCAAAGTCTTCTTTTGCATCTCATAAATTTTTATGCAATTCTTCTTTGCGTAATCAATGAGTTTTAATAGCTCATCCTTAGTTAATTCACCATCAGATTGTAGGAGAGTTATTTCATCTTTACTTGGCATTATCGCGAAGTTTAAATCACTTTCAGAATTAACATCTTCCTCTCCGCTAAGATCTACAACTAAAGTTCCATCTATTTTTCCTACAGAGCAAGCAGCAACTAAATCTTTCATCGGTATGCCAGCTGATGCTAAAGCTAATGAAGCCGCATTTATGCCTGTTACTCTTGTGGAGCCATCTCCTTGAATAACTTCTATAAAAACATCTATTACTGTTCTAGGAAATTCTTCTAAAAATATTGCAGGCTCCAAAGCAAGTCTTGTAATTTTCGATATCTCTATACTTCTTCTATCAGGGCCAGGCGATTTTCTCTCGTCTACAGAAAAAGGAGCCATGTTATATCTACATCTCAATATTCCAAATTCCGCTTCTTGCAAATACTTTGGATGAAGAGTCCTTGGTCCATATACAGAAGCTATAACCACTGTATTACCAAATCTCACTTCAGCAGATCCATCTGCTTGAGAAACTACATCTAGCTTCATTTGAATAGGTCTCATCTCTTCAGGTAGTCTACCATCTAACCTTTTACCTTCAATTATAACTTTTTTCCTTGGCTTGCCCATTAAATCACTTTAATGACTAAGCAATTTATCAATTTTTTCAGTTAAGCCTATTATATGAGACTCCTTTTCTATAGTTAAAATCGCTTCTATTGCTTTTGCTTTATTCTCTCCCTTAATCCAAATTACTCCATTTTGACCTGTAATGATTTCGCATCTCGTTTTATTTTTTATTAAATTTATCATGCTACCAGCCTTCCCAATTATTCTCGGAACCTTGCTAGGCGTAACTCTTATAATTACCCCACCATACAGCTTTCTAGATAGGGGATCTTTCATGCTAACTTGCACAACTTTATTTTTAGTTACTTTTGAAATCTTACAAAAAATTATATCATCTATATCGTAAAATCTGCTCAAATCAGTTCTTAAAGTATCGACGAACTCATCAACTGATTCTGCCAAAGGCATAAAAGCGAAGTAAGGGGAATTTATATCTACTACCCAACCAGATACTTCAACTTCTCTAACTATTCCTATTACCCTATCCCCAACAATCGGCATATATTTTCCGGCTAAAGGTATGACATCTATTTCATTCTCCATAACTTTTGGTATACCTAAAATTTTTGAAAAAACTTTTTCACCTTCAGAATAAACATTTCTTCCCAATTTTCTACCTTTTCTGTTTTCTATAAATTCTCCGGGCAAAATTATTGGTCTCTCTGGCATTCAAATATCCTCCTTTTTCAAGATTTTCGATTCATAATTGCCATGTGTTAAGCTAGAAATCTTTTGATAGAACTCTTCCTGTATTCCTGCCAGTATCTCTATATTTAATTTAAGAGACCCATCATTTAACCAATTTTCTTGTTGAATATTTCCCAAAGATTTTATTAAATTGTATGATTTTGCAGCGTATTGAGGTGGTAATTTAATCTCCAGCAAAACTTTTTGGAACTTTATAGGCAAAATTGTTTTTATAGCTTTTAGTACTTTATCTACCTGAAGCTCTGCATCTTCAAAAGGATCTACTTTAACTCCAGCCATTTCCATAGCGTTTAAAATCCTTTGTGGAGGGTGGGGCATGTTATTTTGAGGATTTATACCTCTTTTAGAAATAATATTAGCTATTTGATTTTTCTTTTGTTCTATCATTTCTCTTCTTTGCTCTGTAGTTAGCTGCAATTCGCCTTCTTTTATTATTCTAGCTGCAATTTTGTTTACATCTGTAGTTCCAAAAATTTTTTGAAGATCTTGCTGGGAAGCTATTTGACTCTGCCTGACATCTCTATAAATTGCAGGGTAAGCCAAAACGTCTTCCATATTAACATTACTCCCTTTTCTAATTTCTAGGGCTTTGTATGGGTCTACTAAAACTTCAAATTTCTGACCAGAAATTGTTAATCTGCTAACTACAGATTTTTCTAAGCTAACTGTAATAAAACACACCTTTTAAGATAAATATAAATTAAGATAAAGATTTTAAAAATTTCTTTATTTCTTCTTCGCTTAATTTCCTAAATTTTTTATCCTTTCGAATAACAGCAACATCTATAGTTCCTTCTTTTTTCTCTTTTTCACTCTTGTTTATGCTATCTATTGCCAAAGCTATCGCATCCTCTTCGCTCATATTAGCTTTCCACTTTTGTTTTAATAGCTTATTTGCAAGTTGTGAGCCTCTGCCTATTGCATAAGCAGACCATTCGTAAAGCATGCCAGAAGGATCTGACTCTACAAGGTGAGGACCAGTTTTATCAACGCCCCCTATCAAAAAAGTTACTCCAAAAGGTCTTAAACCTGCATAAAGAGTAGAGATTTGCATTCTATCGCCTATTACTCTAGATAAAGACCAGACATCCATAGGCTCATCATATGTTAGCCTATGAACCTGAGCTCTTACTCTAGCCATATTTATTAAAACCCTTGCATCAGCCAAAAGGCCAGAAGCTACAGCCCCCAAATGGTCATCGACTTGAAATATTTTTTCGCTCGATGAAGAGACCATTAGGGCAACGCTTGGTTTTATTGTAGCGAAAACAACCCCATCTTTAAAAACTATCCCTAGCGCTGTTGTTCCTCTCTTCACAGCTTCTTTAGCATATTCAACCTGGAAAAGCCTTCCATCAGGAGAAAAAACTGCTATAGTTCTATCGTATCCCATATATTCTGGCAGTATTTCAGGCATTTGACCACCAATATTAATTTCTTTATACTTTACTATTTATAAAACTTTTTAACTCATCCTAATTTTCTAATAGTTCCAGAGATTTTTATAATTTTGAAATTTATTCTATTATCCCCAAGCCTTTGTATTAATCCTAAGCCAGCTAAAACTTTATTTAAGTACAAATGGTTGCATCTTATAACACCAACCTTCTTTTTATTATCCCACAAGTTTTTTATCAAATTTAATCCAAATTTTCCCACTTCGTTTTCACCATAAAAGTCTAAAAAAGTATTCCAGATAGATTCTTCCAAATCCGCTATTTCGTATTCTGACAAAATTTTAAATTTTATGTATCTTTTTTTGGCCCTCAAAGTTGGCGGCAAAATTTTCAATCTTTTAATCCTATTCATATCGTTGACCCTTTAATCCAATTTAAATAATTTTTATCTCCATTTTCAATTTCGAAAGATATAATCTCAGGCACTTCGTACGGATGATTTCTTTTAATGGTATCTTCAATTTTTCTATACAAAATTTTCTTAGTTTTAAGAAAAATCAAAAATTCTTTCGATTCGATTATTTTACCTTTCCACGAATAAATACTTTTAACATTTTTTATGATGTTAGCGCAAGCAACCAACTTTTTAGATAATAATATTCTCGAAATTTTTTTAGCTGATTTTAAGTTTGGGCAAGTAGTTATTATTAAACAATATTTCATTTTTTAAACCTTTTTATTATTTCCACGCCTGGCATAACCCAATTTTCAGACTTTCTTTGTTTTATTTTTTGTATTATTGATTCTGGATTTTTCGTTAAACAATTTTTAGATTCCTCTAAACTTAAATCAAACAAAGTTCCAAAAGATGTCAAAACATATGGGTCTTTTAGTTCGTAGCTAGATATAGCTCCAGAGCAAATTATCAAATTAGCACCATATTTTTTTGCAAGTTTTACATTATTGTAAATATTTGAAATTATCTTTGTCCTAGTTCTTTTGCTAGTTATCATAACTTCTCTAAAGTTTATTTCTATGCTGACATCATTTTTCGCAGCGCTTTTAACCAAAACATGATTCAGGCCTGAATCTTCTCTATTTAGCTCTGGATGCGTCAATATGTCAACTTCAGGAGTTTCGCATGCTATTCTATTCAAATTTAAATTTCCACCTTTGACAAGCAAAACATCGAATTTTTTTCTCTTATCAGCTAGTATTTTTAGCTCCTTTACGCTTTTCGCTTCGATTCCCAATAAAATTTCTATTTTTACCCTTTGCTTTACTCTCTCTATTTCTTCATATATTTCTTTTATCTTTTCAAATCCTTGAAAGTAAGTTGTGAAGCAAAACCCACTATAACCAAAATCTTTCGCTGTTTGAGCTAAATCTTCTAAAGGAGTTAAACCCTCGCTAAAAATAGAATGAACATGCATATCAAAGAACTTCATATATTAATTTACATAAATTTAGTAGTTATTATTTTTTCCTCGATTTAGCTAACCTTTTCAAAAGGTTTTTAAGATCTTCATATATAGGCGAATTCCAAATTTTCGCCTTAGTTGTGATTTCTTTAAGTTTTTTAATCAATAATCTATCTTTCATATCGATTCTATATTCAAATCTTCCCCTTAAAAGCTTTTCTTTTTTTGATGATAGAAAAGTATTTTACTCCTCAACAATTTTCGGGTCGATTAATATAACTTCAAACCATTTGTATCTTCCATCTTCAGCTAGATAGTAAGAATTAATAACTTTTAAATTCGGAAATTTTCTCATTGCTTTTTCTTCAGCGATTTTTCTTAAAGACTTTTGCGATGTAAATCTAACTAGCCCAGCCTTACTAGGCTTTCTACCTCTTCTTCCATACAATCTCCTTCTCCTTCCTCCTCTTCTTACCCTAACTCTAACAATAACATACCCTCTTTTAGCTTTATATCCCAACCTTCTTGCTTTATCTATCCTGCTTGGCTTATCAACTCTAACAACAACATTTTCTTTTCTCAATTCTACCAATTTCTTTTTCATTATTTCTTTCAAATTTTTTCTCCAAAGCTGAGACATCCTATTATAAGCTCCTGGCATAAATTTTAATTTTGAGATAAAGATTTAAATACTATTATTTTTATAATAATAAAAAAGTGATTCGATGCATCCAATTTCCAAGATTTTAATTGGAGTACTAATGGTAATAGGAAGTGCATGGTGGGTCTTAAGTGGTTCTAGCCAATACATAGGGAGAAGCGGTATAAGCGATTTTGTTACAGTTTTAAACGGTGCTTTGCCTCCTTTAGTTTTTCTTTTGGGCTTATTCATAGTTTGGCTAGAATACGATGAACTAAAGATAGAAAGAGAGCTTAAAAAGGAAGAAAAAAGGAGCAAAAGGAAGAAATAAATTTCATTCTTTCCTTTTTTAAAAATAAATAAAATTCAAAGAATTTCTTATAATTATGGGGGTTCAGCTAGGTAGCATAGTTACTTCTCATGAGATAAGCCTAGAACAACTTTCAGGAAAAAAAGTAGCTATAGACGCTTACAATAACCTTTATCAATATTTAACAATTATAAGAGATAAACTAACAGGCGAAGCTTTGAGGGATAGTAAAGGAAGAATAACTTCTCATATTTCTGGACTTTTTTATCGAACAGCGAATTTAATGGAATATGGAATAAAATTGATATTCGTTTTTGATGGAGAGCCGCCTAAATTTAAAAAAATAACTTTAAAAGCTAGGGAAGAAGCCAAGGAAGAAGCTAAGAAAAAATGGGAGGAAGCTTTGGAAAGAGGAGAGGAAGCTAAGACTTATGCGCAAGCAGCTGCGAAACTTAGCGATGATATGGTTGAAGATGCTAAAAAGCTGTTAGAATATATGGGAATTCCTTTTATTCAAGCCCCGAGCGAAGGCGAAGCGCAGTGTGCGTATTTGGTTAAAGAAAAAAAATCAGATTTCTCAGCTAGTCAAGATTTTGATTCTCTGCTTTTTGGTTCACCAGCTTTATTAAGAAATCTTTCGATTACAGGTAAAAGGAAATTGCCCAGGAAAGAAGCATACATAGAAATAAAGCCAGAATGCATTTATTTGGAAGAGGTATTGAAAAATCTTAAAATAAATTCTGATCAATTGATACTAATTGGAATGCTAATAGGAACTGATTACAATCCAGGTGGTGTAGATAAATTCGGGCCAAAAAGAGCTCTACAATTCGTTAGAGAAAACAAAACTTTAGAAGATGTTTTAAAAAAAATTGAATGGAATTTTGATGTGGATGCGCAAGAAATATTTGAATTTTTTAAAAATCCACCAGTAACTGAGAAGTTTAAGATAGAATGGAAAGAACCAAATAAAGAAAAAATATTAAAGTTTATGGTTGACGAGCACGATTTTTCGGAAGAAAGGGTAAATAAGGTAATACAAAAGTTGCAAGAATCTTTCAATAAAGGCAAGCAATCAACGCTCGGTAGCTGGCTTAGGAAGTAGAAAAACTCTAAACCTTCTAATTTTTAAATTTCCGATTTCTAAATTACTAAAGAGAGAAGATGATAATCGACAAAATCGTAAAAATAGCTAAGAATAGAGGATTCTTTTGGCCCGCTGCAGAGATATATGGAGGAATAGCTGGCTTTTGGAACTACGGTCCTTTAGGAGTTGAGGTTAAAAATAAGCTCATAGAGTTGTGGAGAGAAAGGTTTGTGAAAGAAGAGGGTGCTTATGAAATATCTACTACAGACATATTACCAGAAATAGTTTGGATAGCTTCTGGTCACACTGAAGGATTCAACGATAAGCAGACAGAATGCTTAAAATGTCATAATAGATTTAGGGCTGACCACATTATAGAGGAGAAATTGGGTAAAGGGGAAAAGTTAGAAGGAAAAAGTGTTAAGGAACTTACAGAAATTATAAGGGAAAATAGAATCAAATGCCCATTATGTGGGGGTAAGCTTTCAGATGTTAAAATTTTTAATTTGATGTTCGAGATAAATTTAGGGCCTTCTGGAGAAAGCAAAGCTTATTTGAAGCCAGAAACAACCCAATCTTCAGTCATAGATTTTTTAAATGTCTATAGGAGTCAAAGAGCTAAGTTGCCAATTAAAATAGCCCAAATTGGAAAATCTTTTAGAAACGAAATTTCTCCAAGAAATGTTTTTCTCAGGATGCGAGAATTTACAATGGCAGAGTTGCAAGTTTTTTTTGACCCAGAAAATACTCGAGTTGAAAACTTTGATTCCATAAGAAATTTCCGGCTTAGAATTTTACCTATCGAAATAAGGCAAAAAGGAAAAGAGAGAGAAGTTGAGGTTACAGTCCAAGAAGCCCTAGATAAAAAATGGATTCCCAACGAAATAATAGCTTATTACTTAGTTAAAGTTTTTCGTTTTTTTGAAGAAGATTTAAAGTTCAATAGAAGGTTTTTGAGATTTAAAGAATTGACGCAAGAAGAAAAAGCGCATTATTCTAAAGTTCATTGGGATTTCGAAATTTACACAGAGGAATTTGGGTGGCAGGAAGTTGTCAACAACTCTTGGCGATCTGATTACGATTTATCAAGGCATCAAGAATATTCAAAAACAAAGCTAACAGTTTTTGAAAATGGAAGGCATATATTACCAAATTTATATGAGCCAAGCTTTGGAATTGATAGAATTATTTTACATCTTTTTATTCATTCCTTTAGAGAATCGCCAGATAGGAGCTGGTTCGTTTTCCCTAAAAAATTAGCGCCCTATGAAGTTGCAGTTTTTCCATTGGTAAAAAAAGATGGAATGCCAGAAGTAGCAAGAAGAATTTTTTCAGATTTGAGAAAAATTTTTAGAGTTTTTTATGATGAGGATGATAGCATAGGTAGAAGGTATAGGAGGGCTGACGAAATAGGAATTCCTTTCTGTATAACAGTTGATGGCGAAACTATTAAATCAAAAAATGTAACCTTAAGGGAAATAGACACAATGAAGCAAGTATACGTTAAAATTAAAGATTTGGAAAAAATTTTGAAAAAATTATTGAATGAAGAGATAAGTTTTGAAAAAGCTGGAAAAATTGTTAAATGATTTTTGATTATTTGCCCCTATATATCCTGGCGAAATTCGGAGTAAGGATTAAGTAATCTTCTTCTATCCCAACTATATCGCCGCCCGAAGCTAAGCATGTTTTTCTCAATTTATCAACAGCCCTTTTCAATTCACCCAAATCTTTATTCCTCAAATCTTTGATTCTCAAAAACACTATGTTACCCTCTCGTAAAAATTGCTGTATTCTCTCAGTATCTACAAAATCGCGAAGGGATTCTATTCTTACGTTTAGTTTTTGTTGTTCAGAAAGAACAGACTCGGGAATTTCTAAAAATTCCTCTTCCTCCTCTTTTTTATCTCCAACTTTTTCAAGAATTTTTTTCATTGGCATACTCAATATAAAATAATTCAGTTTTTAAATTTAAATACTTATTACTCTTTTAATTCTTTTCTTATCTGCTCTAAAATACTTACTACATTCCAAATTTGTGTTCTAGTGTAAACTGGCATATTAGGGTCGTTTATAATTTCATCTAAAACATGTAGTGCACTGCTTATTTTCATTTCTTCAGGTTGTTCTTGGCTATTAAGAAATTCCTTAGATTTTTCTACAGCATTTCGTATATTTCTAGGAACAGTTCTATCATTAATTATAACCTCTAATATTGCCAGTGCTTGCTTTAAATCTGCCATAATAATCACTTTAACACGCTTTCTAACTTGCTCTGCAATTCCTTTAATTTTCCAGCTATTCTTTCTTCAGTTTTTTCCAAACTTTTAATTTTTATTTCTAAAGCTTCTTTTTCTTCACTTAACTCTTTTTTAATTTCTTCTATTGGTTTTTCCACCATTATTGAGCCTGTGATCTTATAAGCAATTTTTTGGTTAGTGTTGTTAATTTCCTCCAAAGCCTTTTCTATTTCAATGTTTTTTAACTTAAGAGTTTCTTTTTGGATTAGTAGGTTTTGGAGTTGTTGTTGATAATTTTGAAAATCTTCTATTGCTCTTTGAGTTTCCTCAGAGATTTTTTCTACCATAAAATCACTTATTACAATGCCTTAACTCTTTTCACGACTTCAGGCCTAATTTTCGAGAAAATTCTATATCCACAATAAGGGCATCTTACTCTCTCTTCTATTTTAGGTATTACTTTTTTGCAATTAATACACTTATACATTTCATTCCTCCTTTACAATTAATTCATGTTTTGGATAATAAGCTAGTCCAGCAAATTTAACATTGCATTTCTTACATTTCCATATACCTTTAGATATTCTAATAACTTTTTTTTCTCCACATCTCGGGCATAAATGTTTTTGTT
Organism: uncultured archaeon; assembly: GCA_964426695.1. Classification (GTDB taxonomy): domain Archaea; phylum Aenigmatarchaeota; class Aenigmatarchaeia; order CG10238-14; family SCSR01; genus JAWADS01. The sequence goes on from CAYRRN010000005.1 coordinate 15,599, forward strand.
TCTGCAACTTTTCTATCTCAGCTATTTTCTCTCTAACTTTCTTTCCGTACCTCGCTCCAAACCTTCCCGCACTTCCAACTTTTATCGTTTTAGCCATAAAATTACCTTATTATTTTAAAACTTTTTTTATTTGCCATCATACTTAATATTGTTTTGATTTCTTCTTCACTCAAGGCTTTTCTCAATTTTCCTTCTTGATATAGTTGTAGCAAGTAAGCTTCCAATTGATTTGCTAATTCCGGCTTAATTAATCTTATTCTATTTAGTCTTTCTAATGCTTCTTTAGATAGTATTTCTCTTATAATTTTTTTCTTTATAGCATCTATCTCTGCATTCTCTTTTAATTCTATCATTTTTTAGATACCTCGTAAGCTAATTTATTCAAAAATTTTTGACCTTCTTTAGTAAGTTTTCTTCCCTTACCTTTTGACCCTTTCTCTACTAATTTTGCCTGCTCCAATTTTTGTAAAATCTTTCTAATTATAGCACCGCCTGCCTTATAAAATTTCGCAGGCTTATGGCCTCTCCTCTTCCTACCTCCATAAAAAGATCTTAATCTCGAAACCCCCACACTACCCTCTAATGCTATTCTCCTAAGAATCGACGCTGCCCTTATATACCAAAAATCTTCCTGTTCTGGTGGCCTCTCTTTGTGCCTTCCTGATTTCACTACACCAACCCATTTTGGTGGCTCTAGCTCTTTTATTTTTTTTAACTCTTCTTTCAAAGCTTCTATAAACTCTTTTGCATCAACTTCTCTTATCGAAACCATAATTATTCCTTATTTCGTAAAAAATATATTTTTAGATAAAATTAAGTTTAACTCGTTAAAAGTATATAACCTACAGCAGAAATTATCAGTATAAAACCACCTATTATCAAAAGTATAACAATTACAGGAAATGTAAAGCCAGATAGCTGCGGGCATAATACTGAAGAGCTAGGATTAATCTTACATCCCTTAACTATGTTATCTAGAGTGAAAAAAATGTAAAATAAGGCGAAAACTGCTATGACAACTGTAATTAAGCCAATAAGAGTATGCAAACCGAATGCCATTATCAGCACTATCCTTTGTATTTATACATATAAATTTTTTGGCAATTAGTACATTTAACTTTTAAAACCTTCTTTTTACTATCTAAACGAACTTGAGATGTGTAGCCAGGAATCAAAATTATATTACAATTCTTGCAAAACGTTCTTTTCAATTTTTTTAGTCTTATGTTGTATCGCAGGGCAATTTTTCTAGCAAGCTCAACATACCTTTTACTTCTTTCCGGATGCTTCTTTAACTCTTTTTTAGCTAAGTCTAGGAGAATTAATATTCTTTCTTTCGCTATAATTCTTTGCCACCTAGGTTTTTGCGATAGTTTTCTCATAAAATTAAGTTTGATTTTGAAAAATTAATTCTGTGGGGACGCTGGGATTTGAACCCAGGTTTGCTCTTTTTTTGAGCCTCCCAAGGGCCCGGTCCTTTTGGCACTTTTAGACCAAGCTAGACGACGTCCCCAATACGAAATGGGGCTGCCGAGATTTTCAGGCTTAGCCTTTTGAACTCGGGTTGCCGCCACCCCAAGGCGGAGTCCTTTTGGCACTTTTAGACCAAGCTAGACTACAGCCCCATGATTATAATTAGTTCAAAACTGAAATTTATTATTATGGATATAGAAGAACTAAAGAGTTATGAAACTATAGTTGGAAGAAGTAAAGAAGATTTGTTGAAATTTTCTAACGAGGCATCAGGGTTTATAGGTAGGCATATAGTTGGCACTGGCGAGGATGCCCATTTGACTACGCCTGTAAGAATTGATTTATTAAGACCTCATGTAATCTTGGTCTGCGGTAAAAGGGGGTCGGGGAAAAGTTATGCTGCAGGAACTATAATAGAAGAGATTTTGTCGCTTAAAAAAGAGTTTATAGAAAAAATCGCTTGCATAGTATTTGATCCTGTGGGAATTTATTGGAGTCTTAAATTACCAAATGATCAGCAAATTGATTTACTAAGAAAATGGGGATTAGAGGCTAAAGGTTTTGAAGATAGAGTTAAGGTTTATGTTCCTGCTGAGCTAAAAGAAGCTTACGAAAAAGCAGGTATACCTGTTGATTATCCAATAAAAATTTCTGTAAAAGAGTTTTATCCTGAAGATTGGGTTTTAGCTTTTAATTTAGAAAAAACTGGTGAAATAGCTATATCACTAACAAGAAACTTAAATGAATTGCTTGAAAAGGAGGTAAATTTTGATTTGGACGATTTGATAATAAAAATAAAAGATGATGAAAAAATTTCTTTAAATTCAAAAAACTTTTTAGTAAGTATTTTAGAAATAGCTAAGAGCTGGGGAATTTTTGCTAAAGAGGGAATGAATATTTACGATATAGTTAAGCCTAATCAAGTTAGTATTATAGATTTGTCTAGGGCAAGGGGTGAGGAATGGGGTCTAAGAAATCTAATAGCGGCGTGGATATCTAGGCAAGTATATAGAGAAAGAGTTATAGCAAGGAAAGAAGAAGAAATAGCAAAATTAGAAGGAAGAAAAATAGAAAAAGTTTTTCCTTTAACCTGGTTAATTTTCGAGGAAGCGCATAATTTTATTCCTGCAGATAGAGATACTGTATCCTCGGATGCAATAAAAATGATAGCTAAGCAGGGTAGAGAGCCAGGAATTAGTTTAGTTACAATAACTCAAATGCCTGGAAAAGTGCATCAAGATGTACTTAGTCAAACTGATATAGTAATTTCGTTTAGATTAACTAGCATGGATGATTTGAAAGCATTGCATGCTGTATACCAAACTTACATGGCCGAAGATTTGGAAAAACTAATAAACAAACTTCCTAGATTACCCGGCGCAGCTATTATTTTAGATGATGTTTTAGAAAGAATTTTTACAGTAAATATAAGGCCAAGAGTTTCTTGGCATTCGGGTGGCACAGCTGCGTTAGCTTGATCAAAAAAATTTATTAAATTTTATTCTAAAATTAATTTATTTTATGCAAGGCTCTATTTTTGCAGTAGTAAGGATTAGGGGAAGAGCAGGAATTAAGAAAGATATAAGTGATACTTTGAAAATGTTAAGACTGAATTCTGTTAATTCTTGCGTGCTGTGCGAACCCAATCCAAGCATTATGGGAATGGTAAAAAAGGTTAAGGATTATGTAACTTGGGGCGAAATCGAAGAAGATACTTTAGTAGAACTCTTGAAAAAAAGACTTAGATTAAAAAATGGTAGAAAAGTTGATGAAAATATTTTGAAA
>CAYRRN010000005.1:18866-21162 GCA_964426695.1 uncultured archaeon
TAACGAATTAATAAAAAGGATGATATAAGGTTTAAAAAAATTAATTTATATTCACATAGCCAAAAAATTGATTTATATGGTAGTTAGGAAAAAAAGTAGGAGAAAATGGAGACGTGGCCACAGGACATATCACGGTAGTCATAAGAAGTGGAGAGGGGGAGGAAGCAGAGGAGGGGTAGGAAAGGCAGGGATGCACAAGCATAAATGGAGCTATACCGTAAAATACGAACCAGAACATTTTGGAAAGGTTGGATTTAAAACTATACATACTAAACAAAAAAATACGATTAATTTAAAGGAGATAGACGAGCTTGCTAAAAAAGAAAACCTGAAAGAGATAGATTTGTCAAAATTTGGCTATGATAAAGTTTTAGCTTCAGGTAAGCTAACACAACCTTTAATTATAAAATCGAAAGAATTTTCACAGGCAGCGATTAAAAAAATAGAAGAAGCTAAAGGAAAGGCGGTGAAAGTTTGAGCAATGGAGAAGAAAAAAGGAAAGTTGATATAATATCTAAAATTTCTGAATGGTTCCCAGCTGTTGAAAAACCTTTATACAAGCAGAGTTTTAATTTGCGATTAAAATGGACTGGTATAGCTCTGATATTATATTTAATTCTATCTTACATAACCGTTTATGGCGTTGCCCCAGCTGCTTATGAACAATTTCGATTTTTCGAAATAGTTTTGGGTTCTAAGTTTGGAAGTTTGATGACTTTAGGTATTGGGCCTATTGTGACTGCTGGAATAATTTTACAACTTTTGGTTGGGTCAAAAATTTTGAATTGGGACACTACTAAACCAGAATACAGAAAAAAGTTTCAGTCCTGGAGTAAAAGTTTGGCTATAATATTTGCGTTTGTAGAGGCTATAGCTTTTACCTTATCAGGAGCTATCCAAACTGTCGGAGGCCCAGGAATTTTGATTTTCGTGATATTCCAGCTAGCTTTAGGAGGAATAATAGTTATATTCTTAGACGATTTAGTAACTAAATGGGGTTTTGGCTCGGGAATAAGCCTATTTATAGCAGCGGGCGTTGCATCTCAAATATTTATAAGAATATTTTCACCTTTCGCTGTAACTTGCAGGCCTTTAGATTTTTACTCATGTTTTCCTTCAGAAGCTAACCCACCTACTGGCCTTATATGGTCAGGTTTTTTGAGCTTATCATCTGGAAATTTTGTTGAAACTTTAGTAAATTTTGTCCCCTTAATTTCTACAGCCTTGATTTTTATCGTTGTAGTGTATGCGCAGCATATAAAGATTAATATTCCTCTTGCTTTCGCTGCCTTAAGAGGTTTTGGTAGAACTTGGTCTTTGAAATTGTTTTACACTAGCAACATACCAGTGATATTAGCAGCAGCATTCATTGCAAACATACAATTAATGGGTAGGGCAGGCTTGCAACCTAATGAACTTGGCTTACTTTGTGGAGCGCTAGGTTGTTATAACAATCAAGGTAATCCGGTAAGCGGTTTAGTTTATTATCTCTCAGCTCCAAGAAACTTACTGATAGATATTATAACTCAAAATATCGTTTCGAGCGAAATTCTCAGAGCAATAACATATTTAATATTATTAGCTTCCCTCGCTACTATTTTCTCAGTTTTTTGGGTGAAGACAGCTGGAATGGATGCCAAAAGCGTTGCAGAGCAAATATCTAGCATAGGTATGCAGATACCAGGCTATAGAAGAGACCCTAGAATAATAGAGGCTGTGCTGAATAGGTACATTCCTGCTTTAGCTGTTCTTGGTGGGCTTTCTATAGGGGTGTTAGCTGCGATAGCAGATTTTACAGGAGCTATAGGAACCGGAACAGGAATACTTTTAACTGTTATGATAGTTTATAATTATTATGAAGAAATATCCGCTCAACCAAAGGAAGAAATACACCCATTCATAAGGAAGTTTTTGGGTGATTAGAGAGAAGGCGATGATATGGCTTTCCAACAAATAATTTTAGCTTTGGATTTATTACTTAACCCAATAACTGCTTTACCCCCATATCTAGCTTTGACTTTATTGTCGATTATGCTTACCTTAACAATATTTGGGCTTAATAAATTGTTTTTTAGAAAAAATATTTCTAACGAGCTAAAAGCTAAGATGGAGGAAATAAGAGAAAAGCTGGCAACTGCTCAGAGATTGGGTAATAAAGAAGAAATAGATAAATTTTTTAAAGAAATGATGAATCTTAATAAAGAATTTATGAAACAAAATCTCAAAACTCTTATAATTTCTTTATCAATAATTTCGCTTATTTTTCCTTGGCTCCAATTTAAATACGGGACAGTGG
>CAYRRN010000006.1:0-7923 GCA_964426695.1 uncultured archaeon
AATTTGGCTTGCCTAAACAATTATATATTTCCTCTCTTTTACAACTCCTTTCTATTCTACTTTTGGATCCATATAATACTGAACCGTATTTAGCTTCATCATAAAACCCATTAGTTTCTACTACGAAGTCAGCACACATAGATTTAAGAGCTTGATCGCAAGTTAGAGTTGAGCCTAAACCTGATCCTCTTCCAAATTGAAAGATAATACCAGATACAATAAAAAATCCTATTATAATTGTAATAATTATAACTATTACAGCCATAGTTAAACCAGAAAGTCCTTTTATCATCATAATATAATTTTCGATTTTTTAATATTTAAATTTTAAAATTCGTGAATTGATTAAAAAATTTAGACACAACAATTTTGATTATTATCACAATAACCTATCCAATTCTTATTCAAACTATCGCAACTTTCGCTATGGCAACTCCCTCCTAAGTCAATACATCCTTGAGTATCAAAAACATTAACACTTATTGAAGAAGTGGAAAATAATAGCTCGAAGGTAAAATCTACTTTAACAGTAGGTGGTGCAGTACCTGCTGGTGAATTTATAACCCAATTTAAATTTGTTAATTTTATACTCAGGCCGTCTGGAGTCTTTAAGCTTTCATCTTTTCCTAAATAAGAAAATACACTATAGGCAGTAGGTTCGGAAACCTCATAGTGGCAAGTATCCTTATAACTAGAACGAGAATTATAATGAACTCTTATACCTAATTTTTTGTTATTAACGTCAAAACTTTCAAACTTAATCATATAATATTTTTCGATATTGTTTTTTGTCAATACTCCTAACCAACATTCTTTATTATTCCGATTCGTATCTCCATCCATACAGTGAAGATCTACTACACTTTTTATATCAGGCTGTATATAAGCAAAAACAACCCAACCATTTCTTTCTTCTCTCACACCTTCATTAATTTGTCCCCAGCCGCCAAGCTGTGTTAAGCACACTTTAACATTTTGCGATTCCCTCCAAGCTTTACATATTGTTACATCTAGTATAGGGAAGTTACAAACAAAATTGGCTGCTCTCTCAGCCGCCCATGGTATCCAGGCATTAGCTACAACAAATAACATAACCACGACTATAATTCCAATAATAATTGCAAATATAATTGAAACTGCAGAAGAAAGACCTCTCCTAAAATTCATAATTTTAATATATTTTTTAAAATATATATTAGCATGGAGCTATATTGAAAAATCTTAAAGGCGAGAGTATAAATCCTGGTATTAGTTTTTCGCATATCGCTCTTCCTAAACCAAAAACCAAAGCCCTTATTGTTGGGCTAAATAAGACTAAAGCTATTATAACACCAATAACAGCTATAATGAAGATTATAGCTAGAAATATTTGCTCCGTAGCTAGTTGCATTTTTAACCTACCTTGAATAATTTTTGTCTAAAATATCCCATAATAATTTCTAAGCTACCTGAATATAAAATCACTAAAATGGTTATTATGAAAAGAAGAAATAATATCGCTAGCCAAACTGTCCTGCTTGCACCTCTATCGCAATTGAAGAAGCCAATCCTGAGAATGTAATAAATAATAGTATTGATCCTAGAAAGTAAATTGTTATAGAAACTGTTAAGCTTTTTAACAAATCCATTCTTTTTAATATTGGATCATCTCCTTTAGTAATTATAATTTGAGTATTTGAAATTATAAAAACCATTTCAATTAGGTAAATTCCTATAATTATTTGCATTTGGTAAAGCGGTATTTGATTGGATAAGTTTAAAAATCCTTTCATTATGTTTTCGCCTACTAGCTCTGCTGTTTGAGAAGGTAAATCTAAACCTTGAATAAATTTTTCAGATAAATTCCCTAAAATATGAAAAATGTTGAAAATCATCGCAATTATTCCAACTATAACAGAAGTAACTATAGGGAACAACAAATATTTCTGAATTGTCATTTCGGCTGTTGATTCGTTTAATATATCCTTAAAATTTTCTATTACATCTCTCATATCTAGCAAATATTTAGAGACTGTTTTCATAGAGCTAGCAACTTCTCTTATTCCTCTTTTCATTATACTAGATATCATTCGCATTATAGATTCCAAAAGTTTGGAAGGAAAGAAATAAATAGCTCCAACTTTTTTATCCAATATTGCATTTTCAAAAGTCATTCCAAAAGTTAATATGTTGTTTCTAACTCGATTTAAAAACCCTCTTATTTGTAAAGTTTTTATTCTGGGCAAAGTTAGCTCTATTGCATTTTCTATTGGTAAACCTTTTTCCAATTGAAAGCTAAGTTGATACAAAGAATCTGGAAATTCTTCTTCTATAGCTTCTATTTCATTCCTCAACTTAAGTTTAGGATATGCCGTTAAAAAACAAAAAATTATTATAGAAAAGGCTATGCTTAATACGATTAAAGAAGAATATATTAATTCTAAGAAAAAGTTTTCTTTGATTGTGCTTAAATAAAAAGCGGAATATGGCAATATTATTAAACTTGGGATTAGAGAAATAAAAACTTTCAAAAATATGTTTTCTTTCCTAAATTTTGGATGCATGGAAATGTCGGGCACGGGAAAAGAAAATGGCCTTTTCAATAATAAAGAATTCAGAAGTGAGAAAATAACTGTGGGTAAAATTAAGTTAAAAACTAGAACTAAAGAAAAAGCTGGAATTTGATATGGCAAGAAGAATGAGAAAACTGCTGTTAAAACTAAGCCCAAAGCAGGCATTAATATTCCCAAGCCATTCACAGCACCTATAGGAGCCCGCAAATCTCTAGAATATTTTTTTATTCTTGTTATTGAACCATCTATCACTAGCCTTAATGCATTTGATAAATATTTTTCTCTTTCTTCTGCAGTCTTGAATACAGCTGATTTGAGTAGAGTTAATGATTCTGCAAATTCTTCATTTTCTCTCTTCCACTTATTAATAAACTGGTCGAAAGCTTCTTGAACAGAAAAATATTTTCCAGAATAAATCCCCCATAAGATCATTTTCAAATCATAACCTAAAGCGCTTCTCAAATTTTCTGAAGCAAATTTTATTGCATTCTCTAAGTTAGGGCTTATCCTTAAGCTTATGACCATATAGTTAACGCAAAGTATCATTTCAGAAGTTGCCTTTACCCTAAATTCTGTCGCATAACTTAAAGGAAAGTTCAAAAAATAGTATAAAGAATAGCTGGCCAAGAAAAGGAAGGTTAGGAATAAGGGCACTGACAAATAATTTAGAAAGTATAGGATTATTGAAGGAAAAACTAAAAGAGAAATTGATAGTATGACAGAGAAGAGAAAAGCACTATTTGGATTAACATTAATATGAGCAAATACTATAGCTTCTACATATTTTCTTTCTAAAAAGCTTGGAATTAATTTTGGAAAATTATCAAAAATTTTACAAACATTTTCGAATATAACTATTTTTTTATCTTTTCCTATTCCAGGAGATAAGTCATTCATAAAAAGAATTTTGGTTTTCTAAACTAAAAATTTCTTTTTAAATTCGACTTTAGCCAAGAAAGCCATTTTTCATATATAATTTTAGAATCTAAAGATCCAACTTCCCTCAAAACTTCATCTGATATCAAATGAAAAGCTTCATTACTAGCAATAACCCAATCAGCTTCTAAAATCTCTGGTTTATTCAATTTTTCAGCATAATTAACTAAAGTTTGCTTTATTTTAGCCCTTAACAAAATATTTTCCCAAACCAAGTCCCATGCACCATGCCATTCCCTAACACGCTTAGCTATTTCATTAAGAACTTCAGACTCGCCATATATCAAAGTTTCTGTTGGTTTAAGCCTATCTTCTTTTGCAGAATATTCAAGCAAGTTAACAAAAGCCCCTTCTTCTAAAGGATCTTCTTTCCATTTTTTTCTTACCTCTACCAATTCAATAACTCGTCTATATCTATGCAAACCATCAGGCGAGCGAAGCATATTTGATAAAACTATTAAGTCTATTGCTTTGAAGCTTGTTGGCTTAACCCCTAAATCATTAACTACCCTATCATAAACTCCATAAGCTGACTCGCCATGAATAGTTCCAGCAACCACATGAGCGAGAGCACCAATTCTCATAGCCTCGAATAAAGCTACGCTTTCTACGGACCTAACTTCACCAACTATTAAAGCAGAATCTCCCAATCTTAAAGCAGTTCTTAATGCTTCATCCGGGGCAAGCTCAGTTTCAATTTTAGTAATTACAGACCTAGATTTCAATCTTTGAATATTGTAACCCAATTCCATCATTAATGGAACTGCTAACTCTAAAGTATCTTCCTGCACTACAATCCTAAACTTTCTCATTATTTCTAGCATCATAGCATTAAGTAAAGAGGTTTTACCAGAGCTTCTACCGCCTGCAATTAATATTGACCTTCCACCATCAACTATAAAACTCATTAGTCCAGCAAACAAAGGGTCAAAATATTTCGCTTTGATAAATAAAGGGAAGGTCCAAGGTTTCTCTCTATGCCTCCTGAAAGCAAAAGCCAAGCCATAAGGAGATAAAGTTTTGGTTATTGCCGCGACTCTGGCCCTGCCAAATGGTAAGTTTAGCTCTGTGTCTAAAACTGGGTTAGCTTCGTCTAAAGGCCTGCCAGAATACAATCTAAATCTCGTTGCCCAACTTTCTGCATCTTGATTTGTCGGTATTAAATTTGTTTCACATTCCTCATAGTCTGAATGGAAAATAAATATAGGACTCATACCTATTGGTGAATTTATTACTATATCTTGAACTTTTTCATCAGCCAATAAAAGCTCTAAAACCCCAAAACCTGCTGTATATCTGGTCAAAATATTTGCCAACTCATCTATTTCCTCTTGCTCTAGGCTTATCCCAAGATTTTTCGAAATATCTTTTACTAAGTTTTTTCCAAATGATAGAAAAATTTCCCTAGATTTCTCCGGAGCTGTAGTTTCAATCTCAGCAGGCCTACGCTCTGTTAGGTAGCGACGAGCTAAATCCAATATGTTATATTTTTCTTCAGATAGCTTAAACTCTGGCGGTACTATATAATAAAAGTATCTTACTTTATCCGGAACCTTAAAAATCTGTACTAATATGTTGTTTGGCAAATAGTACTTTTCAATTAGCTCAGAGCCTTTTGGAACTTTTAGCATGTAGCGAGTAAGCATGAAATTTGGCCTTATTATCGGGGAAAAAATTTCTCTATATAGGCTTCTATCTCCAAACCTAAACCAAGGTAAAAATGGTTTTATTTTTTTTATTAGAGTTGTGTTTTCTAAAGCAGTTTTTATTGGTTGCAAAGCATAAGTCAAATAATGATAACTGCAAGCCCTCTCTTTTTCTTCTTGATAATACATAGCTTTTACCAAAGTGTTTATCATCATGCTAACCTTAACATAAGCCCCTATTGGATCTTTCCTTAAAACTTCTAGAATTAGAAACTTCAAGTCCTCTAACCTTCTCGCTATATGTCTTTCGCACCCCAAGTTCTGTACGCTTAAAACTTTATCTGTATTCAATAGTTTGTCATAAACTTCTGCTATTTCCTTTAAAATTTTTGTTTGCTCGAAATCGTACTCATTTTCCCTAACTTCAGAAATAATTATTCTGGATACATCTTTTAGCTCTACTAACTTATCTATAACTATAGCCATCGCTGCCTCAGAATCTTCTATATTAGGGGGTATTGCCCAATTTAATGCATTTATTCTTAAAACTCCTTCTGAAAGCTCGTATTCAACCATTATATTAAATTTATTATTATAAAGCTAAATTCTTTTTATGCCTGAAAAAGAGCTAAGAGTTTTGGCTAGCGAGCTAGTCAAACGAATGAATGAAGATTCGAGAAGAATAAAAACTTTAGAGCAAAGGGCTGATAGCATAGAGGTTGCCATAGATTCTTTATCTGAAAATGTTAAAGATTTAAAGGATAGTATAAAAAATGAATTTTCCGAATTCAAAGATAGTATGGAAAAAATCATCGATAGAATAAATGGAATAGAGAATGAAATTGTTAAATTGAAAAAAGATATAGGAAAATTGGCTAGCAAATCTGAATTAAAAGAATTAGAAGCTTTTATTGAAATTTTTAACCCCATAAAGTCAAAATTCGTCACAAAAGAGGAGCTTGGAAAAATTCTTGAAGAGGCTATGGAAAAATATAAAAGAATTTGATTTATAATTAAAAAACTAAAAAATATTTAGTGAAGATATGGCCATACCCTTTTTAAAGAAAAAGGAGCCAGTTGTAATAGTAGGAAAAGGGTATATTCCTGTGGATAGAGTTAGGGAGATGAGTTCTAGAGGATTTATAGAGACTGAAATAATAGAAGCCTTAAGAAAGGAAGGCTTTTCGGCTGATGAGATAGATAAAGCCTTAACTCAAGCCTTAAAATCTGGTATTTCTTCACCTCAGCCAATAAAACAAGTGGAAAAAAAGGAAGAGGAGCTACCTAGCATGCAAAGTATTGAAGAGGAAAGAAGAAGTTTAGAAATTCCAGAAACTTCCTTGCCGAGCAGCTATTCTCAAGAAAGCTACAGCTTGGAGGATTATATTGATTATATAATAGAATTTAGGATTGATGAAGTGAACGAAAAAATTAATGAAATTAATTCTAACTTTTTGAAATTATCTGATAAACTAGAAAAAATTTCGAAAAAAGTGGATGAATTATCGCAAAGCGGGTTAGCAATGATAAAACAAAAAGATATAGCATCGAAATTAGAAGAAGTTACTCAAAGCTTTAATGACATATCCTCAAGAGTTTCTGGTTTAGAAAAAGCCTTCAAAGAAACTTTGCCAGCTTTGATAGAAAGTGTTCGTAGCTTGAGCGATATAATTCAAAGAATAAAGAAAGAAAGTTAATTAAGCTGCTTCCACTAGGAATTTTCTTTTTTGTTCTTCCAAAGTTGCCATTTCAGTTCTTAAAGTAGCTAATGTTTGATTAATTTGTGCTATCTCTTGTGGAGAAGAATTTGGATTTAATTTATTTAATAATTTATTATATTCCTCCCTAAGGAGAGTTAGCCTTGCATCAATATCTTTAATTACTTCTGGTGCCACGGATTTTATATTTTCTCTATACATATAAGTTATAACAACTGCAAAAACTGTTGCGAGAATACTAACCCACATGATATTTCCTAAAGAGGTTTGAGCAAGCCCTATATAATTTAGAGTTAATAAACTAAGAACAGAAATGATAGCCGCTGTGATCCCAGTGGCTATAAGACCCTTAAGTCCAGCTCCCATTGCCTTATATGCTATAGCTATTGTGATTACTAGTATTGCTCCGAATGCAACTGTACCATAAAGACCCAAACCCGCGTAAAATCCTGCTATCATCGGACCAAAAAATCTTGTTGTTATTAAGGCTGTGAACCAACCGATGAAAAAAAACAAACTAGGTGATACAGTTCGGAAAATATTCTTTTGCATAAAATCGAAAAATACTAAAATAACAGCTAAAGATATGCCAAAAGGTACTATTACACTAAAAATTACATCTGGGAAGCGTGCTGTCTCTTCAGAATAGCCTAAAATTTTTATTATTATTACATCTTTTACTGCCAAAAGCCCTTTAGAAATAGCAGGCGGTATCACATCAAATTCAGCTAGAATCACAGGTAATACAAAAATTAAGAAAGTTAAAAATAAGGCCAATATAAAAAACTGTCCAACCCGCATTTATCTCAATAAATATTTTAAAATTTTAAATATATAAAACTCTATTTTTCTAAACCCTGTATTTGCGTTTATAATACATAACTAAACAATTATTTGCCTCATCATGAAAGTTATGCATATAATATAAGGCCCAAGCCTGCAGAGGGTCTTTATGTTCAATATCTCTAATACCTTCTAAAATCATTCTTTTTCCTTCTTCCTCATGACCTTTTATCGAGGAAATGTGATAGCCTGCCATTGTTTTTCTTTTGGGTAAGTCTTCTTCTACCA
>CAYRRN010000006.1:7933-20350 GCA_964426695.1 uncultured archaeon
GTATAACGATTTAGCCTTTTAGCTATCAATGCCCTCCTTAAATTTTCCTCTAGCTCTCTCATATGTGGATATAAAGCAAAAAAATCATCCATGTGCATTTTTGCATCGAAAAAATCTAATTTTTCATTACCTTCTAATGAAAAAATAAGATACATTTCTGGAATTATAGCATTAGCTAGTTTTATCCTCTCATATCCCAACTCATTTAGCAAATTACGAACTGTTGGATTAATCTCTAACTTTCCCTTAATTTCAGGTAGAAAGGAAAAATCCAAATTCAAACCCCTTTCTTCGAACAATTTTTTTATATAAAGTTTTCTTTCGGTTATAGGAATTTCATAACCACTTCTAAATCTTACAAAAAAATTAAATAACCTAGAGTCAAGTTCCTCCAAATCCACAAATATATAAAAGTTTAAATAACTATAAATTTTTTAGATAGGAATGCAGAAAAAACTACTCTTTATATTATCTTTACTCACAATTTTTCCTCAAGTTGTTTTAGCTCAAGGTATAACTATAGCTGGATTCGAGATACCTTTTAGTATTTTGGTTGTATTGGTATTTTCTCTAATTATTATCTTCTTATTTTTAGGTACAAAATTCCCTGGAAAATTCCCCTTTGGTATGGTAGTATTCGCTCTTTTTGTTATAGTATTTTTCTTATTGCCATTTTTTGTTAGCTTCGAGTTTGTAGTACCGTCGAGCTGGCAAAGCTTCCCTTTACCAGAAATTTTCGTAACTATTTTCTCTATACTTGGGGTACCTAGAGATTGGATTGTTATGCCAGCATTTCTATATTTATTTTTAATACCTTTTGCAGTAATTTTTCTCATAGTTTATGCTTTTTTAAAGGAGCTCAATCTATTTCCTACTTCTAAAAACATTTCGAGAACCCTTGCTTTTTTAGTCACATTTTTAACCATACCATTAGGCCTTTTCGCTAAATTTATTGGATTTGTATTTGCTGTTTTCGTGGGCTTATATGCTATTGTTCTCTTCATAGTTATGTTTATAGCCAGCGCTTTCTTTCTTAGCTATGGAGGTGCGCTAAGAGCTTTTGGAAAAACAGAAATTGTTAGAACAATTACTTCGGAACTCTCAGATATAAATAGAGAAATTGCACAATTAGCGCAGCAATTAAGCAGAGAAACTGATCCAAATAGGCAAGCACAAATTAAAGAAGCTTTGGCAGGGTTGAGAGATCGAAGAGATGCCTTAAGAAGAGAATTACGAGAAGAATTGAGTTAGAAAAGTTAGCTATGCTTCACAAATAACTTCGGGTAAAGTTAAAGGTATAAATAAAATAATTGAAATCTAAATTAATGGTTTTTGAAATTTTTGGCTTAGAATTAAGAGAAATTTTACTATTTATAATCCCATTTTTCATAGTTTTTTTAATCGCATTTGGTATATTCGAAAGAATGAAAATTTTCAATAGAAGGATAAACATTTTTTTAGCTTTATCCTTTTCAACCCTTTTTGCCACAACTTCACTATTCGCTTTTTTCTCTAATTTCATTACCCAATTAAGCGCATTATTTGCTATAGCAGCATTTTTGTCTTTATTCGTTATAGGCATAACTACGCAAATGTACAAAAGAAGCAAAATAATAGAAATTAAGCCGGCTCTGGAAGAATTGAGGAAAAGGTATAACAAAGTTTTGGAAGATATGGAAGAAGCAAGAAGAAAAGGACAAGAGATAAAATTTAGGGAATTGATGGAAGAAAAGGAGAGATTGGAAAAGGAGATTAAAGCTAAAGAAGCAATGATACAATAAAAATTTGTTATTGATAGATATTAAATACTTTTTTAACCAAAATTAAATTATGGTCTTATCTTTGATTTTAGCTTCGCCATTCGAGACTTTAATATTAAGACTAAGGGATTTAGGGGTATTTCAATTCTTATTACCTTTTATGCTCACAGCTGCTGTTTTTTATGGCCTGCTAAGAAAATCTCAAATTTTTGGACCACCTGAACAAAACGTTGCTGTTAATGCTATAGTTGCTCTAGTTTCTGCTTTCATGGTTTTTAGCTATCCTATATTAAGTGGAATCAATCCTGAAAAAGAATTGGCTACATTTTTCTTCCAA
Source organism: uncultured archaeon (assembly GCA_964426695.1). Taxonomy (GTDB): domain Archaea; phylum Aenigmatarchaeota; class Aenigmatarchaeia; order CG10238-14; family SCSR01; genus JAWADS01. The sequence goes on from CAYRRN010000006.1 coordinate 10,031, forward strand.
GGTTTATCGGGAACTCTAATAATTATTGTTGGAATAGCTATAGCAGGAGCTTTAATTCCAGAAAATATTAGCAAATTTTTTGGGGAAAAATTAGGTAGCAAGCTTTTTGGAGTTGTTTTGGTCGCGGTAATATTAGGCGGTATGGGAATTCTTTTTTCAAGCGGTCTGTCGAAAATTTTCTTTCCAGAGGGTTTTGGAATAGGTGAAATACCACAAGATGTAATAATAGGAATTGCAGCTTTGGCATTGCTGATAGGATTAGTTGCAGTAGTTATGATACCTGGAAGAAGTAGATAAAAATGGTTTTAGAAAGTGTAGTAGAAGCTTTAAGAAATTTCGGCTTTTTTGACCTTTATTTACCCTTTGTCTTAACATTTGTTATATTTTACGGAATTCTGCAAAAAGTTAAACTTTTCGGCGAAACACAGCAGGCAGAAAGAATTAACGCACTTATTGCTTTTATCGCTGCATTTTATATTTTAATTTTTTCGCCTGTAGGAATAACTCTAGCAGGATTTTTCTCAAGCTTTTTCGGCGGGGCTTCAATAATTCTAGTAACAATTTTGATTTTTGGGGCAATACTCACTATTTCCTTAATTTCGACAAAACAAAAAGAAGAAATTAGCATTAAGTACTTGCAACCTATTCTAATAGTTTTTGGGGTATCCGCAGCTATATTTCTTTTCATAACCTCTGGTGGTCTGGCTATATTCGGAATTTCTGAATTCCCTTCTATGGCCATAGAATCTGAGCAAATTGTTGGAGTAGCGATTATTTTATTTTTTGCAATAATGATTATCTATGCAATAAGAGAGCCTAAGGAAAAAGAAAAATAAAGAATAATTTAAATTTCTTTAAAACAAATTTAATTAAAGAGTGATATGGCTAATGTTTTTGATGCTCTAGTTAAACAATTAATATCATTGGGTTTTTACGATTTTCTATTCCCTTTTATAATAACAGCAGCTATATTTTACGGCCTTTTAAGAAAATCGAAAATTTTGAGTGATTCGCCATTAATAAATGGAGTAATAGCTTTGTCCATAGCCTTTATGGTTTTCGGTTTCCCAACAATTTCAGGCATAAGTTTATCCACACCTCTATCCACATTCTTTACCCAAGCTACTGTTTGGGTATTAATATTTCTAATTGGTTTTATTTTGGCAAGTTTCTTTTATCCAGAACTATCAAAAATGCTTTTAGAGCAATTTACGAGAAGAAGCACATTAATGATAATGATATCTATTGGAATAACCCTTTTTGTAGTTTCAGGATTATTGAGTGCTATTTTTATTCCTCCTTCCAAACCCCCGGCACCAGGAACACCAGCAAGCACACCTACAGATGTAATAATTATTACTGCTGGCGTAATAATTTTTATAGTTTTAATAATTATAGCAGCCGCTATTGCAAGATCAAGGGAATAATTATTCAACTTGGAAAAAACTTAAAAATTCTTCTTCGGTAAAATGAAGATTGCCAGGAATTATTATGCTAGCTGGTAAACCAAAATTTTTTTTAATTAAATCCTTTATTTTACCATAAGCTATTCTTTGATCATCGCTACAAACTTTTGAAACAATAACTACTTTTGAATTTTCGGTTATAATTCCCAATTTCCTCTCATTTTCTAATTTCAACAATATTTCCAAAGCTCGCTTCGTATCCATAAAAGAATTTTCATCTATATCTAACAAACAAAGTGTGTGCAATCCATTATTAATGTTTTTTTCAATAGACTCATAAACAGAAAAAGGTAAAGAACCTTTTGTCTTTTCAGGAAAAGGAATTGTGACAAATTGCCCAAACTTGTTTAAATGCAAGCCTGTTTCTGAAACAGCAACTAATATAGAAGCGTTATGCAAAACTTTAGTTTCTATACCCATTTTTCGGGCTTCCAAAATTAGCGAAATGTGTGTAGTAGCTACTAAAGGGCTTCCAGCTACAAATATCAAAACTTTTTTTTCTTTAGCTTCTTCCAGAATTTTTTTTGAATCCTCTTCCAAATCCTTTCTCTTCAATTCTAAAATTTTTTTATTAATAATTTTTTCAAGATTCGATAAATTGCCAAGCCAAAAATTTGTATAAAGTTCTATGTAAACTTTATCAGCTTTTCTCGCTTCCTCAATAGCCCTAATACTAATATCCCTCTCATCCCCCAATCCCAATCCTGCAAGTATTAGCATAATTCAATTATACCAAAAAAATAAATTAATAAAAATTTGCCTTAATTTTATGAAAGTAATTTCTTATGGGAAATCGATAAAAGGAAGAGATCATGAAGAAAATGAAGATTCTTTTTTGATAGATATGACAAAAAATTTGTTCGCTGTTGCTGATGGTGTAACAATACCATTTGGCGGTAAAATAGCTTCTGAAAAAGCCATCACTTACTTGAAAAAATATTTTAATGGAAATTTGCTAGAAAGTATATTAAATTGCAATAAAAAAATTTGTGAAGAAAAAAAGAAAAATAAAAGGATTGGATATACAACAATTTCGGCAATTCACATAAAAAATAAATTTTTTGAATTAGTAAATTTAGGCGATAGCCCTATTTTTTTAATTCGTGAAGAAAAAATAAAAAAACTCTCTGAATCGCACTCTTTTGAAAGTAGATTAACTCAAGTAATTGGAATGGAAAATATTTCACCCTATGCTTCTTCTCTTGAAGTAGAAAAAAATGACATTTTAATATTATGCACTGATGGCATAACCAATGTATTGAGTGAAAATGAGATTCTAAGCTTGAAAGCAAAAAATCCTAAAGTTTTTGTTGAAAAAGTTTTAGAAAAGTGCGAAGAAAAGCATCAAGTTTATGATGATGACAAAACTATAATTGTAATTTTTTTAGGATAATTATGGGAATAGATATAATTGGCTCTAAAGAAAAAGCTGTGGCAATAGTAGAAATCCCAGAAAACAAAAGGGAATCAGAAATAGTGGAAAAAATTTTTAGAAACAATAAGCATGTTAAATCTATTTTAAAAAAAATTCCTGGTAGAATAGGCGATTATAGGTTATGGAATTTGGAAATAATTGCTGGCGACGAAAATACAGAAGTTATACATAAAGAATACAATTATTTGCTTAAGCTAGACCCCAAAAAAGTTTATTTTTCGCCAAGAGAAGCAAAAGAAAGGCAAAGAATTGCTTCTAGCGTGAATGAAAATGAAACAGTAATGCTGTTTTTTGCTGGTATAGGATCTTACGCTGTAGCTATAGCAAAAAGGCAACCAAAAGTTAAAAAAATTATAGCTATAGAAATTAATCCTGAAGCGTTTCACTATATGCATGAGAATATAAGAATAAACAAAATATCCCATTTAGTAGAACCTATTTTAGGCGATGTAAGAATCGAAGCGAAAAAATTTTTTAATTTATGCGATAGAGTTATAATGCCCCTACCTCTAGAAGCAGAAAAATTTTTGGATTTAGCAGAAAGCTGCATTAAAGGTAAGGGAATAATTCATTTTTACTCAATAGACAATGAAAATTTTGATAGTTCGTTAGAAAAAATTGGTAAATTTCTAAAAAATTATAAAATAATAAACAAAGAAATTGTTTTACCTTATTCTCCTGGCAAATTTAAAGTTTGCTTAGATGTGGAGATTAATAGATTTAAAAATTTCAAGGGTTAATTTTATTTATGCAACTTGATTTTTACTTTATTTCAGTAATAGTTTTTTTCATAATTTTGGGTTTAGCTTTGTATAGAGATAGAAAAAACTTAGAAGTGAAATACATTCTTATAATTAGGAGGAGTAAAAAAGGTTTGGAAATTTTTGACAAAATTGCAAAGAATTCAAAATTTTGGAAAATTTTGGGTAATATTGGTATTTTAGCTTCTCTTTATTTAATGATTTTTGGACTTGTTAATTTAATAGCGATTTCCAAAGCAATAATTGAAGGGAAAATAACTGGGCCTACTGGTGGGATAGTATTACCATCTCCTACAAGCTATACAATTTTTGGCCCTGGCTACATAGCAATACCTTTTTGGATATGGATAACAATTGTTCCAATAGTAATAATACCACATGAAATATTCCATGGTATAATGTGCAGAATAGAGAGAGTAAAAGTAAAATCTTTTGGATTTTTGCTGTTTGGTATATTTCCTGGAGCATTTGTAGAGCCTGATGATAATCAAATAAAAAAATTAAAATTTTTTGGAAAATTAAGAATATTCACTGCTGGTAGTTTTGTTAATTTTTTAGTAGCCATGGTTTTATTTGTACCTTTTTTAAACGTTGGCCTAATACAAAACTTTATTTGGCCTGCTTTTGTAGAAAAAGGTATTTACATAACAGAAATAAATAAAACTTCTCCCGCATATCTTTCAGGAATACCATCAAATTCTACGCTAACCCACATAAACGGAAAAGAAGTAGAAATAACCTATAGTGATTTTTTAGTCGGTAATTACATCCATAAGTATTTGGATAAATCAAATTTGACTAAAGAGTTAGTATTAACAGTTAACGGACAAAACTATACTGTAAGGCCTGATGAAATAAAATTAGGGAATATAACTAGGCCCTATTTGGGAATAAAAAGTAAGCTTGTGGTTAAAACAGATGAAAAATTTTTCTTTGAATTTTTCATTCCTTTACTAACATGGATGTGGATAATTAATTTAGCTGTAGCTATAGTTAATATTCTGCCCATATATCCTCTTGATGGTGGGCATGTTTTCAAAATGTTCGCAGAAAAAATTACTAAAAAATATCAAAAAGAATTAGTTTGGTCCGCTTCGCTTTTAACAATAACCCTTTTAATATTCACGATCATTGGTCCATATATTATAAAATTTTAACTCTGCAAGCTCAATGAGAAAGCTGGAGATAGTTCACTTTGTTAAAGTTTAAAAATTAAAAAACTTCTGTTTTCCTAAATTCAAAATGCCTAATAGGATAAATCTTTCGAGCTTCTTTTATAATTTTATTTTTAACCTCATCTCCAAGCAAATTCTTAGCGAATTCTTCTAAAGTTGAGTTAGATACAATTTCTCCTACCAACTCACGAATTTTTTTAGCAATAGATTTTTGTATACTGCTATTAGCTCTTCTCGGTATAACTGTTATAGTTTTTACCCTTATTTTCCTTCCATCTTTGGTAATCAGGTCTTGCACGGTATCTATCCTCCTAACTCTCCTAACAACCAATCTAGAAATATAGTCCCTCAAGCATTCCGAGCCATAGAACTCTGTTAGAGCATTTTTTCCGTTTACTTGGGTTATTTTAAAAATCAATTTCAAATAATATTTATTAAAATCGTTGGTTAGTTGGACAGCACTAACAGCAATTTTTCTACCCAAAAGTAATTTTGATTCTGAAGCAAGAGTTTTGCCTATCTCCTTTTTATTAAAAAAATCTGGAGCTAAAATATTATACCAATCCTTTGATTTTGCTTTTTTTACTACCATAGTTGTTCACAATAAATCTGAAATAATATTTATTAATTCAAATTGTTTATCTTTAGGTATTAAAGCACCAGCAGCTTTTTCATGGCCACCTGCCTCGCCGTTAATAATACTAGAAGCTTTCTTTAATATATCAGCTAAATTTATCTTTAAATTTGTGGGTGCACGGGCAGATACTTTTATCATACCATCTGAAGTATAAGAAAATCCAAAAATAGGTTTTTGATTATCTATTTCAGAGTTTAAAATTATAGAAATTATGGTTCCGATAATAGTATCTGGAATTTTAGATTCACCTAGTATAAATTTTGCTTTGTCATTTTCTAAAATCATATCTTTATTTTCTTTTAACAAAATTAAAGCATCACTAATAACCTTCCTGTAATCATCCAAGACTTCTATACATTTACTCAATGACGAATAATCTTCAAGGCACAACCTTACGGCTAAATCTATTCTATTTGTCCTGCCACATGCATTTATTATAGTTCCGAACTCTTTAGCATCTTGTATTTCTTCTGGCTTACCTATTAATGTATACACATTTCCAAAAATATCTTCCAGCTTTTCTTTTGCCTTAATTTTCTCGAAAATTAAAGCTGTAGCTAGTTTTTGTTGTTCTTCTAATGTAAGATCTTTCAAAGTTCTAAAATTGTTTTCATGCATAATAGGTATACCTATTTCTGATAAAAATTGAACTGCTTGAGATTCAGAGCCCGATATTCCGGGGATAAATGGATTGAAAGAAAAGGCTAAAGATTTATGTATGGGTTTATTTCTTCCATAAAATCTAAGTCCGGGCGATATAGATAGCTTACCTATAGCTTCGGCCTCGTAAAAAATTTTTTTAGATAGCTCTTTTTTCTCTAATGAATCTTCGATTTCATCTGCCATAGCTCCAACTATAGCCAAATCCACTAAATCCGCATTTTTCTTATCTAAATGCTTAACAAATTGATAAGTTAGTATAGAAGCTGGTAAATCTTCATAACCAAATAATAAAGGATTTAAATGAAAAAGGTTGAAATGATTCAATTTCTCTGGATAATGATGGTCTATAATTAAAATCTGCGTATCATCAAAAAATTTTTTTAAAAAATTTAATTGCCCACTACCCAAATCCAAAAATACTAAAAAGTCGTTTTTATTTACCTTTATTTGATCTATATTTTCTTTAGTTAATTGCTTCAATATTCTCAACTGAAAATTAACGTTCTCGCGTAGCAAAGCTTTTGAAAATATAGAAGAACTTGTTATTCCATCAGCATCGTAATGAGAAAATATTTTGACATTTTTTTCTTTTATAATAGTTTTAACTACTTTTGCAACTCTACTTATTTCTTCCAAAAACAAGCCTTATCCCTTTTGTATCATAAGCTTTATCTTCTCTATATCAAATTCAAAACTTTTCGGTATTCGACGCTTTCTAGTATAGTACTTTATCAACCTCCTAATCTTAGATTCAAGGTTTTGATAACCCTTTCTAGAATGCTTGTCTGCTTTATTTTTTGATAAGTGTTCATTGAGCTTTACAGCCTTTTTAAAAAGGTTCATCAAATCTTCTGGGAACTCCGGATATAGATTTTTTTCTCTCATTATTTTAGTTATTGATTTTCCAGTAATGGCTTTAACATCTGGTATTCCATAAACATCACGCAAAATTCTACCTATAGAAGCAGAATCTTTTCCTTCTTTTGCTAATTTTACAACTAATTCTTCTACTTCAGCCTTAGAAATTTTTAGCCATTTAGGTATAATTTTTATAGGCGGCTTTTTGCTACCATGCTTCCCATGCTTTCTAGAATACATTCTAGCCATTCATTCACCTTTGAAGCTTTTAGCCAGCCAAATAAAAATAAGTAAAATTATTGAGATAAAAGTTATGAAAGAGCCTAGCATAGCTAAAATTGTTGGCATGCCCTTTTGAAACGCGCTCAATCCAATGCCTATAGATAAAGATATAGAGCCTAAAAATAAGAATAATATGCTGTAATTTTCCAAAGTTTCATATTTATCCTTTCCCTTTAAACTTATTTTTTTCACTTTATTCACCTTTCCATATATCTAGCTCTTTTCTCTATCTCTTTTATTTTAATTAATACTTTATCTGCATTTTTATACTCTTTTCTATATCCTTCGATAATCGAACTCCATGCTAAATTTAAAATATTAAAATGTGTGGATTTTAGCGAATCGTAGAGTAACCTAAGATCAACAGCTTTATCTTCAAACCTGCTCGAAAATTCTCCTAGACCAAAATCTATAAAGTAAACTTTATCATCTTTTAAAATCATGTTTGAAGTTGTTAAATCGCCATGGATAATATCGTTAGAATGTAGCCTTCCTATATTTTCACCAATTTTTTTGCAAATTTCTTTTAATTCGCTTTCTTTACATTCATTCAAAAATTCTTTTATTCTTTTTCCATCGATAAATTCCATAAATATTTTAAAATTTTTTTCATCTATTTCGAATATTTGAGGCGTTGGAACTCCACACTTTCTCGATTCTGTTAGTAGCTTTGCTTCTTTCCTGTTTCTAAATTTTCTTAAATTATCATCTATATCTTTTATTCTGTAATTTTTTTTCAGTCTCTCCTTTACTAAAATTTTTTTATTTAAAATGTAGATTATGCTCTCTGCTCCTCTGTACAAAATTTCCATAATTAGGCATCGGTTATTCCTGAATCTGTTATTTTAAATACACACTCAGCTTCAACTAAATGCGGTGCATCTATTAATCTAGCAACTCTAGTACCTTCTCTTCCCCTTCTGAGATATATTCTAACCCCAGACATATGAGCCAAAACATGCCCACCAACAGCTCTTATCGGATCGCCAAAAAGAACTGACGGGTCTGCCATAACCTGATTAGTTACGTATACAGCCAAATTATGAGCATCTGCCAACCTTTGTAAAGTATGCAAATGTTTATTTAATTTTTGCTGTCTTTCTGCTAGTTCACCCCTTCCAACGAAATCTGCGCGAAAATGGGAAGTTAGCGAATCTATTATAATCAATTTTACGTTTTTTTCTTTAATTACCTCATGCAATTTCTCTACGATTAGCATTTGATGCTCACTATTAAAAGCCCTAGTGACTAAAATATTTTTTAAAGTTTTTTCAGGATCTAACTTTAACCTTTTCGCTATTTGTACAATCCTCTCAGGCCTAAAAGTATTCTCTGTATCTATAAAAACGCATGCCCCTTCCAAACCACCTTTTTCTTTAGGTAGCTGAACATTACATGCAAGTTGAAATCCTAATTGTGTTTTTCCACTAGAAAAAGGGCCGTAAGATTCTGTTATGCATTGAGTTTCTATTCCACCCCCAAGTAAATTATCTAAGTTCTTGCTTCCAGTAGTTATTTTTTCAACTTTTTGTCGCCTCTCCAAAATTTTATCTGCAGTTTCAAAACCAATTTCTAGTAATTCTCTTACAGCGTTTATTATCTTCGCTGCTTGCCCCTCACCTATTTCTGCAATTGAAGCAAGATCTGAAGGCGAAGCTACAGCAATAGACATGGGGTCTGAAAATCCAACGCTTCTCAACTTTTCTGCTATTTTACTACCTACTCCAGGGATATCTTCCAAATTAATATCTTTTTTTACCAAAATTTACACCTTTTTTAAATCAAATTCTATTTCGCCAACTAATTTCTTAATCATATCGATACTATTTAAATCTTTAACTTCATTCGCAATAATTTCTTTATTTTCAGATATATTAGACTTTTTTACTCTGCCTGTAAGTTCTACTTCTCTTCCTAGAATTTTATGTTTTAAAAATTCATACCTTTCTTCCTCACTCATTCTAACCAAATCTTCAGTTTTTATATCAAGTAATTTCTCAGCTATTTCCCTAAACAAAACAAACCTTATGCTAGAAGTTTCATCATCTATTATACCAGATACAACAATGGCTTTCTTTGGATCAACTTCTCCATGATTTTGACATATTTTATTCTTAATTGAAGATCCACAAATCGGGCATACATCGAAAATGAATTTTCCTTTAAACAACTTAACAATAGTTCCGATAATAAGGCAATTCATTCCAACTTCCAAGTCTTTAATAAAAACTCTTTCTTTTGGTAAAGAGAAAAATTTTTTGTTTATATCTTCTAAACTAATTATTTCATTCAAATCTTCTATAGTTCTTATATTTCCAAACCTACCCAAACTTATTTCTATATCACCAAATATATTTTCTCTTGCAATCCCGCCGACTACTTGAACTACATCTCCAACTTTTATTAAACCTTCTTCAAAAATTTTTACCTGATCATTCCATAAAGGCAATCTAAAATATCCTGTTTCGTCTGCTATAAAAATATTGCAAACCTTACCTTTTGTATTATCTTGTCTAGAAAATTCTATTATAGGCGAAATTTTAAAAATTCTTCCTATAACGTTTATGTTTTTCATTCCTGGAAATATGTTTTTTATTTGTAATCTTCTCTTTTTTTCGATTATAAAATCTAAACCTAAATCTCTAGCAACTATAAGAGCTGCACCCTCTTTTGTTACCAATCCAGAAAGCTCATCGTACTTCTCATTAATTTTATTCTCTATTTCTTCTTTAGATAATCCAGTTTTTGATTCTATTTCTTTTATTATATCTTCCAAAGACACTTTAAGTATTAGAAGTATAAAAATTAAAGTTTTAAGATTGTTTTTCTTTTACAAATTTACGCTTGGCTAATCTAACATCTTCTCCAGAAACAGTTTTTCTACCTGCATGCTTAGCTAAAGCAACAGCTTCAGAAGCTATTTCTAAAAGTTTTTCTTCCATTATTTTTGCGAATTCTTCCATCGCTCCCAACGAAACCCTTTTGGCTCCATATTTTTTCAATATCCTTTCGAAAGGTAATTTTGGCAGCAATCCCATAACTC
>CAYRRN010000007.1:0-19585 GCA_964426695.1 uncultured archaeon
ATTTTTTAATGATATCTTCGTCTAGAATTATTACGGGATATTTTGCCTTAGGTGAATTAATACTACCCCAATGATATTCAACTAAAGAAATTAGGGTATCTACATAATGTAAAATTAAAGCTTCGAAACTTCTTGGGGGAGTAGTTCCGGATTCTCCCTGCAAATGGGAAGCTATCATATGAATTACTTGTTCCGGAAAATTTCTGTGATAAAGTTCTGCTACAGCCAAAAATGAATGGTCTAAAAGTATTCCGCTATGCTCTGGTTTGTTATTTCTTAAAGTCCACTCGAAAACTTTCATTATGTCATGAAGCAAAGCGCCAGCAATTAAATAATCTCTGTTTATTGGTATGCCATAATTTTTTTCGATTATATCAGCAACTGCTATGCAATTTTCAGTGACAGAAATGGTGTGATTCAAAAGTTCTCTCTCAACAACCGAACCACCTAAAGAAAAAGGATATTTAACATCTTCTATTTCAGTTTTTTTGTATTTCTTAAAGTAAGGGTTACTTAAATTCGGATTTCTTAATATCTCCACTACTTTTTTTCTCAAATCTTCATCTTCTATTTTATTGGCTAGTTCAATTAATTTTTCCATTTGCTCACATTTTTACTTATTACCAATTCATCCAAACAAAGCTGACAAACCAGCAGCTGCTTCTTCCATTTTTTTCTCTTCCTTCTCTTCCTTCTTTTCTTCTTTTTTCTCTTCTTTTACAGTAGCTACAGCGGCTTGCTGAAGTACTTCGTCTATGTTTAAATTTTCTAAGCTTGTAACTACTGCCTTTATCTTTGTTTGATCTGGCTCTATACCTAAAGAGCTAATTATTTTTGACATGTTTTCTTCTGTTATAGGTAGCTTTAAAGAGTGAAGAAGCAGCGCGCTATAGATATATTCCATCTAATTCACACCTCCGATTATATTTTTTAAAATTTTAGCATGATTATATGCTTTTGACAGCAATATTGATATATTTTCTTTAGTTGGGTAGGAAATAAATACTGAAAGATTTATAGCGTTATTTCTAGCTTTTACTAATAAGTTTGGCATGTCTTCAACCAATTTAAACAAATCTTTAGTATAAATTTTATTTTTGTAGTAAATCCATAATATTTCTGCACTTATTTTAATTGGTTTTATTTTCAATTTTCTTAAAATAGATGCCAAATCTTTCGAAATCTTATCGTTTTTTCTGGCAACTATAGTATCTTTTTTTATCGCTATTTTTCCGCCTTCAACGCCAGCAGGAATTTTTACTTTTGCAAACTCGCTTATAACTGGACCAGGATTTAAGTCTGTTGGACCTGCCTTTACTAATATATCTTCGCTAGCAATATCGTTTTCTTTAGCAAAAGTATCAAATTTCAAAGATTTAATTTTTAAATAAAGCTTAAATGGCTCTTCATTCGATAATATTATGGCTGGCTGATCTGGAACTATTTTTTCAAGTTCTTTTAATCCTAACTCATTTATAGCTCTAATCAATAAAGATTTTTTTATAACTTTTATCTTAGCTATTTCATCCAATCCTCTTCTTATATTTTGGAGAGCATTTGCGGGGAATTTATATAAATCAATTATTCCAAAACTTGAGAAAATTTTCATTTCTTCCTTCAAATTTTCTACTATTTTTATTTTTTCTTTTTTTCTCATATTTTACACCTTAACCTCTACAGGCTTACTCATAGTTAACTTTATCAAAATTTTTTTGATGTTATTTTTTCCTTTAGGTAGCTTACTCTCTAAAAAATTCAAAACATGTTCTATATTTTCTACAATTTTTTCATCGCTCATATTTTCCTTCCCAACTTGACATTGTATGACAGGAGCATCTTTTAATTTTATTCTAACAGCTTTTTTGTAACTTTCTACCATAGATTTTATATCACCAGAAACTATTTTTGGTAATTTGCCTCTAGGTCCAATATATTGCCCCAAAAATTTTCCTATAATTGGCATTAATTTTGGCTCGGCTAAGAAAAAATCTATATTTTTTGCCAACTTTTTTGCATCTCTTTTGGATAATTTTTGAATTTCCTGAGAATTCATAATTTCTATATCAGAATCTTTAAAAGTATCAGAAAAAACTAAAACTTTTGATTCTATGCCTTTACCATTGGGTAAAAAAACATCTTCAGTAAATCTATTTTCCTGTTTTTTTGTGTCTATATCTTTTAAATTAACAATTAATTCTACGCTTTGGTTAAAATTCCTTTTTTTAGATTGCTCTCTTAATTTTTTTAAAGATTCCAATATTTTCGGGTTTATAAATATCCCTCCCGCCCAAGCGGTTTATTTAAATTTATTAAACGGATAAGTATTTAACTATTATATGTATGGCATTCTAATTTACGATATACCAAAGGAAAAAGATTCTTTGAGGGTAAAAGTTCATAGAGCTTTGAAAGAAATTAAAGCTGAAAAGATGCAGACCAGTGTTTGGAGATCTGATAATTTACATGAGTTAATTAAAATAGCTTTAATGATAAAAAATTCTGGTTGCGAAGCTATAGTTATTGAAGAAAAGAGGATAATTTAAATCTTTTAACGAGAAGCATGCGAAAGTTGGAAATTATGGTTGGAAAACTTAAATATTCAAAAGTTGAAAAAATCATGAACAAAAACTCTCTATATGTGGTAATAGTTTAAACAATTAAACTATCCCACTTACCTTCCTCAACTTCTTTTATAACCTCTTTAGGCTTCTTCCCCTCAACTAATATTCCATTCATAGAGTTTATAGTTCCCAATACCTCTTTTACAGAAGCCTTAAGACTTTTGGCCAAGGATTTTTTTCTAGATTTAGCTATTTCCACAACTTCTTTCATGCTAATGTTTCCTATAGATGTTATTCCTTTAGCCTTATCTTCATCTGAAATTTTCGCTACTTCTATATTCAATTTCTTTTTTACTATTGTGGCGAGAGTTTCTGGCATAATTATGCGCTAGATTTTTCCAAAATTTTCACGAATTCGACGCTTATAGTTACAGGAATAGGAACAGTTGTTTCTAGTGGCTCTATCGTAACTTCTCTCTTTATCTTATCATATCTTGTAACTTTTCCTTTCATAGTTTTGAATGGCCCCCCTATAATTTCCACCAAATCACCAACATTTATTTCAACATCAATCTTCTTTGGCTCTAGAAATCTTTTCAATTCATTTACATCTATAGGTTTTTTAATTATTCCCCTTACATTTGGCATCATTTTAACGGCCTTTTCTATATCCTTTATCTCACCTTCAACAAAAACATAACCTTTAATTTCTTCTACATAAAAAAGCCCTTTTATGTCTAAATTTTCCGATTTCGATTTGGCTGATATAGAATCTAATACTATACTTTCCCTGCCTACTATAGTTTTTACTACATATATCAAATACTCACCCTATCAATAATATTGATATGATGTAAAATAAAAAACCTATAAAGCCTATGATACCAATTCCAGCTAAACATACTTTTAATGTCAATAAAAGCTCGTCCTTATCTGGCCTTTTGGCTACAGTTAGCACCCTTTTATAATTTTCTAAAGCTTCTTTAATTTTCAATTTCATTATATCACTCCAAAAATTCTATTCCTAAAACTTTTTCAAAATTTTTTTTAGATTCTTTTGTCCATGGTTTTCCTGGCCCGAATATATACGGTGACTTAACGCCGGTAATTACTAAAAGTGTTCTAATAGAGTCGCCTAATGATTTATCTATGCTAGCCCCCCAAATTATTTTTGCGTCATTTGAAAGTTTGTTAGCTACATTCTCAACTATTTTTTGCGCTTCCTTAATTGTTATCTCTGGGCCGCCAGTAACATTAATAAGAGCACCATTCGCACCTTCTATATCAACTGAAATTAAAGGATTATTTAGTGCCCTTTCAACAGCTTCTATAGCCCTGTTTTCACTATCGCTTTCCCCTACTCCTATCATAGCTAACCCTCCTTGACTCATAATTGCTTTAACATCGGCGAAATCCAAATTAACTAATCCAGGTTTTGTCACTAGCTCTGTTATACCTTTAACTGCATTAACTAAAATTTCATCACAGATTTTAAATGCTGTTAAAAGCGAAACATCAGGAACAACTTCTAATAACCTATCGTTGGGAATCACTATTAGCGTGTCTACTACATTTTCCAAATTTTCTAATCCTTGTTTAGCATTACTCATTCTTTGCTTTCCTTCCATGCTAAATGGTAAAGTTACTACAGCTACTGTTAATGCTCCCAACCTTTTCGCAATATCCGCAACAACAGGTGCAGATCCCGTGCCAGTTCCGCCTCCCAAACCACAAGTTAAAAAAACCATGTCAGCTCCTTGAAGAGCCTTTTTTATATCTTCCTTGTTTTCCCTCGCCGCCTCCATACCGATTTTTGGGTCTGCGCCAGCTCCAAGTCCTTGAGTTAGTTCCTTACCAATCAAAATTTTTTTGTCGGCATCGCTATACAACAAATCTTGAGCATCTGTATTTATAGCTATAGTTTCAGCTCCAAAAATTCCTACCTGCATCAATCTAGTAATTGTATTGTTACCAGCTCCACCACATCCAACTACTTTTATTTTAGTTTTTCTTTTTTCTAGAATTTGTCTCAATTCTTCATCTATCTCAGAAAATTTTTTATCAGATTTCTCTATCATCTGTTTAATTCCCATAAAAAATCTAATATAATTTCAAAATTTTAAAGATAAAAATTTAATATTCATCGATAAATTTAACTTTTTCAATATCTTTTATCCATTTTTTAATTTCTGCCGCAATTTTTTTCTTAATTTCTAAGTTTAAATCAACTCTATCTAATATTTTAATCTCCACATTTTTTTCTTTTAATTCTGCATATATCTTTTCTAATTCTATTCCCGTGAAAAAATGGACTATAGACTTAATTTTTTCGTCTGTATCTTCAATCAAACCCTTAATTTCTATTTCATATTCCAATTTTTTTCCTGCCAAAGGATGGTTGAAATCAACTTTTACTCTTCCCCCATCATTGCTTATTATTCTACCCCTTATATTGTTAATAGTAACATAACTTCCGGGAGTCGGATCAATTCTATTTTCTTTAAACAAAGATAAAGGAAAAGATTTTATTAGTTCTATACTTCTTTCTCCAAATGCATTTTCTGGATCAATTTCAACCTTCCTTTTCTCACCAACATTCATATCTTTTAGAACATCATTTAAACCTTTTATTACATAACCCCCATCCACAACTACAGGCACAGGTTTATATTTTATTTGAGGATTATAAACTCCTTCCTTTTTAGCAATTTCTTCGTTAGTTGTATCAAAAACCTCGCCAGTATCCTTAACTCTACCTATGTAATCTATGTATACAAAATCCCCACTTCTCATACCTTAAAAAACTTTGCGAATAAGAATTTAAATTTTACTGTTCATTAGAAAATAGATAAAAATGAAAGAAAATGATTGGAAGAATTGCTTGCATCCAGAGGATAAGGAATTATTATTACAGATAATAGAAAGAGCTAAGAAACATCACTGCGCTTACGAGAAAGCAGATGATGTTAAGGTAGCTCAATTATGGACAGCATTACTAGAAATGCAGAAAGATATAAATGAAGTAAAGCAAATGTTAGGAAAAGTATCTGAGCCTTTCAAAGCTATAGTGGAAGTTGGAGAGGCAGCTAAAAGGAGAGAAATAGAAAGATTGGTTTCGGAGATTATAAAACCAACAGACGAGGAATCACAAGAAGCTACAAAGAAATTGGTAGAAAGTCTGATGAAGTTTTGAATTTTAACTTCATCTTAAATTTATTTTACTGAAAAATTTTTATTAGCATTTTCTATTTTTTATCTAGTTTATTCTAAATTCTTTTTTTATGGTGGGGGTGGGATTTGAACCCACGAAGGGACTAACCCGCGAGGTTTCTTCATCAAAATCAGAGCTTAATAGTCCAGTTCTTAAGCATCACGAAGGATTTTTTGACTTATCCTTCTCGTGCCATTGACCAGACTAGGCGACCCCACCTTAATATGATATTATTTAGAATAAAATTATTTAATTTTCTTTATTTCTTTTACAAAAGATTTTACTTTGTCTTCCAAAATGTCCATTGATTTTAATATTAAATCCTCGACTGGCCATCCTGATACACTTTCAACATCAAAAATGAAGGAATTTTCTATAGGAGTAACTTTAATTTTTCCGTTGCTAGCTTCAACGCATTGCATGCAAAGAATGCAATTGAATGGGTTAGATACTATTAGCTTATTTTCATTTATATCAAAAACATTAGTCGGGCATGTTTGAGCGTACTCTAATTTAGATACTACTTCCTTCCCTATAGATATATCTGCCTTATTTCTATAACCTACAATTCCACCCTGCCATTTAGCATGATCTTTACCAAAACCAAGTTGGGCTATAGCCACAAGTTGCAATTCTTCTCCTTCAAAAAGCTCTACTATTGGAATATTATCATAAACCGGCTTTACATCTTTCGAATCTGATTTTAAATCCCCAGAATAAACAACACAAGGACCTTTTTTCTTAAGGCTTAGTTTTACTTGACATCTACTACAACCCTTACCTTCACATTTGCATTCACTAGGTAAATTATATAGGCTAGGATCAAAAGTAAGAGGCACCAAACCTAATCTATGTGCTATAATTTCATCATTAACTACAGAATCGTTTTTCTTAAATTCTACCCATTCTATTGCCATAGTATAAATTTCGCTAACAATTATCCTTCTTAAGGCAGATGCTAAACTCACAGGAATATCTTCAACTAAGAATTTTATTTCACTATCCGTTTTCTCCAAAATTTTTATTTCCATCCAATCACAATAGGTATAATTTTATAAATTCAACTAATTTAAATTTTTATCTTCAATCTATACTCTTCTACCCCTTCTACCTCCTTTACTTTTCATTTTCCCATGACCTATTGGAGTAACATCCTCTATCATTCCAATTTTCAATCCTGCTCTTGCCAAAGCTCTTATGGCGGGCTGGGCTCCTGGTCCTGGAGATTTAGATTTTATTCCACCAGCCGCTCTAACTCTTATATGGACTCCAGTTATACCTTTAGCTATGGCTTCTTCTGCAGCTTTCTTAGCTGCGAGCATTGCAGGGAATGGCATCCCTTCTTCCCTATCTTTGTCTGTCATCATTCCACCAGAAGCTATGGATATAGTTTCGCTACCTGTTATATCTGTAATGTGAATTATTGTATTGTTTGCAGTACTTAAAATATGAGCTATTCCCCACTTCTCTTCTTTTTTACTTTCAGTTTTGGTTTCCACTTTTCTCAACCCTTAAAGGAAGTTTTACTTGTATTTTATCTTCTTCATCCTTCTTAACTATATAGCTTGGAAATAAAACTTTTCTGTTATCAATAAAAACATGGCCATGTACTATCATTTGCCTCGCTTGTTTTATGCTGTTTGCAAAACCTTTTTTATATACTATTGTTTGCAACCTTCTATCCAATATATTTTCTACTGTTAGACCTAAAACATCATCTAAGCTACCCTCGCTTAAAACTCCAATAGTCTTTAATTTCTCTATCAAGGTTTTTTCTAACTCTTTATCTTTTTTTGAAGCGAGTTCTCTTGCTAACCTTCTATATTTTCTCAAAAGTGCTTCAGCCCTCCATAACTCTTTCTTTCTTTTCAAACCATACTTTTCCATTATTTTCTTTTCCGATTCAATTCTTTCCTTATCAAAAGGCGATTTTGGTCTTTCGTACTTTCTTCTCTGCTTTTTCATTCAATCACTTTTTTTCCTTACTTTTTTCAGATTCTGATTTTTGTGTCTGAATCTTTATACCTTTTCTCATAACTCCAACTACCCTACCTCTTTCTCTAAATTGACTTCTAGTTCTTTGTCCTCTAACAGGCTGACCATACATATGCCTCCAACCACGGTAACTTTTTATGTCTATATATCTTTGAATGTCAAATTTTTTAGCTATATCTAAATCAGAAGATGTGAGATGAACATTTTCACCGCTAAATCTATCTTTTTGCCTGTTCAATAGGTAAGATGGTATTCCGTATTTTATGGGATTTTTTATAACATCTTCTAATTTAGCTAACTCCTTTTCACTTAATAAACCCAATTTTTCTTTCGGATTTAAACCAGCAAATTTTACTACAGCTTTAGCAAAAGTATGACCAACACCCTTTATTTTTTTTATTGCATTTAAAACCGATTTTTCGCCATCTAAATCAGTATTTACTATCCTAACTATAGATTTTGGCCCTGATTTTATTTCTTTCTTAACTTTTTCCTCTTTCTTTTCCTCTTTCTTCTCCTTTATTTTTTCTTTATATTCATCTTTTGGCCTTGTCGTCCCCATCAACTCACCTTTTAAATGTTTTATTGATATTTAATTATTTATTTTTAGGATAGGAATGAGATTGAGCTTAGTTATACCAACTTATAATGAGAGAGAAAACATTTTAAATATAACTAAAATAATTCAAAAAGAATTAAATGAAAGCAAAATTAACGGCGAAATAATTTTTGTTGATGATAATTCACCAGATGGAACTGGAAAAATTTTACTGAATTTAAAAAAAAGATATAAGAACATAAAAGTTATTATTCGTAATAAAAAACTTGGTTTATCTTCTGCAGTTTTAGATGGTTGGAAAATTTCAAGTGGAGATGTTCTAGGCGTGATGGACGCAGATTTTAGTCATCCACCAGAAAAAATAAAAGATCTTTTTTACCCAATAGCTAGAAATGAAGCAGATGTAACGATAGGTAGTAGATATATTAATGGCGGAAAAATTGAAAATTGGAATCTAAAACGAAAAATTATTTCGAAAATAGCAACTTTTTTAACAAGATTTTATACAAATGTTAAAGATCCTTTATCGGGATTTTTTATGGTAAAAAAAAGTGTGATAACTAATGTAAATTTTAATTCCAAAGGTTTTAAGATACTTTTAGAAGTTCTAATCAAAGGAAAGTATAAAAAAGTAAAAGAAATTCCTATAGTTTTTCGGGGTAGAGCTAAAGGAAAAAGCAAATTAAATGTAAAAGAATTTTTTTACTTTATATTCAATCTTATACAATACACAAATTACAGGTTAAAACTTCTTAATTGATTTTCTTAATTAATCAAACAAAAAATGAATAATAAAAAACTTGCAAAAACTTTTTACTTATGGACCGGCCGGGATTTGAACCCGGAGCCTCCGCCTTGCCTTCGCCTAAAATGAAGCGGCGATCTACCATTGATCTACCGGCCCTTTATCAAAAATATCTTTTACAAATTTTTATTATTTTTATTTGAATTAAAATTTCTAAAACAAATGCTAAAATATAATCTGAGGATTTCACAAAAGCTAAGTTAATTTATTTCCTTTTCTTCGTCCATTTCAATTTTTTGGACTTTTTCCCCATAAAGTAGTATTTTTCGCATTTTTTCTTATCGAAATAAAGAATTGTGCCATCATTTTTAACATACATTTTAGCTTTACCTTTAGGTATTTCAGAGTTACAAAAGCTACATTTCATAAAATTACCTTTCTTCTAATTTCATCGCAGTTTCCATTTCAGTTTCTCTAAGCATCAAAACATCTTTTACCCTTACCGGTCCCATAACATTTCTTATCAAAATTTTTCCTTTATCCGGGCCTTCCAAGACTTTACATCTAACTTGAGTAACTCCTCTAACCCCACTCCTCCCAATTATTTGCAAAACTTCTGCTGGATAAGCATCTTCCGACATTTTGCTCAACTATATAAAATAAGAAACTATTTTTTTATAATTTCTTCTATCGATTTTTCAATTTCTTTCAATAAATTTTTTCCTTCACCTGGCTCTAGTATTGCGGCTGATGAAGCAGCTACGTCAATCCCACTCGCTCTACCCAAATCAAGCTTGCTTTTTACATAAACGTAAGGAACATTTTTTTCCTCGCATAGAGCCGGTAAATGCATAACAATTTCCTCAGGCTCCACATCTTCAGCTATTACAACAAGCTTTGCTATTCCTCTTTCTACAGCTTTAGTTGTCTCGTTTACTCCTTTCCTAATTTTTCCAGTGTTGCTAGCCATTTCAATCAGTTGCAAAACTTTGTCGTTCAAATCTTTACTCACTTCAAATTTTACATAGCTTTTCGGCATATTATTCACCACATCCTCTATTTTTATTTGTGCGCGAAGTATAAAAGAATTTCTCTTCCCTTCTTTTCCACTCTACAAAATCCTATTCTAACAAGCTGTATCAATTGATCTACTTTTAAATTTTTCAAATTTTTTTCTGCTAGAGCTGCGATAATTTTACCATCTGGCATTAATATTTTAACTTTTGTATTAGGCTCTGAAACCCATTGTATTTTTTGCATATCCATAGGTATATCTTTAGATATAATTTCAGAATTTTTCTTAAGTAATATTTTGCCTAGATAAGCTAAGCCAACTTCTTTATTCTTAAATTTTTTGTAATCTTCAAAATCGACATAAATTTTATTTTTATTTATCGGTATTTTCCTACTTCCTCTCTCTGGGAAATTTGGATGTAGTTGCACCTTAACTTCTTTTATATCAAGATTTTTTATTTTTATTTTATAAGGTCTTAAAACAGCGAAATATCTATTTGCAACAGAATCAATAATTTTCCTATTTTCAGAGTAAAGAATATCTACAGGTATCGTTATGTCAGCTTCACTTAAACCCATTTTTAAAACAAAATTTCTTATTGCATCTGGCTGAATTCCCCTTTTAGCTAAAGACCTTAAAGTCCAGGTTCTTGGATCGTCCCATCCAGAATATTCTTTCTTATCAATCGCCCTTTTAATTCTAGTCTTACTTATTTTTCCAACCTCAGCTATAGTAAATAAGCCGTAATGAATAAAAGGTATTTTCTTCCAACCCAACACATCCCATATAAAATTTTCCACCATATCTTCGATTACCAAATCTTTCCCACGAATTACATGAGTTATCCCAAGCAAATTATCATCTACTGCCCAAGAAAATTCTAACATAGGCCAGACTTTATACTTAAAACCTACTCTTGGATGCTTCCTTTTCACAATTCTCAATAAAACTCTATCCCGAAATGCAGGATTTTCATGTTTCATATCAGTTTTTAACCTTAAAGTTGCTTCCCCTTCATCATACTTTCCCTTTAGCATATTTTCCCAAAAAGTTAAGTTTTCTTGTATGCTATGGTTTCTATGAGTGCAAGCTTTACCATCTCTTCTATTCTTTCTTAAAGTTTTAGCGTCGCAAAAACAGACGTATGCAGCACCTTTCTCTATCAAAAGTTTCGCTATCCTATAATGAATTTTAACTCTATCAGATTTGTAGATTATTTTATTAAATTTTATGCCTAACCACTTTAAATCTTCCACAATCCATTTATACGCTTTCGGATTTACTGTTTTTTCTTCACTTCCTATGGTATCATCCATAACAAGCAACAATTTGCCTTTATACATTTTTGCATAATAATCATTCAATATTGCCATTCTAGCTTGACCTATGTGAAGAGGAGCATCTGGAAAAGGAGCTAATCTAAGCACAACTTTTCCCTCAACATTTGGTAGTTCAGGTAATTCCCTAGATTTTTTAATTTCCTTTACCTCTTTTATTTCTATTCCCAATTTTTCTAACTCCAATTTCTGTTCTTCTATACTCATCGAGTTAATTTTTTCAACAATTTCTTTAATTTCAGGCAAAATTTCTTTTATATTTTCTTTTAATTTTGGATTTTCTGCTATAACTTTCCTTATAACAGCGTTTAAATCTGCCTTTCCATTGTATTCTATTGCGTTAATTAAAGCGCATTTCAAAATAATTTCTTTCATAATCAAATAATTCTTTAATGGAAAAGATAAAAAAATTTTGAAATATATTTTAAAACATATAAATACTTATCATTAAAATAATATAAGGTGCAAAAAAATTGGCACTGAAAGATAAATTAGCAACGAAAATTTTTTTGAGATTAAAGCCAGTTAAAATGTTAGTTAGCTTAAGAGGCGGCCCAAAATACACATCCATAATTTCTAGAGAAGCTAATATAACATATTCGCATACGGTTAAATTATTAGATTTATTTCGAGATATAGGTCTGGTGGATTTCGAAAAAAAGGGTAGAATAAAGATAGTGAAACTTACGCCAATTGGTGAAGAAATAACGCATGCTTTTGAAGTTCTGTTAACAAAACTTAGTAAGCTAAAAGAACGAAGTTAGTTGCAAAAATTTTTACTTAATTTTTTAGTTTTAATTTTACTAACTTTTAAAAAATTTAGATAAGATTTAAATATTTTATTATATTTTTCTAAATTGGTAAAGATGGATTTAGATGAGTTTAGTGATGGACTTTTAAGAGAACTAGGAGTGAAAGATTTTCACTGCTTGGATTGCGGAACTCATTATAGCGCTGACGAAAATTCACCTTGCCCGATGTGCGGAAGTGATAATATCGAACTTTTATAAAAAACTAATTTAAAAACTTTTCAAAATTTTTTCTTGAGCATCGAGAATTTTTTCAGCTATTGAAGAAATGTCTCTAGTGTAGTGGATAGTTAGCTCAGTAGAAAGCCTGCCTTGAATCAAATCTATTTCATGACTTCGCAAATTTGTGTAAATCGACTCGAAAATTCTTCTAAAGTCGTATGGCTTTATTCCATATTTTTTTAGATTTTTCCAGTAGCTTCTTTTATTTTTATAGGATTTATTTATCAAACTTATCGCATCTTTATGTAAAAAAGTTACAAATACTTTTTTTGTTTTTCTAAAGTAAGCTAACTCAATTATAAGGCCTTTCTCATTATTTGACTTCCTCAACTTATCAAAATTTTTAATTAAGTAAAAAACCTCTGAGGTTCGAAGACCGGTTAACAAATGAACGATCGATGTTGCCTTTAGTCTTTCCTCTTTTATTGATTTTATTATTTCCAAAATTTTTTCCTTCGAAATTTCGTTCACTAGAAACTGTGGAATTTTTTCCTCACTCCAACTAATCCCAGCCTTAAGTCTAAGATCCTTAAATTTTGCATAACAATCACTTGTGTTGTACTTCAGATCCAGATACTTGGATAAGGCAGCTAGGGCTTGCAGTATGTGCCTTTTGAGCGATTTTTTATTTTGAACAATTTCCTTTATTTTTAGAGCAAAATCTAGCGGGCTCAAGTATAGCAACCAATGATATTTTTTTGCATAGTTTAGCAGGTTATTAACATGCGATTTGTTCTTTGACCTAAGCGAGCAGAAATCAGCAAATTCCTTCCAATCTACTTCAAAATTTTCGTCCATAATATAATTTTTCTTTTTTCCTATAAAAATGTACACTGGCCTTATAAGCCAGTGCCTATTCTTTTGGTCGGATTTTATATATTTTTATATACTACAAAATATATTTTTGTGAGTATAATTTTTTTCCCCGACAACTAACCTAACTCAATTTTTTTATCATTATATTTTCGTATTTAAGTATTTTGTAATTTTTATTAAAAACATGTTATATATATAACATATTTCTTAAAATTTTATTTTTATCAAATCTGTAGTTTTTTTGTTTAATTAATTTTTAAGTGAGAGTTTTTTATTGATATATTTAACTTTCCAGTGGTGATTTGATTGTGTTCTATTACTAGTTCCGAGTGAGAGTTCATTAATATTTTTTCAAAAACTTTATAAGGGGTAAGAGTTATAATTATATTGAGGATTATGTTTTTTGATCGATTAAAGAATTTTATCTTAAGGAAGGTGAGAAATCAATCAATCAATCAATCACCAATCAATCAATCAATCACCAATCAATCAGAGATTTTTTCTTCTTCTAAAGGAATGCCTGAAATGTCTTTACCTTCTACTTTTCCATCATTAACTGCT
Source organism: uncultured archaeon (assembly GCA_964426695.1). GTDB lineage: Archaea > Aenigmatarchaeota > Aenigmatarchaeia > CG10238-14 > SCSR01 > JAWADS01. Next base: position 13,832 of record CAYRRN010000007.1, read on the forward strand.
CAACAAAATACCACTGATGAGTTGTTAAAGGATTATTTTCAATTAGGTTTAGCTGCCGGATATACAGGCCGATCTTTACGCTCTATTGATGATTCATTAGTTCGTATAGAATCCCAAATGGCAACAAAAGAATGGGTTAACGCGCAGATAAACGAAAAACTAGAGATTATTATTGATTTTTTAAAAAAACATGAAGAAAATGCCCAAAAACGATTTGAAACTTTAAGTAATTTGCTTTCAAAATTGATTGGCGCGCCATTATCAATTAGTAACGAATCGACAAAAACCTTTCTTTCAAAACCTCTTGCTGTTACCGAGACTATAACACCAAGAATGCAAGCGCTTATTGAAATTGTTAAGCAAAATAAGGAAATGAGCTACACGGATTTGGCCAATGCTTTAGGTATAACAGAAAATGGTCTTCGCGGCTTGTTATCAAATGTAATAAAACGAACAAGCTCAATTCAGAGATTTAAAAGAAACGGTAAAGGATGGGTAAGATTTGTTGATTGATTTTCGATTGATTTTATTTTAATCAAAAAAATAAAAAAAGTAAAGCCGATTAAACCCATTTAGAATTGCATATTGGGCAAATGGTTAGCTTTTCATTAATATTAACTTTAATTAGGTTATTACATTTCTTACAGGGCACGCTCACTTTAGTCATATACAAACTAATATTTCCCAAGCACTCGACCTCCTTTAATTTATTTATTTATTAAAAAATATAAAGGTTTTTTAAAAATCGAAGTTAAAAAGGAAGAATGTTACTTTTTTTTGAATTTTCAAAATTCTTTTTATTTATTTTTTTATTTTCCGGAAAGTTCTTTTTTTATTTAAAAATTGTATATCTACTTTGTCTTTTTTGGTTAATAAAAATGTAAAAATTTAAATAAGCGAACACGTGTTCTATTATTATGAGAAAAGATATGTTAATAAAAGTTTTTAAAGTTGTGAAATATTTAGAAGAGAATCCCAACTCCTATCTTAGGGAAATTGCCAGGGATTTAGGCTTAAGTAGCGGTTCTGTGCATAGAGTTTTGAGAAAAATCAATGATTTTATTGAAATAAAGTCAATCGATCAAGATTTTGGAGTTAGTTTACCCAGAATACCAATTTTTATTAAGCTGAAAGATGGTGTTACTGCTGAGGGACTCGCTAACTATTTTTTGAAAAAGAAAAAATTAGAGGAAGCTTTGAAAGTTTAGTATATTTATTTGATTGGTATAGATCTTTCCCATAGAGACTTTAAATAGTTATCGAATATTAAAACCATCGAAGGATCTTGAGTCCACACTGCATTGAATAAAAATCCTTCCCTTTTCGAAGGATCACTATCTAACCTTATTATTGCCTCTTTTCCATCTACAACTACAATTCTAGGATGAAATGATAAGGGAGTATTCAAATACCTCAAAACTACTCCAACCTTTTTGTAGATTTTTATTTTCGTAATATTATCTTTATTTGGCGACTCCATACCTATTACCATGATTCTTACTCCTCTTTTTATCGCGGCTTTGGCTGATTGGATTAGTTTAGAAGTTTTGGAATAATCTCTAGTTATTGCATAAACATAATTCTTACTTTTATCTAACATTTCTGATACTTTGTTAAAAAACTCCATCCATTTATTAGTTTTTATATTCCACACGCCGGTTATTACTTTATCGTTATTACTTTTGTACATTTCATATAACAATTTTTCAACAGAATTCAATTTTGTTTTAATATTGAGCAAATGTTCTTCCTTCCATTTTATTAAATTCCTCAAGGCTGTTCTAGGCTCTACTGCTTTATACTCCTTTGGTCTTCCGGTTGAAACTTCTGCTAAGTTTTTATCTACCAACATTTCTAAAATAGAATAAATTTTTGATTGTGGAATTCCGGATATAGAGCTAATTTCCAATGCTTTACCTTTACCTATAGAAAGGAGAGCAAAATAGGCGTTAGATTCATAAATGGTAAGACCGCAAGATTTTAAAAAGTTTATGATTTCCTCTTTTTTCATATATTTTGATTTTCATTAAATTGGATTATATCTTTTACTTACCACCAATAGTGGTAAAGCTTCTTAATATAGTTAATTTTTAACTTTCTGGTTTTGGTATTTCTTCAGATAATCCTTTCCTTTTCCTTATGCTCTTAACTGTTGCTTCGAATAGCTCATTTGGCAACTTTTCGAAAACATTTTCTATCAAACTATAAAAGCCACGCCCACTAGTAGCAGATTTTAAACTAGCATCGAAACCAAACATATCACTGACTGGCATTTTAGCTGTAATTACCGTAGCTCCTCTTTCTTCCCTCATATCTAAAATTTGCCCTCTTCTATTTTCAACTTCTCTAATAACCTCACCTATTAGCTCGCTAGGAACATCTATTCTAATTATTTGTTTGGGTTCCAATAAAGCGACGCCAGCTTTAAGCATACTTTCCCTAATACACCATCTTACTGCTGGCATTATTTGACCAGGGCCTCTATGCACAGGATCCTCATGAAGGTCAGCATCTACTATTTTTACCTTCAATTTCATACAAGGCTCTCTTGCCAAAGGACCTTCATCCATCGATTCCACGAAAGCGTCTTTAACCATTTCTATTATCTCGTTCATAAATTGAATGCCCTTTGTTAAATCAATCAAAACATTACCTCTATGTATTCTAACTATATTTTTCGCCTCATCGTAATTCATTCCATATTGCGAAATTTTTTTGAAAAGTTCTAAATGTTTTGCTTTCGGTTCTATATCTGATGGTATCTCCCCTTCTAACATAGCTTTATAAACACTTTCCTCCAAGGGCTCGACCATAATGTAAAGTTTGTTATGTTTGTTGGGAGACTTACCCTCTACTTGCGGGCCTGGTTGAAATATGCTTTCTCGATAAACAACAATAGGTTTTGACATTTCCACATCTATTTTTAGTTCCTTTAGCTTATTCTCTACCTTAGCTTCTAAATGTAATTCACCGAGTCCAGAAACTAGATATTCACCAGTCTCTTGGTTTATTTTTACGTTAAGAGTAACATCTTCTCTAGCAATTTTTTTCAGGGCATCAATTAATTTTGGAAGTTCCATTGGGTTTTTTGGCTCTATCGATTTTGTAACTACAGGCTCGTATAAGTGTTTTATTTCTTCGAAAGGTTCTATTATATAATCGCTATCGCAAATTGTTTCTCCGGTAAAAGCATCTGGTATGCCGACTACTGCAGCTATATTACCTGCAGTTACTTCATCCACAGGTATTCTTTGTATTCCTTTATAAATCGCCACCACTTGAATTTTTTCCTTCTTTTTTTGACCTATAAGATATACTTCTTTTCCTTTGTAAACCTTACCAGAAAATATTCTAATCGTTGCTGCAAATCCTATATGTGGATCAGGAACCATTTTAGTTACTATAGCAGCTAAATGTCCGTTAGCGTCTACGTTTAACATTTGTTTTCCTATCTCTGAATTTAAATCACCTTTCCATATCTTCGGTAATCTATATTTTTGAGCTTCTAGTGGGCTAGGTAAATGCCTTATTATCATATCCAAAACTACTTGATGTATTGGAGCTATTTTCGAAAGTTCATCTTCTCTGCCTTGCATTGTTAAATCAATTATTTCTTTAAAAGTAATTCCAGTTTTTTTCATAAAAGGTATTGATATTGCCCATTTTTTATAAGCAGAGCCAAATGCAACAGTTCCGTCTTGAACATTTACCATCCATTTATTTTTGAATTCCGGAGGAGCGTACTTTTGGATTAGTAGATTTACCTCTTTAATCCAAGTTTCAAATCTTTCTTGTATTTGTTGTGGAGTAAGTTTCAATTCTTTTATTAGCCTATCAGTTTTATTGATAAAAAGAACTGGCTTTACATACTCTCTTAATGCCTGCCTGAATACAGTTTCGGTTTGTGGCATAATTCCTTCTACAGCATCAATTAAAACAATTGTGCCATCTACAGCTCTCATAGCTCGAGTTACGTCGCCACCAAAATCTACATGACCAGGAGTATCAACTAAATTTATTAAATAATCCTTGCCTTCATACTCGTGAACCATGCTTACATTTGCTCCATATATTGTCAACTGTCTTTTTCTTTCTTGCTCATCAAACCAAGTGAGCATGCCAGCCTCGACATCACCAGCTACTTTTTCTGAAATCATTCCTGCTAGTGCCGCTAAAGAATCTGTGAGAGTTGTTTTTCCGTGGTGAACATGAGAAGAGGTTGCAATATTTCGTATTCTACTTGGGTCATACATTATTTCCTTAATTCTCTCAAGCATTTCTTTCTTAGCCATAATAATCAAGAATTATTCTATCTAGCGCCCTCAGCTTCTTTTTCTATCCTATACTTTTCCCTTATAGCTTCACTTTTACTTTGATTGTTTTCATAAGCCCCTAAAATTTCTTCCACCAATGCATCTACAACACCCAATTTCTTACCGAAAGATTTTCTATAGGCTGCCTGAGCAATATTTCTAAGAGCAATGTCAACTCTTCTTTGTGGAGATGTGACAACAGCTCTCCTCACTATTATTCCACCTACTTGATAAGATGCTGTTTCTTCTCTCAAGGCAGCGTTTTCTATAGCTCTAACTAAAACTTCAATAGGATTTTTTTTCGTTATATTTTCGATTTTCTCCAGAGCTTTTTTTACTATATTATAACAAGTTACATATTTTCCGGTTATTTTTCCAGAAGATATAACATGCTTTTTACCTCTATGCCCCGGAACCATAAGTTTAGTTATAAGCCTTTCTACAATATTCATTTTTGATTTGTAGAATTGGTGTTTTGCCAATCTACCAGAAGATTTAGGTAACACTCTTGGTTCTAGGTTTATGTATCTTTTCAACCCTAAATCTTTTACTTCTACATTACTTGACCATTTACCAAATATTTTTATTTCACTCATATTTATCTAATTAAATTATCTTGCAGGTTTTTGTTTTTTACCTAACAAAATTTCTTTCAAAGACACACCATTAACAGCTATTACTTTGTATTTAACTCCTACCATGCTTCCCTTAGGCCCGCCTTGCGCACCACCAACCGGCTCTACAATAACTTCATCATGCTCGTTTATATGATCTATAGCACCTTCTCCTGGAACATGTGCCGTGATTTGAACATTATTTTTTATAAGTTGCACTCTAACACATTTTAAAAGTCCTGAAGCTGGTTTTCTCTGCTCCACTACTCTTTTATCTATTACTATTCCTCTAGCCATAGGCGCACCTTCTAGAGGATCTTTTTTCCATAGCTGCAAAACTCTTTTTTTATAATCTATTTTCTTCCATCGATTCTTTTTCCTTCTTTTTACTAATTTTCTAGCATTAAATTCTCCCATGTTAACATCACTTTATTATTAAATCGCTTACCTCAAAAAATCTACTCAATATCATTCGATATGTTTTAATATTTCTTTTATTCCTACCTATAATATTAGGTTTGTCATTCTTATCAACTTCCACTTCCACTAGAATTTTATCTCCATCATTTTTTATTTTTATCGATTTTGATTTTGGTATTAGTTTTTTTGTGAAATTTGCTAGATCAGGTGAGAATTCAAAAACCCTTATCTTTTTATTTATTTTTTTCTCTAAATTCTTTATAGTCCTTCCACTTTTTCCGATTGCTAAACCGATTTTACCTTCCTCTACAATAAAATATACTGTATTATTATTTTCATCTATAATACAATCCTTTACTCTTACTCCAGTATAATTTTCAAAAAAGTTTATTATTCTTATAGTTTCG
>CAYRRN010000008.1:0-9301 GCA_964426695.1 uncultured archaeon
GATTAATTTAATGTAGGATTTTGAAAAAATTGCAAAAGGATGAAAAATGGAAATATTTGATCTAGCGCTTTTGCTTTTAGGTGCGAAAGTTGGCGGAACAATATTTAACAAACTTCGCCAACCCAGCTTAGTCGGAGAAATATTGGCAGGAATTGTTTTAGGCTCGATGCTTGGCATAGTTAAATCTTCTCCAATAGTCAACGCAACCAGTCAGCTCGGCTTAATGTTTCTTGTTTTGCTTACAACTTTGGCTATAGATTGGAAAAAAATAGAGAACAAAGCTGAAATGTTTTCAATAATCGAGATTATAATGGCGTTAATAATTTTTCTTGTAACTTATTTTATTGGAGTTTTTTTAAATTGGAATTTTTATTTAAGAGTTGTTATAGCATTTGCCTTAGTGCAATCTAGCCTTGTAATTGCTTCAAGAGGCTTGGCAAGCATTAACAAATTAGGCAGCCCTGAAGGCGAATCTATAATAGGTTTGCAAGTTATAGATGATATAGCAGCGATTTTGAGTGTATCTGCTTTATCCAGTTTCCTTCAAAATTCATCCATAGGCTTGCAGCCTGTAGTGAAGTTACTTTTCATTATTGTAGGATTTATTGTTGTGATGAACAAGACAGCATTAAGGTTCATCAAAATTTTGGTAAATTATGTTCAGAAGTATGGAATGGAAGAAGCTTTGCTTGGAATAACTCTTGTTTTGTCATTTTTGTTGGCAACTTTTACTGAGCAGCTCGGCATAGCTAGCTTTCTTGGAATATTTTTATCTGGCATACTATTCAGCAAAATACCGCAAGCAAACATAATATCTCAAAAGGTCAAAGAAGTTGGCGAATCCTTTTTCATACCTATATTTTTTGCCACAATAGGATTGTCTGTGAATGTAGCGATAGCTTATAATCAAATGAGCTTTGTTATACCTTTCATAATTTTTGCAATTAGCATTAAGCTTATAGCATCTTCCTTACCATTTACTTTTTTTGGGTATTCGTTGAAAGAATCGATTAAAATAGGTTCTGGAATGACTTCGCTTTCAGAGATATCCTTGATTATTTTAAGTATTGGGTTGAGCGCAAATATTTTGGACGTAGCTATGTATTCAATAATGGTAGTGGCATTTTTAATTATCAATATGATCTCTCCAATCTTGATGGCAATAATATTTAAAAGTGATATTAAGATCTCTTACAAAAAAAGATTCTTGAATTTTTAAGATAAACTAAATTTTTCTTAATTTTTCCTTTGGAAAATGATAATTTTTTCAGTTAAGCTTTACTTATTTGAAAAAAATACTAATCCAGAAAATCTTGGTTTTTTATTTTTTCGGGTAAGTACTTATCTGAAATAAATGTTATTCCTCTAGATGATAAAGCCTCTAACTCTGCTTTTGCTTGCCATTCTTTCATTATTTTGAATTGTCTCTGCCACTCTTTATTATTTTTAAACCACTCATAGTTTGTTATTTGATTTAATCTTGAAAAGTCAACTTCTTTAAACTTTATCAAATGTTTCTTTAAATCATACTTTTCTATGTCATCAGCAGTTAAACCTAAAAATTTTATTTCGGGGATTGCTAACCTTTCAGATATATGAGCTAAACCTATGCTGCCATACTTTAAAACAGAATAAATGTAAATTCCCCAAGGATCGAAATCTACTAAAGCGTAGATAGGCAATCCTAATTCTGAGTTAATTCTTTGCAAAAATCTTCTAATTCCTCGAGTGGCTTGGCCTTGAGAAGAAATTATTATACAATTTAACTTTTCCCAAACTCTATCTTCATGCAATCTTTCCCATTCAGCTGCTTTTTCAAGATAAATTACAAATTTTGCTTTAACTTTTTTGAAAGTTATGTTTTCTACGTTGCTAGGTACGCTCCATCCTCCACTACCAAGCTTAGTTAAGTCTATTAAATCTCCCCTATCCTCAATAACCATATTCCCTGCAACAGATCCCAACTTATTTGCGTTGAAATGCAACTGCTCTCTTAAAGCATTAACGATTAGTTCTAGGTCTTCTATTGCTTCGTTTGATTCCTCTTGCTCATCTACTAAATTAATTTTTGAGTTCGGTAGAGTTCTTTTAAGTATATAAAACGCTTCTCTCAAGCTAACTGTTTTACCAATTTCTATTAACTCTTTTGATAAAGCCGCTATACCGAAAGTTTGGACAAACTTTCTAACATGACCTATGTTCAAAAAATATCTTTTTGCTTTTGACTCACCAAGCATAAGCTTTTTAGATTTTAGGTCAAATTTTACGTTGGACAATGCTCTTATAGGAACTTCTATGCTAGGATTTTCCTTTTTTTCGATTTGATCCAAAATTTTTCTGCCCAAATTTTCAAGATTTTTCAATATTACTTCCTTTTGATTCAACTTTATCCTCCTTTTTAACTATTTCTTCCAACTTACTTTTAATAATATCTTTAGGCCTTTTTGTTAATTTTGATAGCGATTCAGCAAGCTCAGGAATGTAAGACTCGAATATACTTTCTCTAATTTGCCTTTCTCTTAACCTCTCCTTGTGACGTATATAAATAGCTAATTTTCTTCCAGCTTCTTGTAATGCTAGTTTTGCTTCCTTTAAAATGTCCGGATAACTAGCTATTGCTTGTTTTCCCTCACTTGTATAAGGCACCCAAACGGATGCAAAATGAATAAAAACAACTAAAGGACCTATAGGCAATTGACCCGAAGGTTGAGTAAAGCCATATCTTCGCCAATCAACTTCAGAAACTGCTTCAGTCAGCACGCAATCTTTAGAATGATAAATTAAAGGTACTTTGTTGGCAAATCTCAATACTTGGGCTGGTTCTTCTAAGGGTAATTTACCTCCATAAGCTAGTCCGCATTCAACTACAAAAGGAAAACCACTATATACTGTTGGCGATCTGCTAACAGCTACAAAATGTTCAGCTTCAACTTCTTTTTTCAAACCCTCTAATATAAGATTCTCTCCTAAAGGTGAAAGAACGTCAGTAGGAGGAGCTACAAGTTTTGCCATTTGCATAGCTTTGTGCAATCTTTCCAATTCTTCATGACTCAATTCTTTTGGTTTTTTGCTTGGTTGTATTTTTGCCAATTTACAAATTTCCATAGCAGATTTTTTCCCGACTCTTGAAAAATCACCCATCAAAAAACCTACTACATTTCTTGCTTTAGTATTTAATGCCAGCCTTCTTAACATACCTAACTGAATTCCATAAGGATGAGGTTTGATTTCTTTTGGTCTAGCTGGCAATTCGTTCGTTGCTCTTTCAAAAATTATTTTGTTGTTTGGGCTTTGATAAATTATTTTAGCATAAGGATTAGCTATAGAAACCTGCTTCAAAAACTCTGATATAGATTGCTTACCCTCTACATATCTTCCCAAAGCTTCTAATTCAACTATAACTCCATGCCACTTTTCAGGGTTTTTTTCTATTTCATGACTAATTACTTGAGGTTCATTCTTTACTACATCTATCATCAACTCAAAAATATGCTTTTCTTTTCCAGTACTACAAATTATTTTTGTAGGTTTGCCTGTAGTTAATTGTGAATATAATATTGCCCCGCTAGCTCCTATTCCTTGAGTTCCTCTACTTTGCCTTAGCCTGTGAAACTTTGTTCCATACAAAAGCTTACCAAAAGCAAATGGCAATTTTTCTGCAATTATTCCTGGCCCATTGTCTTCAACTCTTATCTTAAATCTATCTTCCGCTATTTGTGAAATTTTTATTTTTATCTCAGGTAAAATTCTCGCATCTTCGCAAGCATCCAGAGAATTATCTACAAGTTCTTTAACTATCGTAATCAAACTTTTAGTAGGATTTTCATATCCGAGTAAATGCCTATTCTTTTCAAAAAATTCAGCTACGCTTATTTCTCTAAATTGTTCTGCTAATTTTTCAGCTGTTATTTGTTCATCTTTCATGTTATCTAGACCTATCTAAAAATCTGTATAAACTACTATGTTTTTTCCCCTCTAAAAGCATTTCTATTGCTTTTTTAGCCAATTGAACATCATTCCATTTGCCGATAATACTAATTGTCTTACCATAAATTGCTATCTTTACATTACATTCCCTTTCTAATATTTTTTTAATTTTTCCTTCTCGCCCTATAACTCTGCCTTTCAAAACTACTTGTCTACTTCTTGATTTACCTGCATAGTCTTTAACTTCAATACTTTCGAAAAAATAATCTTCATCTAATAATTTTAACGAATCGTTTACATCAAAACCTCTACCAAAAGCCTTGAAAACATTTTTTAATCTAAGAAGCATTATAGCATCATCGCAGCTTATCATAACTTCATCGTTCAAATCTATTTTTGCATTACACATTTTTTCAATACTTTCTAAAAAATTTTTATTTTTTTTCAATATATCAATCCTTTCTTTTGGTATAGAAATATAATCTATCATTATTCCATCATCCCAACCATTTCTTTAGCCATATAGCTGCTGTTTCAAAAGCATAAGTTTTATGGCTAGAAAGAGATAAATTGTGGTCTGCATCAGGTATGATTTCTAGCTTTTTAGGTTCGTTGGCTTTCAAAAATGCTTCTTTAGCTTGACTCATTGTTTCATCTTGTGAGCTAACTATAAAAAGCATAGGGCACTTCACTTTTTTTATTTCAATTGAATCAAATTTCATTACTTCTTCAAAAAATTTATCGCTAATCTCTATTCTTTCCTTTTTCTTTGTGACTATAGTGATATAACCTTTTCTTTCCAATTCTCTTAATTTCTCGTTATCAAAAAATTTTAAAAATGTTGATTTCAAGGAAATCACAGGATTCAATGCTACTAAACAATTAACCTCTTCACTCCACCCCAAAATCGAAATAGTTGCCCCGAGGCTATGGCCTATTATACCTATAGACTTATAGCCTTCAGTTTTAACAAAATCAATAGCAGCTTTCATATCTTCTATCTCTTTGCTTAAAGTTATTTCTAGGCTACTTCCTTCACTTTCTCCATGCCCTACAAAATCAAACCTAAAACTTGCTATATCATGGGATGAAAAAATTTCAACAACATTATTAAAATATTCTTTACTGCTTAAGAAACCATGAGCCAAAACAACGCATCTATTTTTACTCGCTTTATTTAGAACGCCAACTCTTTTTTGCTTCCCAGAATAAAATATAATTTTTTCTTCAGGCATTTTATCTATTCTATTGAAATATTTTTTATATAATTTTTTCTTTTTAACCAGTTCGCTTGGGTCGGAGTGTATTTGAAAATTACATCTCCCCTTTCATTACCTTGAACTTTCCAAGGTTCTATCAAAACTAAATCTCCCGGTTTTATCCAAACTCTTTTCCTTAATTTTCCAGGAATTCTAACTATTCTAGAATTTCCATCATCACACAAAACCTTTAGCCTATCACCGCCCAACATTTGCTCAACTATACCAAGAACTTCATTAGGCTTAGGAATTCTAATCCTCGATATTTCGATCTCTTCCTGGGTCATTTTTTCTTTGGCCATAAAGCCACCTATTTTATACTTTTATTTTTATAATTTTAAATAAACTCTCAAGCTAATTATGTCAAAATATGTTGCTTTAGTTCCAGCATACAATGAAGAAAAGAATATAGGCGAAGTTGTAAGAAGGTTGAAAAAAATTAATTATGATAAAATAATAGTTGTTGATGATGGTTCGAAAGATAAAACTGCAGAGATAGCGAAAAAGTTAGGAGCGATAGTTTTGCGCCATACTAAAAATAAAGGAAAAGGCGAAGCTTTGAGGACTGGAATAAATTACATTTTAAAGAGGACAGAAGCTGAATACGCAATTTTAATCGATGCTGATATGCAATATAATCCTGAAGAATCAGAAAAATTTTTTGATGGATTAAAGAAATACGACTTTGTTATTGGATATAGAAATTGGAAAAAAGTGCCTTTTAGGCATAGATTAGGAAATTTTGTATGGAGGAGTTTTTTTAATTTATTTTTTAAGACAAAATTTAAAGATACAAATTGCGGATTTATAGGGATGAATAGAAGAACAATGGAAAAGATAAAAAAAGATATTCATGGTGGCTACATAATTGAAAATTCGATGCTTGTTTCTGCAATAAAGAATAATTTGAAGATAGGACAAGTTCCTGTGAATGTTAGATATAATAAGATTAGTGGAATAAAAAGGGGTTTAAGGGTAGTTCTAGGAGTTTTAATATTTATAATTTTAGAAGGTTTAAAGTATAATTTTAGAATAAACAAAAGATAGATCAACAAAATATTTAAATAGAAATTTTAACTTCACTATTTTAATAAGGGACAGTAGCTCAACCCGGGAGAGCATCTTTAGGCTCTAAACCGCCTGAAGAGATATAACTTTAACGGTGCGTTGTGGGTTCAAATCCCACCTGTCCCATAATTTTATTTTTTCAAAAAATATAAGTGAAAGTATGCCAGAAAAAACATTCGAAGGCGAGCTTACAGAAAATCGAGTGATAGTTTGGAGTAGAGATGCAATTGCTTTGTATGACGATTCAGGTTATGGTAAACCAATTCCAGAGGAAAATCCTAATAGGTTAGAGCTAGATTTGATTGAGGCTTGTTATTTAGTTGAAAAAGGTAAAATTAAAGTTTATAAAAAAGATGAAGGTAAAAAAAATTTTCTTGTATTGAGCGATCTTGTTGATTATGCTTCTAAAAACATTAATCAATTCTATACTCAATACATAGTTTATAGAGATTTAAGGGAAAGAGGATATTTAGTTAAGACAGGTTTTATATTCGGAGCACATTTCAGGCTTTACGAAAGAGGAGTTAAGTTAAAGCGCGGACCCAAAGCTCCACATGAGCATACAAAAGCTGTTGTGCATGCGGTGCCTGAAGAAGCTGCCTTTTCTTTACCAGAAATGTCTAGGGCAGTTAGATTGGCACATAACATAAGAGCAACTTTTTGGTGGGCTGTAGTGGATAGAGAAAATAAAGTAACTTACTATGAAATAAAGCGTCTAACTCCTTAATACGATTTTTATGGGGAGAATAAAAACTACTTTTATAAAGAATTTAGGAGAAGAGATTTACGAAAAATACGGTGAAAAGTTTACGAATGATTTTTATACAAACAAAAAGATTCTGAAGGATATAGTAGATCTTAAATCAAAAAAATTGATGAATGTTTTGGCAGGTTATATAACTACTTTGAAAAAAAGAAAGTCTTGAAATACTACGTTAAAGCAAAATTTGCTTGAAAATTTTTCATGTTATATAATCAATAAATTCAACTAAACCTAAATGACTTTTTATTCTGTTTGGAAAGGAAACTTATTGTCAATTGAGTTAATCCTAAAAATGTTTAAATCACAAATAAAATTTAGAGAAAAATGCCTTCCAAGGCGCAAGCAAGGTTAGACGAATTCGCATTCATTCTACTAGCTGGCGTAATTCTAATATTCGTTTTAATGATAGCTTTTTTAACTCCGGGCTCAGCTATACCTATAGTAGAACCCAATTCAATATCTCTAAACATACCTCAAGGAGATTCTAGAAGTGTTGTATTAAACATAACAGGCTTTCCATCCAAAAATGTTAGCTTATCGGCAATAGGGTCTATTTCACCTTTTGTTAAGTTTAGCAAGAACAATTTTGATGTTTTTGGTTCGGAGTTAGTTAATGTTATTTTTTCTATACCTTTATCAGCTAGACAAGGAGCTTACATAGGAAAAATATCTGTTAGTTCAGAAGCAGGTTCATTAGAAATTCCTGTTAGTATAAATGTAATTAACTTAACTCTTATTAAGCCATCAGAGAAAATTATTCCTCTAGGAAACTTTTTAATAATTGGTCCCAGCAAGACTTTAGATTATAAGGAAAACTTATATATTGAAAAAAGTTACTTTTCTGAAAGGTTTGTTATTATCGATAGTTACTTGACGCAGGAAGAGCTATCAGCTTTAACAAGTTCTAATTTGCAGCTAGAAATAGGAGAAACAAATGGATTGGGAAATTTAATTGTAGAAATTAACGGAATAGAAGTTTTTAATAAAGTTGCGGAGCCTGGTTTAATTAACATACCAATTAACCCAAGCATAATTGCTGATAAAAACCAAATAAAGATAAAATCAGGTTTGCCGGGCTGGCTATTTTGGAGTACTTCTAAATATAAAATTAAATCAGCTAAATTTTTAGCTAGCTTTCAAGGAATTTTTGGTAAGGAATTTACATTTGATCTTAAGCCTAATGAAGCTGCCAATTTCGATAGCTTGCAAATCCAATTCTTTGTATCAAAGTATTCTACGCCACTTCCAGAATTATTCATCGAAGTTAATAATCAACCTATATACGCTCAAATTCCGCCTTTAGCTTTATTCAACGCCACTTTCACCAAAGATTTATACGGAAACTATATTGTAATGCTTCCAGGAAATAACACGTTGAGATTTTCATTTAAGCGAGTAGGAGTTTACGAGATAAATAACGCTATATTAAAAGTTATGCATAAAAGTATTGAGTAAATTTATGGGCCTGCCCGGAATCGAACCGGGATTTCGACCGTTCTCAAAAAATGTGAAGGTCGCGTCCTGCCTTTAGACTACAGGCCCATATAAAATATTTCTAATTGGGATTTAACTTATTAGCGAGCCTTGGAAATCAAAATTTTTTGTGAATTTTTTATTGAATTCTTTAGCTATATTTTCATCAAATTTTTCTATAATCTTTTCTATTAATTCAAAAAAATCATATCTACATAAATAAATTTTTTCATCTTTAAAAATAGGTTTAATAACTCCAATTAACTCAACTCTATTTTTTGAACTCAACCATTTTTCTAAATAATCCAGAAAAACTTTTACTTTATCTTTTTTTATAACTCTATTTATCGGCCAACCACATATTGCGCAATATTTCCCTTTCAATTCTTCCTTACTTTCCAAAAATTCATTTTCTACGCATCGTTCGCATATTATAGATCCATCTATTATTTTTGGATTATAAGTTATTTCGCCACAAGAATCACAAATTTCTAGTATGGATTCTTCGTTTTCTCTAAATTCATTATCAGAATATTTCAACAAGGCATCAAGGATTTAGGGATTAATTTCCCCTCCCGATGCGTGTAAATATGTGTAAGAAAAATTAATTTTCTTGTTTAAATCGCATCGGGACATCTGCATAATAATTAATAATTTTTTCAAGTTTAAATATTTAACGCATTATATTTTGCTTTAATGATATGAAAGTTTAGAAATCTTTAAGTGATTTTTGGGTTGGTAATTCTGTTTTACTTCGAATCGATTTATCGCTAAAAATCGATTTTTCATCAAATATAGGGAAACCATAAGT
>CAYRRN010000008.1:9311-16784 GCA_964426695.1 uncultured archaeon
ACCATAAGTTCCGTCGTAACCGCTTATATATTTAACTTTTCCTTCCCTTACTTTAATTATTGCATCAGAAATTTTTTCTTTAGTAACTTTTATCAAATCTTCTTTTTCTACATTTAACAAAACGTTTAACTCATTTCCAAATTTTTCTATTAGCTTATTGTATTCTTGCATTACTTTTTTAGAATAGAGCTCCTCGCGATAAACTATAGAAATTATTTCATACAAAGGTAATAATGATTTGAAGGGAATTGCATCTTTTGGCACAAAACCCTCTTGCCTGTCAGCTAATTCTTCAACTCTTTGAAGCACACCTATTGTCATTTTTTTACCACATTTTGGACAAATATTTTTTAATTTTATAGATTCTTTTGGATGCAAACTTACCCCGCAATTTCTGTGACCAGTGTAATGGTATTTACCGTAGTTAGGGTCTACTTCTATTGTATACAAAAATTTTTTCCTATCTTTGTTTTTTATTACATCATAAATTTCTTTATAACTTATTTCATTCAATTCGAAAACATTTGCCTCTCTACCTAATCTCCAAGGATTTGCTGAATGTGAATCAGAATTTGACATCAAAGTTATTTTATCTAGCTCACTCAATCTCCAATTCATAGGCGGGTCGCTAGATAGACCAGTTTCTAACGCAAATATATGCTTTAACTGATCTTGGTAGCATTCTTTTAGAGAATCAAATCCTGATTTTGAACCGAAAACAGAAAACCAAGGAGTCCAGGCATGGCTAGGTAAAACTATTATATCTTTCGATATGCTCATCAAAATTTCAACTAATTGCGGCGATGTTAAATTCAAAGTTGGTCTACCATCTGACCTCAAATCTCCATATTTTGAAAGTATTTCTAAAACTTGATGCGCGACTTCTAAATTTGGTAAATAAATTAAGTGATGTATTCTTCTAATTTTCCCATCTTGTTCGTAAACAGTATTTACCTCGCCAGTTACCATCCAATAAATTCCGCCATAACTATAAATTCCGGAATTATTTCTATCCTTCAATTTTTCTTCAATTTCTCTTAACCATGCTGGATGAGTACAGTCTCCAGTTCCCAATAGGTTTAAACCTTTGATTATAGCTCCCCTAGCTAGACTGTCTAGGGATATATTTTTACTTGTAGCTCTAGAATATTTCGAATGAATTTGCAAGTCAGCTATTATTTTCATAAGTCATATCCATTTTTTAAATTTCCAGTGCGCATGAGATTTAATTATTAAAACATCAGCTAAAAAGTCCATGATTAGATGAGCTAAAAATGATAATAAGAATATAGAAAAGTAGATGCTAAAAAATCTTGCTGTTATTGGAATTAAAACTATTAAAAATAATATTGTTAATAAGTTGTGGAAGAATAAAAATCCTTTTCTATATCTTTCAGCCTTCATAACTTCTTTTATAAATTTCCAGAAAGAAACGTTTTTGTAAGTTTTACGCATTGTAAAATGATCTATATCAGGAAAAAAAGCACCTAGGGTTGCTGAGAAAATTAATTTGTATAAATCTAGTTGTGCAAAGCTCATGACAACTCTTACAACTATTATCGGAACCAAAAAATGCGAAATATTATGGAGCATTATTTTTATATTTACCATAATTTGCCTAATTTTTTATATTAAATTTGGTAAGATAAGTAAAAAAGATAGTGAAATCATCAAAAACCATAGCCAAGGCTTCCAAGCCATAACTTTACTTCCATCCAAAGGCGGGATAGGTAATAGATTAAAAAATGCTAGCCAAGAATTGATAAATGTCAAAAATTTTAAGGGTTCAAAAGGAATGAAAATTATAGCAAAGAGCAAGTTAGTAGCTGGCCCAGCAGCAGCTATAATTCCAGTTTCTTTAAGGGTTAATCTAGCTAATCTATATTTCCATCTACCAAACCTAAAAGCTGAAATTACAACAGCTCCTGGAGCAGCGAACTTTAAATGCCCATAACTAACTAAAGTTATTAAAAATCCTAACACTAAACCTAGCGGCCAAATTTTAAATTCAGCATAGCATCCAAATTTTTTTGCAGTAAATTTATGAGCTAATTCATGGAAAACAAAACCAATTATAACAGCTAGAAGGTAAATTAAAAAAACATTTATTTTAAGAAAACCTCGAGGGAAAGATAATATTATTGTTAATGCTATTACAGCAATTATTATATCCCTTATTTCGTTTTTTTCAAAAATTCTCATGTAACTCATTTTTTAATTTAAATACAAGATTTAAAAATTTAATTAATTTAATAAAAAGTATTTTAAAGCATCTTCAATTCTTTCTACCTCTCTTATTTCTATTCCAGCACTCTCAGAAACAGAAACCCTTTCAGGCACATATTCAATTTTACAATAAGTGAAAGCTCCCAATCTTTTACATTCTTGTACAGGCTTATAATTTGTTTGAATGCCTTGACCTTTAGGAACTAGGAATAATTTAGCCCCTATTTCTTTTGCTGCATTCGATTTTGACAAAATTCCCCCCACCGGCCCTATTGTGCCGTCTGGATTTATAGTTCCGGTTATCATAACGCTTTTATTTATCTCTTTATTCTCCAAAACTGCTATTGTAGCTATAGTTAATGCAGCTCCTGCAGAAGGTCCTTCTATCAATTGGGCATCTGTTTCTATAGTATAAATCAAATCTACTTTTGAAAGGTTGGAGTTTGTATATTTCTCTGCGAACTCTTTAGCTAATCTTATTGATTGTTGCGTATCTAACCAAAATAAAATCTGATTTATGTTTACTAGGATTCTACCTTCGCCAGGCAAAGCTTCTACTTTAAGCTTTACTGGCACTCCTTTGCCTAGGTTATCTACAGCAGGAACGAAAATTTCTACTAAATGCTTGGTCTCGTTGTTTATTTCGATAATATTTTTATTTATGCTAAAATTTTCATTTTGAAAGTTAATTTCTTCATTTTTACTTAAGGCTAGAATAGATATCGCGATCAAAATTAGTAAAATCGATGCTAAATTTATTTTTTTCATAATCTAATAATTGTAATAATTTATTTAAAAAATAGGTGGGAGTGCGCCTTTGGTTGTCGCATACTTACGAACTATTTTTACCCAAGCCTTCTTCTCAACTCAGTAACTTTCAAGCACCGAGCTAATTAGCTTATGGTTGCTTTGAACGTCCTAAGACTCTGTTCCCAGCCTCACCAGGTTCGCTAATTAGTCGACCCTGAAAGGCTGAGCCTCATTGTTGAAGCTTGGAATAGCTCGCAAGTATACGCCGCCCAAAGACTTCGACTCGGCCATAGGACCATTTGCCGATGTAGGCGAGGCCCAGCCGCCCAGGTCTTTCTCCCACCAAAAGATATTTCATAAAAATTAAGATTTAAGCTTTTCTAAAGTTTTTTCTATTCTATCAATAGCCTCTTCTATTTTTTCGTAAGATGTAGCATAGCTTAGCCTAACAAATCCTTCGCCATATTTACCAAACTCAGTTCCTGGTACAACAACAACTTTAGCTTTCTTTAGAATAAAATCTGCAAATTCTCTCGAATCCATTCCATAATAACTTATATTAGGGAATACGTAGAATGCGCCCTTAGGAATATTAAATCTAATACCTTCTATTTCTTTTAACCTTCTACACAACATTTTTCTTCTTCTATCGTACTCTTTCCTCATTTCTTCAACATATTTTTTATTTTTCAAAGCTTCTATCGCTGCCAGTTGATAGGCTGTTGGTGGTGATATCGTTGTTACTAACTTAAATTCTTTCATTTCTTTAATTATCTCTTTTTTTGCTATTGCATATCCTATTCTAAATCCACACATCGCATAACTTTTCGAAAAAGTTTGAGTAGTTATTGTGTATTCAAACATACCATTTAAACTAGCTAAACTAACATGCTTTTCATTATCATAAACCAATTTTTCATAAGCCTCATCAACCAAAACGTAAATATCTTTTTCAACTACTATATCAGCAATTTCCTCCAAAATTTTTCTATTTAGAACACTTCCTGTCGGATTAGAGGGAGTATTTAGTATTAAAAGTTTAGTTTTTTTTGTAATAATCTTTTTCAATAAATCAGGATTTATTACAAAATTATCATTTTCTTCTAGCTTAAGGTCCAAAACTTTTCCTCCAAAAATTTTTACTAAAGGCGAGTAAGCTATATAACTTGGGTTAGGAATTACGACCTCATCTCCAGAATCAACTAAAGTCATTATTGCTAATTGTATAGCCTCTTTTGAACCACAAGTTATTATTATTTCCTCTGGAGATGCGTCTATTTTATTCTCCTTTTTTAATTTTTTAGAAATCGCTTCTCTCAACTCTATTTTACCTTGAAGCGGCGAATAATGAGTATATCCTAAATTTAAGAATTTTTTAGCAGAATCTATAACACTTTTTGGTGCTGGAAAATCTGGCTCTCCAGCCCCAAGAGAAATTATATTTTTTTCTTTTTCTACTAATCTTAAACTTTCTTCAATTTTGCTAGCTTCTATTAATTTGCTTCGAGAAGAAAGAGTGCGCATAATTATTAATTAAAATTTTTTTAATATAACATTATGAATTTAGATTATTTTTTTAAACCAAGGGCAGTAGCAGTAATAGGTGCTAGTCATAATCCAGGAAAAATCGGATACGAGATTTTGAATAATTTTGTAAATGGTGGTTACAAAGGAAAAGTTTATCCTATAAACCCTAAAACAGAACCAATATTTAATTTGAAAGTATACCCAAGCATAAAGAAAGTTAAAGATAGAGTAGATTTGGCAGTTATAGCTGTTAAGGCAGATATAGTGGCGAAGGTTTTGAAAGAATGTGTAGATAAGAAAGTTAAAGCTGTTATAATAATTTCAAGTGGTTTCTCCGAATCTGGTGAAGAAGGTAAAAAGTTGGAGGAAAAGCTGAAAAGAATCATAAAGAACAAAAATATTAGAGTTATTGGGCCAAATGTTATTGGAGTTTACGATTCACACACTAAAGTTGATACGTTATTTTTGTCCTTGGAGAAATTGAAGCGACCGAAAGAAGGCGGGATATCTTTTATTTCTCAATCTGGTGCAGTGGGCTCTACAATTTTAGATATTTTGGCTGAAGAAGGTATAGGTATTTCTAAGTTCGTCTCTTATGGAAATGCTTTGGATGTAAATGAGGTTGATCTAATAAAATATTTAGCAAAAGACCATAGCACGAGAATTATAGCTGTTTATTTGGAAGGAATAAAATCTAGCGGAAAAGAATTTTTGAGAACTGTTAAAGAGGTAAGCAAGATTAAACCAATTGTTTTTCTTAAAGCTGGCAAAAGTTTAAGGGGCATAAAGGCAGCAGCTAGCCACACAGGCTCGTTAGCCGGGAGCGCAAGAATTTTCTCTTCAGCTTTAAGGCAAGCGAGAGCTTTAGAGGCTTCTGACTGGGAAGAATTTTTTGACGCATGCAAAATTTTAGAAATGCAACCTATACCAAAAGGTAAAGATGTGATAATAATTACTAATGGCGGTGGCTTCGGAGTTTTGGCGACTGATGAAGCAGAAAAGTTGGGGCTTGAGCTAAAAGATATTCCTAATGATTTGAAAGAAAAATTCAAGGATCTATTTCCTAATTATGTTAGTTTTAATAATCCTTTGGACTTAACCGGCGACTCAACTAAAGAAAGATACAAAATTGCTTTAGAAAATTGTTTAAAAGTTTATAGCGGCGCTATAGTAATAGCTTTATTTCAGGTTCCTACTCTTGATGAAAGTTTAGTCGAAGTAATAATTAGTATGAAGAAGTTCAAAAAGCCTATAGTTTGTTGCGCAGCTGGAGGCGAATATACTAAAAAATTGTCGAAGAAGTTGGAAGATGAAGGGATTCCTGTATTCTCTTCGCCAGAAAGAGCAATGAGAGCTTATAATTTTTTGGTTAAGAGGATGGAATTTTTAAGGTAGAGGAAACCATTAGATTTATATACTTTCGCTTTCCTTAACTATAGAAATATAGGGTGAAATGGATAATGGCAAAGAAGTATCAAGAAGAAGATGAAGAAACTGAAGAAGATGAAGAGGAATGGGAAGAAGAAGAGTTTGAAGAAACTTTAGAAACAGATTCTCTCGAGGACTCAGATTTCGAAGAGGACGTGTGGGAATAGAAATTTTTTCTATTCCCCAAATTTTTTTTTATTTTTAATTTTTTTAATTAGATTTTTTAGCTAGTGTTTCGAATTTTTTTATACTTCAAATTTATATGGATTTTAAGCGTTACTATCGATAAATGATACTATTTATATGGGATACCATACAATTTATTAACTTTACTCTTCCAACTTTTTATTAGGTGAATAAATGGCAGTATTCGGGGGTTTAGTCGACCTCGGTGTTGCCTTATTGTTAGCAGTCGCACTAGCTGAATACTTTAAGTTTCGAAGCAAAGCCGACAAAGGTTTCTCTTGGTTAGCAGTCTCAGGAGTATTCTTCGTATTCGCTGGTAGCTTTGGAGTAGCGACAACTTTAGGATCATATGTAGGAGCTCAGGCATGGAGTAGCATAGGGCAACTCTTCGAGGTCTTGGGTTGGATATTTGCATTAGTTGGAACTGTTTTCGTAGCCTACCAAACTTTAGTTGAAAGGTAGGCAATTTTCTTTCTTTTTTTAACGATTTATTTTATAAAAACTAATTAATATTAATGTCCTTGGCAATTGGAGTAATTTCTGGAAAAGGAGGCGTGGGTAAAACAACTTTGGTTTCAAATCTAGGCGTAACTATATCGAAGTATTTCAATAAAAAAGCTATAGTTGTGGATGCCAACTTTTCTTCATCTCATTTAGGTATACATTTAAACCTATACAGAAACCTTAGCAATACTATAAAAGAAGTTCTTAGCGGGGAATCCTCTCTCCAACAATCTATATATATCCATCCTATATCTGGCCTAAGAGTTCTCCCTTCTTCTTTAAAACTGGGTAAGTTTAATACCCAAAAATTTGGAAAGATTTTGAGAGATTTGAAAAAAACTTATGATATAGTTATAGTGGACTTGGCGCCAGGATTGGGAAAAGAAGTAATAAACGTAGCTAAACACCTAGATGCAGCTATTATAGTAACAACCCCAGACTTGCCTTCTGCAACCGATGCCCTAAAAACAGTAAAACTTTTGGAAAAGTTAAAGGTTGATTTGCTTGGAGTAATTTTGAATCGGGTAAGCGGAAACGTTTACGAGCTAACTCGTTACGAAATAGAATCGATGCTTAAGTATCCTTGCTCTATAGCGATACCAGAAGATAAATCCGCCATAGAGAGCCTTGCTTTGGGCCTGCCATTGGTTTTATACAAACCAAGCTCTAAAGCTTCTTTAGCTATCAAAAAATTAGCAGCAGCTTTAATTGGCACAAATTATGAGCCAAAAGATTTTGGATATAGAATAAAGAAGTTAATTGGCATGATTAAAGAAGAGCCAGTAATTTTGATTAAGCCAAAAGAAAAAAAGGTTAAAAATAAATTAAATAAAAATGAATTTGATATTAAAG
>CAYRRN010000008.1:16794-18162 GCA_964426695.1 uncultured archaeon
AAATTAGCGAAATAAACCAAAGAATTCTTAGAATTGAAAATAATTTAAATAGGTTTGGAAATGTTTTAGAAAATGTTTTTAGAAAAAACTCAATAGAGCAAAAAACCCAATATCTGGAAAATCTAGAAAAACAAGTTATCTATTTGCAAGGAGAAATAGAGAATTTACGCTCAGCTCTCATAAGGATAAGTAACGAGGTTAAAAATCTTAAAGAAAGATTATAAATTATGGTAGAAGATATAAGAGAAAAAGAAATTTTATTCCTTTTTGATGCTTGGAAGTATACTTTTTCATTAAGAACTTTAGGTGGAGGATACAGAAGATATTTATTATTTTTTTCTGATGATAACTTGATTGAGATGGAGACAAATAATATATCACACGTTCCTCCATTCAAATATGCATATAAGTCCGATGATATAATATCCAATTTTTTCTGGAATATGGTAGATACTATTTTTAAAAGGATTAAAGGGCACGTTGATAAATTAAATAAGGACATTTATCAAGGAAAAATGCATAAATTAAAAGATTTTTTAGAATTGCTTTCGAAAAATAAAGTTGGATATAACATTAAAAATGTAATCCCTTATTCGAATATAAAATATATAAAAATAGAAAATAAGGGTAGCGTCTCTTTATTGAAAGATGATTGCGAAATTTTACTAGAAATTCAGGATGAAAAAAAGAAGCGTTTTGAGATTTATTTTCCAAAAAAATCAATTTACGAAAATTCTATTTCAGTACTTCAATCGTTGATTCCTGCTGATAAATTGAAAATAAAGTAAAATGAAGAATTCTTTATTTATGCTAAGACTATTTAACTGTAAAAGTTACTTTATTACTTATACCATTTTCATTTAAAACAAAAATCTGAACATTGCCTTTTGGTAATAATATTCCAATAGTGGGGCACGCTTCGTTTTCTTTCATTTGCGAAAATGCGCAAGCCTCGAGCACAGCAGGTAGATTAAAACGCAATGTCTTTCCATCTTTAGAAGAAATGCCATTTAAATAAGCTGTATTTTTTCCTCGGAAATTTATCTTATCAGAAGTGAAAGCTATATCGTTATTTTTTGGAGTAAAACCAAAACCTTGGATAGTAATTTCTTCTCCTATAGATCCAGAAGATGGTGAGATGCTTTCTATTATTACTTTACCCTTTGGGTTTAAATTAGATATAGTTTTATAATTCATGAATAAAGTAATACCTAAAATAGCTGTGATGACAATTCCTATTGAAATCCAATAAAGTAATTTTTTCTTTTTCATCATCAATTAATTTAGTTTTAAATATTTTTTTGTTTACTTTTTGAAAAACCATTAAATGCATACTACAGGAATCCAGATAATCTATAGACCCTATAG
>CAYRRN010000009.1:0-7611 GCA_964426695.1 uncultured archaeon
GTTAAATATAAGAAAAAATTTAAAAAATTTAAAAAAAGATTAATATAAGAGGAGTATGATGAAATTCCAATTTGTTCTTTAAAATTTGATAAATTTTTAATCCATCTTTTCAATATTCTAATTTATTATAGGTTTAATTATGGGTAGTGAAAAGTACAGATTAACTAAAGAAGGTAAGGAATATTTAAAAAATGGATTGCCAGAAAAAAATTTAGTCGATTTTTTAGATAAAAGCAAAGATAAAAAAATAGATTTAAGTGAAGCTACCAAGATAGTAAAAAATTTTCACATTGCATTAAAATGGGCCTTGGAAAAAAATTGGGTAAAAAAGGTTAACAACGAAATAGAATTAATAAATTATCCTAAAGAAATAGAGGAGCAGATTGCTCTTGAAAAGATTGAAAAAGGCGAAGAAGTTTCTGAAGAAATGATAAAAATTTTGGTTGAAAGAAATTTGGTTGAAAAATATTCTGAAGAAATAGAAAAATTAAAGAAAGAAATTGTTGGAAAAGAGATAGCAGACCTAACTCCAGAAATCATAAAATTCAAGTTATGGAAAAAAGCCAAGTTCAAACATTATGATATTAAAGCTACAGGCAAAAGAATTCATCCAGGAAAAATACATCCATACAGAGAAGTCATTAATGAAGTTAGAGAAAAACTTGTTAGTTTAGGTTTTGAAGAAGTCCGCGGGCCCTTAGTGGAATTAAATTTCTGGAATTGCGATGCTTTATTTATGCCTAGCGACCATCCTGCAAGGAGCGTCCACGATATTTTCAACTTAAAATTCCCTAAATACGGGAAAGTTGTAGATGAAAGCTTGTGGAAAAGAGTAGAAGATACTCATAAAAACGGTTGGATTACTGGGAGTAAAGGTTGGGGTAGCTGGAATTTCAATCTTGCAAGAAAATTGATACTTAGAAGCCAATGCACATCTCAGTCAGCCAGAACCTTATACAAACTCAAAAAAGAAAATTTGCCCTATAAGATGTTTATAATAGATAGAGTTTTTAGGCCAGATGTTATAGATGCGAAGCATTTTATAGAATTCGATCAGTGTGAAGGTATAGTTGTTGGGGAGGACTTAAATTTAAGGGAATTATTTGGTTACTTGAAAGAAATAGCCACATTCTTAGGAGCTGAGAAAATTAGATTTAAGCCTAGCTATTTTCCATTTACTGAAGGTTCAACAGAGCTACAAATATATTTAGAAGAGTTTGGTTGGGTAGAAATGGGTGGTGCTGGTATTTTCAGACCTGAAGTAACTATGCCTTTGGGAATAGAAGTTCCTGTTTTGGCTTGGGGTTTAGGAATAGGTAGGTTAGCTATGATGAAAATGAAGGTAAATGACATTCGTTACCTTTATTCGAACGATTTGTCTTGGCTGAGGGAAAGGGAAATAATAACATAGTTGAAGGGATTTGAATGCCAACATTATCATACGATAAAAAAGATTTATTAAGCCTTATTGGAAAGAATTTATCTGATGAAGAATTAGAAGAAATTATAAATTCGATAAAACCAAGTGTAGAAAAAATTACAGATAATGAGATAATCATAGAGCATACTCCAGACAGAATTGACCTTTTCGGAATAGAAGGGTTAGCAAGAGCTGTAAAAAGTTATCTCGGTATTGAAACTGGCTTAAAAAAGTATTTTGTTGAAGAAGCGAATTTTACGATAAAAGTAGAAAGCGTGCCTGTAAGACCTTATATTGCAGCTGCAATAGTGAAAAATGTTGATTTAAAAGATGAGACTATAAAAAGCTTGATGAATATTCAGGAAGTACTTCATGAAACAATAGGTAGAAAAAGGAGAAAAGTAGCTATAGGCATTCATGATTTAAATAAAATATCTCCTCCAATAAAATACACCCAAACCAGCAAAGAATCAAAAATATTACCTTTAGAATATAAAGATGAGATGAGCTTAAAAGAAGTTTTACAAAAGATTTCAAAAGGGAAGGAATATGGATATCTAATAAGTAAATCTAAACTTTGGCCTGTTTATGAAGATGCTCTAGGTATTTTCAGCTTCCCACCGATAATTAACTCGGAAAGAACAAAGGTTACTGAAAAAACAAAAAATTTGTTTATAGAATTAACTGGCACTGAGAAAAATACTGTAAAGAAAACTTTGAATATAATAGTAACAAACTTAGCAGAAAGAGGAGGGATAATTCAGGGTGTTAGGCTTGAATATGATAAGAAAACCGAAATAACACCTAATTTAAATGAAGATGTAATGGAATTAGACATTCAATACGCTAATAAATGGATAGGCTTAAACCTTTCTCAAAATGATATGATAAAACTTTTAGAAAGAATGGGTTATGCAGCGATAGGGATAGGAGATAATAAGATAGAAGTTATAATACCTGCATATCGCGCTGATATTTTGCATCCGATAGACATAATCGAAGATATAGCGATAAGCTATGGTTATAACAACCTAATTCCAGAATTACCAAATATTTTTACCATTGGTAGACAACACCCCTTAGAAAAATTCTCAGGAAAAATTAGATATTTATTGGTAGGTCTAGGTTTCCAAGAAATAATTCAGCCTGTCATATCAAACTTTAAAGATCAGTTTGAAAAAATGAACTTGAAAAAACAAAAAATTGTGACAATTTCAAATCCAGTGAGCGAATCTTATAATTGCTTGAGAATATCCTTAATACCAAGCTTATTAAAATCTTTCGCCGCGAATAAGCACGTTGAATATCCTCAAAAAATTTTTGAAATTGGAGATGTTGTTATTTTTGATGATAGAGAAGAAACAATGACTAAAAATATTAGAACGCTTGGCTCTGGTATTTCTGACACAAAAGCAAATTTCGCTGATATTAGTGCGACCTTAGAAGCTTTAATGAAAAGTTTGAATTTCGAGTATGATTTGATAGCTGCTGATAATCCTAGTTTTATTAAAGGTAGAGTTGCAGAAATTTATATGCAAGGAAAAAGGATAGGTATTGTAGGTGAAATTAATCCAAAAGTTCTTGAAAATTGGAATTTGGAGATGCCAGTAGCTGTTTTTGAATTAAATTTAGAAGAAATCTTTACCTTATCATCCAGTTAATAATTTTTTCCAAGAAAGGAAACCTTAACTTTAATGGTTCTTTATAATTAAATTCTTTCCCAGCGATGTAATGGGCAACCCTTCTAATCTCGTAAGAAGCCTGGCAACTCGGATCGTAATCTAACAAAGGTTTTTTTGATGCTATGGATTGATGTATAGACCTATCCTCAGGGATTTCAGCAATAACATTCAAACCAATCAAATCTTCTATTTCCTTTTTTGATAATTCATACCACTTCCACTTTCTCCTATTAACTACCACTCCTAAAATATTTTTCTTCATATCTTCAGAGATTTTCTTTATTTTAATAGCATCTACCACGCTAGGTAAATCTGGATTAGTTAAAATTAAAACTTCATCTGAAGAATCTATAGCGGCCAAACATTCTCTTCCTAAACCAGCAGCACAATCTAAGATAACAAAATCCGCTTGCCCAATTAAAGAGAAAGTTATGTCACGTAACTTGTTAGGATCTACGCCGCTAAGAGCATTTATACCTAGACTTGCTGGTAAAACTTTAAATCCAAATGGGTGAGTATAAATAGCTTGCTTGATTTTTGTTGATCCTTTTAAAACATCATGTAAAGTTTTGGAAGTTAAATGCATACCCAGATGCAAACCTAAATTTGGAGTTGTAAGGTTAGAATCTACTAAAATTACAGAATGCCCGAGTTCGGTCAAAGCATATCCTAAATTAGATACTAGAGTTGTCTTACCTACCCCACCCTTACCCGAAGTAACAACTATTGTTCTGGTCATTAATTAGAATTATAGTTTTAAATTAAATAAATATGCCCCCGGCGGGATTTGAACCCGCGACCTTCACCTTTCTTTCATCTCTTAATCAAACCTTCTAAATAAGTTAGAAGGGTGCTGCTCTATCCAAGCTGAGCTACGGGGGCTTTAATTAATATTTAAATTTGTTTTTTTAAAATTTAATTTGATGAAGATGAAAGGTGGATATCTTTTACACGCAAAGAGAAAGAGAGAAAATTGTTGAAGATATATCTTATAAAAACCCGAGATTAGGTTATGTTTTAAAAAGAACGAAAAATTTTGTAAAAAATCATTATAATACTGCTCATTATTTTTTCGAATTTTTATATACACTTTTAGAAGAAATAATTCATAAAGATCATAAAGTATTCTTAGCTTGTCCAAGAGGTTCTTACTCTAGGTTAAATCCATCGCCACACGATGATTTAGACATCCTACTGATAACCAGCAAACCTGTATCACTTTCTTATGGAAAATTAGGTTTCGATTATAAAGAGTCGAAAATTCAGAGATTAATTAAGGAAGTTAAGAGAAAAATGGAGACGCATTATCCTAATTTTACCAACATAGAAATATCTGTTTTTATACCATTAGTGCCAAAAAATCCAAAAGATGTGTTATGG
The DNA here is from genome assembly GCA_964426695.1 of uncultured archaeon. GTDB lineage: Archaea > Aenigmatarchaeota > Aenigmatarchaeia > CG10238-14 > SCSR01 > JAWADS01. The sequence goes on from CAYRRN010000009.1 coordinate 4,483, forward strand.
CAATTTTCACACGAACCAGCTGAATTAGAAAAAAGAACTTATCACTCCCAATTCCCTAGGAAAAATAAAAAAACAAACAATTATTTAAATTACGTTTCAAACTACTTAGAGATAATGAATCGTTACATGAATGAAATTAATGGAATTACTAAAGTAGAAAGAATAAGATCGAGAGATTATAAAGATTTTGGGATAACCGAAGAGGATGCTCACGGCGTTTCAATAATTACAGATGCAAGAATTTGTGGAGTATGTTTTTCTAATGAAAATATAAACCAACCTCCAGACGTTGTTTTAAAAAACAAACTTTTAAAGGATTTATATCCAGAAACATTTGATAAAATAAATGGACTAGTAAGATAATTATGGAAATACCTTACAGAAAAATCGATAAAAAATGGCAATATAGATGGTATAAATCTAAGCTTTTCGAGTGTGATGTAAAAAAGGGAAAAACTAAATTTTTTATAACATTTCCTTATCCATACGTAAATGGCGCACCTCACATAGGACATGCTTTTTCTCTCTTGAGAGCGGATAGTTATGCTAGATTCAAAAGAATGCAAGGTTTAAACGTTTTATTCCCGCAAGGTTTTCATGCAACTGGAGAACCAATTCTAGGAACTATAGAAAGGTTAAAACAAAACGATGCTTCACAAATTGAAACTTTCAAGATGTTTGGAGCAAGCGAAAAAGATATTAAAGATTTCTTAAATAAAGGACCTGAATTCGTAGCAAAATATTGGATGAAAAGATGGATAGAAGACCTTAAATCTATAGGTTATTCTGCAGACTGGAGGAGAACTTTTATAACGGCTATCACAGACCAATACAATCGTTTTATAGAATGGCAATATAATACTTTGAGAAAAAAAGGATATATAATTCAAGGAACGCATCCAGTAGTTTGGTGCCCAAAAGATCAAAGCCCTACCGGAGATCATGATAGATTGAAAGGTGAGGGAGAAAGTCCTATAGAGTTTTTAGTCATAAAGTTTAAGATGGATAGCGGCGAAATAATTCCTTGTGGCACGCTTAGACCAGAAACCATTTATGGAGTAACGAATTTGTGGGTAAACCCAAATTTAGAATACTTTTGGTGTAAAGTTAAAGAGGAAGTTTGGCTGCTAAGCGAAAGAGCCATAATAAAATTAAGAGATCAGCTTAAAGAAATCGAAATTATAGGTAGCATAAAAGGAAGTAAACTTGTTGGCAAAAAAGTAGAGAATCCTGTAACAAATAAAAAAGTTTTGATATTACCTGCGAATTTTGTCGATCCTGATTCTGCTACAGGAATTGTAATGTCTGTACCAGCTCACGCTCCTTATGATTGGATTGCTCTTAAAGATTTAAAAGAAAATATAGGAGAAATTAAAAAATATAATTTGGAAATAGAAGAAATTCAAGATATTTTACCTATACCAGTTATAAAAACTGAAAATCTAAGCGAATCGCCTGCAATAGAAATTTGCGAAAAGTTAGGAATAAAGAATCAAGAAGATGTAGAAAAATTGGAGAAAGCTACTAAAGAGTTATACAAAAAAGAGTATCATATGGGTATTCTTAAAGTTGGGGAATTTGCTAGTAAAAAAATTTCTGAGATAAAAGATGTCCTATGGAATAGTTTTATCGAAAGAGGAATTGCAGATTCTATGTGGGAAATTACAGGTAAGGTTGTTTGTAGATGCACAACTCAATGCCATGTAAAGATATTAGAAAATCAATGGTTCTTGAAATTTTCAGATGAAAAATGGAAGGATAAAGTGAGAAAACATTTGGCTAAAATGAGAATAATTCCCGAAGAAGTTAAAACACAATTCTTTAATACTATAGATTGGCTTAAGGATAAAGCATGCGCTAGAAAGACTGGTTTGGGTACAAAGCTGCCTTGGGATAAAGAATGGATAGTGGAAACGCTTAGTGATTCAACCATTTATATGGCGTATTACACAATCTCAAGAATAATAAAAGAGGGGAGAATTCCGGCAGATAAGCTAATAGATGAAGTATTCGATTTTGTATTTTTGGGAAAAGGTGATTTAAAAAGGGTTAGCAAGAAATCTGGAATTAAATCGAATATATTAAAGAAAATGAGAGAGGAATTTGAATACTTTTATCCGGTAGATATGAGAAGTTCTGGGAAGGATTTGGTACCAAATCATCTGACATTCTACCTTTTCCATCACGCTGCTATTTGGGATAATCCTAAATACTGGCCTAAGGCAATTAGCGTAAATGGGTTTGTAAATGTAGAAGGTGCAAAAATGAGTAAAAGTTTAGGTAATATTATACCTTTGCGAAATCTAGTTGAAAAATTTGGAGCTGATTTAGTAAGGATAAACATAGTTTCTTCTAATGAAAATCTAGATGATGCAGATTGGAGAAGCGAAAATGTAGAATCTTTCAAATCAAGATTCAACTTTTTATTCAATTTAATAAAGAATTTAAAAAAAGCGAAAAGGAAAAGCTTAATGAATATAGACAGATTCATACTTAGCAAATGCCAGGAAATTATTAAATATGCTGAGAAAAATTACGAAGAAATGAGGTTTAGAAGCGTTACTCAAAAATGTTTCTTTGACTTTATAAATTACTTAGAATGGTACTTGAATAGGTGCGTTGAGCTAAAAAATGCCAATAAAAATGTTTTAAAGTACGCTTTAGAAATTTTAATAAAAATAATATCGCCTTTAGCGCCGCATTTAGCTGAAGAATTTTGGTATATGCTAGGCAATAAAAGTTTTGTATCTACATCAAAATGGCCCAAGTTCGATGAAAGTAAAGTAAGCGAGAGTAGCGAAAAATTAGAAGAGTTTATATTTTCAATAGTATCCGATATAAACGAAATTCTCAAAATAACTAATAAAAAACCTAAGGAAATTTTCATATTTATAGCTCCTGAATGGAAATTTAGAGTTTATAATTTCGTTTTTAAAAACAGGGATAAGGGGATGAATTATATAATAAACTCTTTCAAAAGAAAAAATGAAAAAATAGTAAAGTATATTCAAAAATTATATTCCAAAAGAAATGAGCTAATAAAGCCATTAAGTAGAAAAGAACAACTAAAAATACTAAAAGAGGCTAAAATTTTTCTGGAAAATAAATTCAGTTCGAATGTTAAAATTC
>CAYRRN010000009.1:7621-11443 GCA_964426695.1 uncultured archaeon
ATTCAGTTCGCTGAAAAGTCAAAAATAGAAAAAGCTGAACAAGCAGATGTTACAAAACCTGCGATATACATAATTTAAATTTAATCACCTAAGAGATATACCTGCTACTTCTATTGCACCTGCAATAATAATTAATATTGAGGCAATTGCTAACATAGAAAGACTATCTATTAAAATTCTGTTCAGAAATGGAGACTTTCTTCTTGAAATCGCTGTGGATATTATACCACCAGATATGCCAGCGATGAAATACGCTAATATCTCGATACTTCCATGAGGAAAATAAACTAGCATAGCTATTGGCAAACCTTTGAGGCCGCCGATGCTTTTAGCTGTCAATCCTATGGCAGTAGCTAAAACTGATGCATTCCAAGATAAAATAAAAATTGCTCCAGAGCCGTAGAGAAAAGAAAACAAAAATGAAACTATTAAAACGCTAATGTTGTTAAACACTATCCTTTGGAAGCTATCAACCACAACAGAACTTCCCCTTATCAACCTTATAGTTTCTATTTGATCCTCAAAAATTTTCTCTACATATTTTTCCGGAACTATTAAATAAATTAAACTCATACTCAAGGTCACGCCAGCGAAAAATGCTATATAAATTAGAAAAACTTGCTTGTGGCGCTGAAAGAAGTTCTCATTTCCTCTTAAAATTTCCCCCTCTGTTTTTGCTTCTTCGTAAGAAAAAAGATTTACCATAAAAGGTGTCATAGCAAAGGTTATTAATATGGAAGTAAAGAAGCCTATATCATTTGGTAAAATAGGAAGCAAAACTGAAGCTATTAGTAGAGAAGTAGTAGAAACTATTCCACCTACAATAAACATCCACCACGGCCTTTTTATTGCTTCTCTTACAGAAACTAATTTTTCTAAAACCATAATTCGCTATAAATATATTATCTAAGAATAAATTTATGAAAATTATGAAAGTAAGACTTCCGAGCAGTAAACTAATAGGTTTGTCCTTGATATTTATAATGTTCTTATCGACTTTTGCATTTTCAGTTTTACAATCTACTATTTTTACTCCATCTCAAAATGTAAATATGCCTGAAAGTAGAATAGTGAATTATAGACTAAGTCCGCAACAGGAGGAATTGATAATAAGAAGTGGCGGTACCATAATTACCTTTATTTACAATCCTTCATGTAATGAATGCCTAGACCAAAAGAATTATTTGGAGAATTTAGCAATGAGATATACTTGGCTTTTCCTAGAAACAATATCTACTGAAACCAATTACACAAGAATTTACATACAAACTCCTTTAGGGCAAAGGTCTTTAGAAAACAAAACCAATAAACAAATATTCGATGTTATATGCGAACTTGCCTATCAGCCTCCTGTAGAGTGCGTTTTGAGTTGATTATGATAGTAGTTGGAATTGATTTAGCTGGTAGTGAAAAAAGAAAAACTGGCTTTTGCTCACTAAACGAAAAATTAATTGCGAAAGTTAAAGTTCTTTATAAAGATCAAGAAATAATAAAAGAGACAATAAAAGTTAATCCAGATTTAGTTAGTATAGATGCGCCTTTAAGCTTACCTAAAGGCAGGAAAAATTTAGAAGATAAGGGAGGACCTCATTTTAGAGAATGTGATAAAGAATTAATAAAAATGAGAATAAAATTTTTCCCTATAACTCTAGGGCCTATGAGAAAGCTAACAATTAGGGGAATTAGATTAAAAGGAATTTTTGAAAATAGAGGAATAAAGGTTATAGAAACTTTCCCCGGAGCAGCTCAAGATATATTGGGAATGCCAAGAAAGCAAAAAAATTTAGAAAAATTAAGAAACGATTTAAAAAATTATGGAATAAAAAACATAAACGAAAAATTAATGGGTGATGAATTAGATGCTATAACTTGTGCATTAGTCGGAAAAATGTATCTAGAAAACAAATATCTAGCTATAGGAGATCCAAAAGAAGGTTTGATAATTTTGCCTAAAAATTAACATTTTTCTCCATTTCCTCAATTTCTCTCTTAAATCTTTGAACCACTCGAACTATATCTTTATCCTCAACCCTCAAAATTTCTGAAGCCTTTTTTAGAATTTCGTATTTTCTACAAAGTTTTTTAAATTCATCGAAAGTTAGCATTCTAACCCCTTAATCTTTTTCTCAACTCCTTCCATTTTTTAAATAAATTCTCTACAGCTAATGGAACTTTTTCTTCATTAACGCCAAGCTCTTTGCTCAAAAGTTTTAAAATCTTTTCTTTTTCTCTTAAGAAATTTTCAGCTAAATCCCCAGCAACTATCTCTAACCTAACCAAACCATCCGCCACCCTTTTGGATTTTATAATTTTTATCCATCCAATATCTTTTGTTCTGTTGCCATGAGTTCCGGAACAAGCCTCTATATCAAAACCATTCCCGATATTTATTATCCTTATTTGCTTTGAAGGAACATAACCGCCAGCGTAAATATCGAATCCGTATTTACTTTCCGCTTTGCCTCTATCCATAATAATTTTCTTAATACTCAAATTTTTCTTAACAATTTGATTAGCTAAATCTTCAATTTTTTTTATTTGATCTTGATTTAAATTTTCGAAATGTGTTAAGTCTATTCTAGCTTTATCTACATCCTTCTCTGCACCAAATTGATGAATATGCTTCCCTAAAACTTTTCTAGCAGCTCCAGAAATTACATGAATTGCATCATGATGCTTGGTTAGAATTTCTCTCCTTTTTTTATCAACTTCGCAGAAAACTAAATCTCCGACTTTTTTATTCAACTCGCCATCTAATTCGTGTACTATAACTTTACCTATTTTTTGAACATTCAAAACCTTTATATTTTCAATATAACCATTATCAGATTTTTGGCCCCCAGATTCAGGATAAAATGCAGTTTGGTCCAAAATAACATATTTACCTGATATTTTCAATATTTTTGCCCTAAATTTAAAAATAGCTGGCTCTTTGTAGTATAAAATTTTTGTTGGGGGTAATCCTTCCACATCAATAGCATACTTTTTTTCCTCTACTTTTCTATAACCTAAATGCCTCTCTGTTATATTTTTATAAAAATCTTTTGGAACATCTATGCCTAGCTGCTCCGGAGTTATTCCATGAGATTCGTAAAGTTTTATTAAATCTTCTTCAGAAATTTTAGACTTATCCAAATTTCTTATTATTCTCTCTGCATTTTGCTTTGCTTGTTTATATCTCTCCTTTTCTACTTTTATTATTTTTACAATCTCATCCTCAGATTCCTTTAGTTCGGGGAATATTTTCTTTAAATATTTAACGTGAAATAGCGCTACTTCTTCAAGCTCTAGGTGCCATCCAAAATTTTCTAAGAAACTTAAAGCTCTCCTCAATATTACTCTTAAATTATATCCACCACCAACATTTGAAACTAAAGCACCATCTGAAATAGCAAATGCTAGAGCTCTAGAATGATCTGCTATAGCATATAAAGCCTCTAGAGGAGAGATTTTTTTATTAACTTCTTCTATAGAAACGTTCAACTTAGATGCTACCATCTTTCTAGCCTCTTTTAGATCAGAAATATCTTCTATGTTTAGTTGTCCTGCGTATATCGCATAATTATTCAAGAAATCTTCATCATATTCCAAACCAATCATTTCTCTTAATTTATTCATAACATCGCCAAAAGCTACTTCATAAATATTAGGTAAGCCTTTTGTAAACCAGCTCAACCTCTCTATGCCCCAGCCAACATCTACGACTTTAACCTTAAGCTCTTTGTAACTCGAGCCATGAGATGAAAATTCCATAAAAACATTGTTCACCAGCTCTAAACCTTCTGAATGAGCCTCTATTGTTGGTCCAAAAGCTGAAAAATC
>CAYRRN010000009.1:11453-17482 GCA_964426695.1 uncultured archaeon
ATTATTTCCTCTTTTGGTATTTTCATTTTTTTAGTAAGAAATTCGAAATTCAAATCCATACATTTTTCCTTCCAATAACTCTTTTTTGAGCCGTCTAGGAAAGAATGCTGCCCTCCCATCATAAAGCATGTTAAATGCTTTCCTGTAACGCCGACATTAGATATATCGTTAAACCTCAAACACATTTGAGGAACTATTAAAGGATTTTCGGGATATTCGAAGCTAAGGGAAGCGTCAATTCTAATGAAATCTTGTATAGATGCTATTGTGAAAAAAAGGTTTGGGTGCCATTTAGAAACCACAGGGTATCTTTTTATTGACTTATGGTCTTTTTTTTCAAAAAATTTTTCAAATTCTCTCCATGTTTTTAAAAAATCCCATTTAACGCCTGAAATGGGTTTTCCTATAAATCCATATAAATCGTGCTCCGGGCAATTTTTCAGCTCTTTAATCGACCAAAATCCTTTACCACATATTTTGCAAACTCTTCTAACAAATCCCTGCTCTTCAAACAAAGGTACTCTCCAATATTTTTCGGGCTCTTTTTGGAATTCCTTATATAAAAGATTTTTGCTAAGCATATTTTTCTTTTAAATTCTTAGTATTGAAATAATTAATGGATTTAGATTCGCAAAAAAGAAAATGCTTGGCAACAACAAAACCCCCATGCAATAACTCCTTTTAACTTTTAGTTGATTACATAAGAAGCCTATAGAAGTAGAAGTAAAAGCTACCAATAGTCCTGGGAATCCTGTTAAAATAAAAATCATAATAGTTAAAAATGCAAATATAAGAAATGAAAGTAACTTATAGTTAATCCTAATCAAAAATTTTATAACTACTTTGCTTATTTTAATTGTCAAAAAAGCAGAAATAGAAGCTGAAAAACATAAAGAGCCAAGAAGTATAAAAACATCTTTTAAATCCATATAACTCAATATTTTTTCTAAAGCAACGCTTGCCCCACTTCTAGGATTACCAATTAAAAAAAGTGAAATTATTGAAAATATTTCATTCGAAACATTAATAGAGGATAAAGTCATTAAAAAGTTTTTGGCCTCGGACATTTTTCCTATATATTGCATGAAAATAGCTGCCTGAGAAACACCTATAGCAGGCAAAAAGCCAACAATTATTCCAGCTATTGAACCTAAAAAAACAGATTTAAAAAATGAATTTGAAAAAATTTTTACATTTTGATCAAATTCTTGATTCGGGATTTTAGAGCTCTGAGAAAAGCTAACAATCAAAGTGCTTAATCCAAATAAACCTGATAGAATTGGAAATAAAACCAATTTTGTGGATATAATTGTGGAATTTAAAACCAAAGTTCCTAAAACTCCAGATAAGGAAAAAATAAAAAAAGATAATGCAGCTATTCTTATATTTTTTTCATGGATCATCATAAAAACTATTAAAAAAATTAAAACGTAATGTATGTAAGGCCTGGATATTTCGTAAAATTCTGCAAAATAATTTGAGAAGAGAAATATTAGAAATAAGGTTAAAAACATAGAAAAAATTCCGCTAAAAACTACTAATATTATAGCTTCGAAACCTTTCCCTTCTAATAACAATTTATGACCTGGTAAAATTGAAAGAGCAGTATTTTCTTCCGGAGCGCCAAGAAATATTGACGGGATATAGCTGATAAAAATTTGCGATATTGATATGCTAACAATTAGCACCGCCAAATTAATGGGATTAAAAAAAATTGATAATGATAAAACTATTGGTAATATGTTGTTTATATGCATTCCCGGAATGAGTCCTAAAATAATACCTATTAAAGCACCTATAAAAGAAAAAAGTAAAAAATCTAGCACGAAATCAACCTATTATTTTGATATCGCTGGTTTTTCTAGGAATTATTTGCAGCTTTCCTTTGTATTCATCTACCACCCCTTGCACAAAAATTTTCTGATTTATCCTAAAATTCGTGTTCATTCTTTCTTCTCGCATTTTATCCAAAAAATTTTTGAAAAGTGGAACCTCTATAGTAGCCTTGTTTTGAGATATAGTTAAGAAAATGTGGCCTGTGGAAGAAACTTTTTTATCCACAATATAACCAGAAGTAGAGATAGTCTTGCCTATTAAATCTTGTGAAATTTCATCTATTTTTGTTTCAAGCGGCTTAGATTGTGAACTGGCGATATAAATTAAAAAAATTCCAAATAAAGAAGAAAAAAGAGAAAGCAAAATTAGCTTGTTTTTATTTAAATTTATGGTTAGCATGAAAAAAATTCATTTAGCTATTAGTTTATGAATTTAGAACTTTTTTTAGTGAAATTTTTTATTTTAATCGAACTGAATTTTTATTTTTGAATTTTCGAAGGATATTTCTCCTTTATATTTACCTTTAAGCAATCCTATATCTAATTTTTTAGCCCCTACCTCTTTTGCAATTTTTTCTTTGTAATCTTGTAAAATGTCGTTAACTTTTTGTTCTGAGCTAAGGGTTAAACTTATCATTTGCTTCACTTTAAATCCATATTCTTTACGCATAGCCTGTATTTTTCTAATTAATTCTTTAACTAAAGCTTCCTCAAAAAGTTTTTCATCAAATTTTTTGTCTATCTCTACATCAAATAAATTTTCAGTTTTCCTTTTCACTATTTCTAAATTCTTCAAATTACACATTCTAAGCAAAACGTCTTTCAAATTAAAAGCAGCCTTCAAAACTTTTCCATCTTTGGAAAAAATTTTTGCAGATGCTAAAGGCCATCTAAGCTTTATATTCGCTTCTTGTCTTTTTGCATATATTTTTTCTATTATTTCTTTAACAGTTTTAAAATCTTCTTCCAATTCTTTATTTATGAATTTTTTCTCTATTTTTGGAAATCCAGATAAGAAAATTGATTTTTCGCTTTTGCTATTTAAACCTCTAACCAAGTTTTGGTAAATTTCTTCTGAAATAAAAGGAGTTATTGGTGCTAGTAACTTCGCAACATTCACAAGAGTTATATAAAGGGTTGAGAGAGCTGCGTTCTTATCTAAACCCTTTTCAGTTATCCAAACTCTATCTCTGATAAGCTTTATATAAAATCTACTAACATCATTAACAATAAAATCAATTACTTTTCTACCAACTTCATGGAATTCAAAATTTTCGTAATTTTTTAATACTTCTTCAAATAAACTGTTTAACCTTGATAAAAGCCATTTATCCTCAATTCTTAACTTATTAAGCTTGAATGAAAAATCTTTATCGACATAAGTTGTGAAGAAAGAATAAACGTTCCAGAATATGTTTAAAGCTCTAAATATTTCCTCTGCTGTCTTAAAGCTGAATTTTTGTATTTCCCATAAAGGAACTTCCCATGCATAATAAAGTCTTATAACGTCTGCGGGCATTTTTTCTAATGCCTCTTTAGCCCAAATTACATTTCCCAAGCTCTTACTCATCTTTTCCCCTTTTTCATCCACAACCCAACCCATTAGACTAACTGAATTATAAGGACTTCTATCAAAAGTAGCCACGCCACAAAACATTAAACTGTAAAACCATCCCCTAATTTGATCTTGTGATTCACAAACTAGATCTACTGGCCAAAGATTTTCAAATATATTTTTATTTTTGTATGGATATCCAAGAGAAGCCCACGGAGCTATTCCGGAATCGAACCAAACATCCAAAATATCTTTAACTCTTGTTGCCTTTCTTCCACAATTCTTGCAAGTTAGTTCGATGCTATCTACAACATTCCTGTGCAAATCTATATCTTTTGGTAAAGTTTTATAAGATAAATCTCTAAGCTCTTTAACGCTACCTACAACAATCCTAGATTTACAGTTTTCGCAAACCCAAATTGGAAGTGGTATTCCCCAATACCTCTGCCTAGATATACACCAATCTGTCGCGCCTATAAGCCAATTATGAAATCTTTCTTTCCCCCAACTTGGAAGCCATTTAACTTTTTGATTTTCTTTTATCATTTTAGACTTTATAGTATCCACTTTCAAAAACCATTGCTTGCTTAACCTATAAATCAAAGGACTTTTGCATCTCCAACATAATGGATAGGCATGAACTATCCAATCGAGCTTTAAAAGCATTCCTCTTTTTTCCAAACTCTCAATAATAACCTTTTCCGCTTCCTTAACTAAAATCCCTTTGAACTCACCTGCCTCGCCCGTAAATTTACCTTCATCATCTACAGGCGAAACTACAGGCAAATTATAATGCTGACCTATATAAAAATCCTCAGGGCCATGGCCAGGGGCTGTATGAACTAAGCCACTACCTTCTTCCATAGTTACAAAATCTTGGAATCTTTCTTTTACCATTACTGGTATAGATAAAATAACTCTGTGCGCGTTTTCGTTTAATTTTAATTTTTGTTGAATTGGGATGTCAAATGCTGGTTCATACCTCAATCCCTCTAATTCCTTACCCAAAAATTTATCCAATATTTCATATTCAGTCTTAACCAAATTTTTGAAAACATTTTCTACCCTTTTTTCAGCAACTACCAAAATTTCTTTTCCAACTTTTATTTTCACGTAATATTCTTTAGGATGTACAGCTATAGCAACATTGCCAAGTAGTGTCCAAGGTGTTGTCGTCCAAATTACTAAAAATTCATTTTCTTTACCTTTTAATCGAAACTTAACATAAATAGAAGGATCCTTTACATCTGCATAGCTATCAGTAACTTCATATCCAGCTAATGCTGTTTGGCAATGTGGACACCAAAAAGTGGGTTTTTCCCCTTCAACTAACATTCCTTTTTCGTACAATTTTTTTATAGTCCACCATCCGGCTTCAATATAATAATTTTTATAAGTTAAGTAAGGTTCAAACCATCCTCTCCAAGCACCTAAAATTTTATAAAGGTTAATCCATTCTTCTAGCATATCCTCTGCGTGCTTTCTACAAACTTCGATAAATTTTTTTATTCCCATTTCCTCTATTTGCTTTTTCGATACAATACCTAATTCCTTTTCAACCATGTTTTCTATAGGCAGACCATGAGTATCGAAACCAGGTTGCAACCAAACATTAAAACCTTGCATTTGCTTATATTTAGCCCAAATATCTTTTGCCGTTGTTGTTTTTATGTGACCTACATGAGCTACCTGATTAACGTATGGTGGGCCATCCAACAAATAAAACTTCTTACGTTTAATTGATTGTAGTTTGTTTGGTAGCTTTATTTTTGTCCAGAAATCCCTTATCCTATTCTCTAATTCCTTTGGATTATATTTTCCGCTAACTTCTTTTATCGCCATAAAGAACACTTTAAATTAAATAATTTATACTAAATATTTTAAATCCGAGTATCAACTCCCACACTATTCCCTTTATAATTTTTTATATTTATACTTAAATAAAAAAATTAGTGATAACTATTCCAGAATGCAACCTTTGTGGGAAAAATTCAAATATATTAAATAAAGTTGAAATTGAAGGGAGTGTTATAGAGGTTTGTAATGCTTGCACTAAATTTGGTAATAAAATCACAATTAATAGAGTTTATAGACCTGTGGCCAAGCCCATAAAATTTGAAATAGAAAAAGATGATTTAGAAATAATTCCGGAATTCGGGAAATACATAAAACTTGCCAGAGAGAAAAAAGGTTTAACAATAGCGGAATTTGCAAATAAAATTAATGAAAAAGAATCTGTATTGAAAAGGATAGAAGCTAGTTTAATGGAACCAAACGAAGAATTATTGAAAAAAATTGAAAAGTTTCTAAATATAAATTTGAGAACTAAATATGAAGAAAAATTAAAAAGAAGTGTTGAGAAGAAAGAACCTAATTTAACTTTGGGCGATATAGCTAAAGTTGAATAATTTTTAAAAATAAAATTTTCGTTAAGTAAGGAAAATTTGATTAAAAAGTTTAAGATTTGATAGTTAAAATTCTATCTAAATATAAAAAATAAAAATTTAATAATTAATATGCGCTTCAAAACTGTAAAAGGGATGAGGGATTTATTACCAGAAGATGCAACGAAACTTAACAAAATTATAGAAATTTTTAGAAAAACTTTTGAAAAGTATGGTTTTTCTCCTCTATACACG
>CAYRRN010000010.1:0-13514 GCA_964426695.1 uncultured archaeon
GAAATATTGTATTCCAAACCCCTGGTACTACCGATTGGGTAGAAGTTAGAATCAGACTAATGTAGGATTGAAATAAATTCTAAAAAACAAAAATCGTGTTAGTATAGAAAATTTAAATTATTTCGTTCAACCTTTCCTCTACATCATCCCAATTAACCACTTGCCACCAATTTTCTACGTAGCTAGCCCTATCATTCTTATACTGCAAATAATAAGCATGCTCCCAAACGTCTAAAGCCAGCAAAATTTTCATATTAGAAATGTGCATCAAATTGTGTTTCTCGACTTGAATTACAATTAATTGTTTAGAAGCAGGATCTATTCCCAATATAGCCCATCCAGAACCTTCAACGCTTTTTGCTGCATTTCCAAACTCTTTTTTGAAAGATTCGAAGGAATAGAAATCGCCAACAATTAGATCTGCTATTTTACCTCCAGGTTTGTTGTTTGGTGTTGGGCTGGTCATATTAGGCCAAAAAATAGAGTGTAATACATGCCCATTTAAATTAAAACTCAAATCCCTCAAAGTTGCTTTCAAATCTATATCTATTTCACCTTTTCTAAACTTATCCAACTTTTCTAGGGCAGAGTTAGCTGCGTTAACATAAGAGGCGTGATGTTTATCGTGATGTAAAATCATTATTTCCTTCGATATAACAGGCTCCAGCGCATCATAAGAATATGGCAAAGGCGGCAACTCGTACTTTTTCATAAAATTATATTAAATAATTCACTTAATAAATTTTATAAGATGGATTTTATGCTATCAAAAATTTTGAAATTTTTTGGTGGGTTGCTTTTCTCCTCTTTCTTGTTCTTCAGTTTTCTAAACCTATCTTTAATCCAATTCACAAATTATCAAAATCTTAAGGAAAATTTAATGCCTGTAATTAAAGATATGATTTCTCTCCAAATTAAACCCGAGCAATTGAACAATCTTAGGATAGCTTTATTGAAGGGTTGCGAAAATTTAGAATCTCTACCTATTCAAATAGGAATTTATAATGTTAATTTGAATTGTAAAGATATTAGGGAATCGAAAATCGAAGGTTTTGATGAATTTTTAGCAAATGCTTTGTTCGATTCTTTATACTACAAAAAATATGATTGCGATTTTATTTCATGTTTAAGGCAAGGTGATGTGAATAATCTCCTGATAATATTTTCTTACCAAGGCAACAATTTCTTCAAATTATCTATATATTTCACTCTTCTATTCACAATTCTTGGTTTAATAATGATTTTAATATCAATTAAAGATTTTAGAGCAAGATTCAGTTTTTTGGGTTGGAACATTTTATTCGCTACTCTACCAATTATAATTTTACCTTTTGGAATAGATTATTTAAAAATTTTATTTTTACCAAAAATTACGCAAGAATTAAATCTCGAATCAATAATAACAAACATTGTTTTGAAAATATTTACTCAAAACATAGCAATAGTTATAACATTTTTTGCTTTAGGAATTGTTCTAATAACAATTAGCATGTTAAGTAAAAAATCAATTAGAAAGACAAAAAAATCTTAACCTATGTATGTAATTTCTTTTTCATGTCTTTTATGAATTTCTAAGTATTTTTCTAATTGCCTTTCAACAAATTCTTCAATTCTTTTGCTTCTCGATGCTTTAGATTTTTTCTTAGAACGCTTCTTCGTACTTGTTTTCATAATATTATTTTATACCCAAAGTTATAAAAATTTAATTATTTTTATACTTTAATTTCAAAATAATAAATCATGGTGCTTGTAAGAAATGTAATGAGAAGGGAAGTTGTAACAGCTAAACAAGATATAAGTTTAAAAGAAGCTTCAAAAATAATGACTTCCTTGAGAATAGGTAGTTTGATAATTTATGAAGACGATAAGATTCTTGGGATATTAACTGGAACTGACATATTAAAAGCTATCGCCGAAAACAGAGATGTAGAAACGACTTTAGCTAAAGATGTGATGAAAAGGAATGTTATTACGATAGATGCTAATGAAAAAATAGAAAAGGCTGCGGAAATAATGGTTAAGAAAAGGATAAAAAAGTTGCCGGTTGTTGAAAAAAATAAGTTAGTAGGAATAATTTCTGCTAGCGATATAATAGCTATAGAGCCAAAGCTTATAGAGAATTTGGCTTCATTAATTTCTATAAAATTGCCAGGATATAGCGGAGGTTAGATTTTTTATACCCTTGAAATGCCCAAAATGTAAAAAGTTTGCTTTGAAATTTCTTCCTTGGCTTGGCCTGATATATGAATGCCAAAATTGCGGATATAGAGGACCTTTGAAGATAGAAAAAGAAAATTAATAATCATTTAAAGCTATCATTCGACCATATCCCAATTTTATTTTTTCTAGCTTCATTCTCGGCTTCGATTAGTATATCATTATACTTTACATCAGGTATCCTTGTTATCGCTTTAGCGTAACCTTTTCTAACTAATTCATAATTCACAAAAACTTTATCAACAAAAACATATCTCAAATATCTGCCATACTTATCTCTATCAGTAAAATCTTTTTCTAAAATAACTTTTTTACCTAGGACTAAATTTTTTAAAAAATTTTTCGATTCTTCATAATAAAATTCATTCTTTTCTGGAGCATCTATTCCCAACAACCTTATTTCCTTGCCATCAGACAACTCTATAGTATCTCCATCTATAACCCTTACAACAATTACATCGCTTTTCAAATTTTTTTGATTTTGAGAAAAAATTATCAGAAATATAATTAAAAAAATTAAAAACAACTTCCTAAACATATCTTTCAGTTTAAGAAATTAATCTTTAATAAAAATAGAACTATATATAGTTTAATAAAGGAAATCTTTTATTCTAGCTTGACCTTTTACTATTCTCAAAATTTTGCTCTTTATTAACCATTTGTCCTTTGCTATTATTCTACTACAAATTCTCTTCAAAGCATCTTCCAAATTTTCAAAAACTTCATATTTTTTGTTGAAAGCGTCGCGAACTGCTTCCCTTAGTTGCCATATACCTACTGGAGCAAAGTATTCCTTTCTAACTTCTCTTACTATTAAAGCTATAGCTTGCCTTTTTATTCTTTTCAAATATTCAAGTATAGCTAGCCTTCCTGAATAAAAAGCTCCGTGAGTATTAGATGCATAGCCATATATTCCATTCCAAGATTCGTAATCCGAAGCTATTTTTACGCTACTTTCAACATCCCATATTTCGACTAACTCATATTGGTATTGTCCAGGTAGCAAAAGTATTTCGTAATGATTTCCAATATATTCGTTGTTGAAAACTCTTATCTCATCTAAGCTTTCAAAATTTTTCACTTTTTTCATCAATTTTTTACCAATTATATCATCTACTGCAGTTATGCTCCATCTTGTTGGAACTATTTTCCTTTGAACTTTACTACCCAACAATCCTGCCGAAAAAATTTTTTGTATCCTGCTCACTTCTATTCCATAATCGTAAAGCTTGAAAACTGCTTCTGAAGCTTTTAAATCATAGTCTGAAATAACATAATCAACTTTTTTCTCTATCTTAGCATTTTCTGCTAAACGAGCTTGATTAATACTAGCTGGGTTTCCAATTGGCTGGTGCCAATAACTAAAGAAAAACCTAAATTTTGGCTTATCCTTCAATTTTATCTCCACATCGACATGCCTTTTAGAAGCGCTCAACTCTTGAAAAATTTCTACCAAATTACCTTTAGGTTTTAGCGAATCTGCTTTAAATCTTGAATAAATCATCTGGCTACGAAAATCTAATATTTTTTCTATACTTGCTTTTTCCCTATACCAATTCTCAGGAAAATCTAAAATTTCAGCATTTTCTAAATGGTTGGGAGGTGCTAAAATTCCCAAATAAACTTTAGGATAAAAAGCTCTACCTACAAATATAGATGGGGGAGAAGAACCAACAAACTCCTTAACATTTTCCAAAACACTCTTCCAAAATTTTACTTTATCTGAAAACTTGGAATAATCAACTTCCATACTTAAAATTTATCCGGCGAAACTTTTTTCTACTTTTATTCCTTCCCCAAAAGCCTTTTCATCATTTTTTCCATATTTTTCTATAACATCGCTTGTTTTCAAATCACCTAGCTTCTCAGAACATTCTTTGCAAATTGTAACTACTTTCTTAGAATCTTCATCTCCTGCACTAAATACCATAGCCTCTTTTTTGCATATATCACATTTTCCTTTAAAAGTTGCTGAAATTTTTATCTTCATTAAAAATATTTGGAATTGCTTATTAATAAACTATATTAATTTCTTACCAGTTTTCATATCATAAATATGAATGCAATTCACAGGGCATAATTTGGCAGCCGTTAAATTTTTTTCTAAATCCTTCTCATCTATCACCAACTCAAAAATTTTTTTCTTAACTTCTTTTCCGCCTTTAAGTATAGCTTTTTGATTATCGTCTAGTTCCCAAAATTCAGGGGCTACAGCCTCGCAATTCGCAGCTCCTATACAAAAATCCCACTCATAAACTATTTTGTATTTTTTCATATTCATCCTTCAATTCTATCAACTATTAAATGAAGGTTGTAGCTTAAGAAAATAATTGAAAACCAAATATAAAAATTTATAGCATAATTTTTTTCGATCAGGCCTAAATCCAAAACATAACTTAAAAAATAGGAGAAAAATAGGGAAAATAAAACGGAAAAGAGGAATTTGTGAGTTAGGCCGCGGTGCTTAGTTGGTAAATACTTTAATAAAAAGTAAATTACTAGGAAAAAAGCAGGACCATAGTACCATTTTTTATTGAAAAATAGCATATATAAAAAAGCTATTAAGAAAGAGATAGATAAAGCCAAGAAATTCCTTATTTTGCTCTTTTTCATATCTATGTCAGGAAACAAACTAACCAACAAAATCACGAATATTAGTAAAAATAATTTGAAGTAAGATAATCTATGGCCCAAATTTAAAATCATGAAAATTATAATAATAGCTAAGAAACTTCCAATTATTAAATGGACTTTCCAATCTGGCATAAAAAAATCTTATTCTAGAATTATTCGAGCATCTACAGGATAAGCCCCCTTTTCCAAAACCATAATAGGATTTAAGTCCAACTCTTTTATCTCTTCGTTTTTTTCTAAAAGTCCGGCAACTTTCATTAAAATATCCACAACACTCTCTACATCTAAAGGCTTGCCTCTATATCCTTTCAAAACTTTCAAAACTTTAGTTTCGCCCATCATCTCTTCTACATCTTCCCTTTGAACCGGCAATACTCTAAAAGATACATCTTCCAAAATTTCAACTAATATTCCACCCGAACCAAACATTATCACTTGGCCAAATTGATCATCTTTTATGCCACCTACTATTACCTCCTTTCCTTTTTGAACCATTTCATAAACAATTACACCCTCTACTTTTGCATCAGGTGCTTTTTCTTTAACGTTTTTCATTATTTGATCATAAGCTTTTGCAACAGCATCTTTGTTCAATAAATCTATAAAAACGCCGCCTACATCTGACTTATGTATTATATCCTTACTAACAACTTTCAAAACAACAGGATAGCCAATTTTTTCTGAAAAATCTACAGCATCTTCTTTAGATTTTACCAGCTTCCATTTTGGCGTGGGAATTTTATAATAATTTAAAACTTGATAAGCTTCGTGCTCTAGAAGATTTTTTCTCCCATCTTTCAAAACCATTTTAAAAATTTTTTTTGGTTTCATAGTTATTATTTATAAATTAAAAATTTTAAAAATTCGAAAAAGCCTAAAACTACCCCTAGAACTATTAATCCGTTTATTATTACTGCTACAGTTATAGCGATGAAAGATTTTTTCAAATCCATTCCTAGAGCCCAGGCAATCGCGCTGCCGGTATAAACCCCGGTGAAAGGTGAAGGTAAAGCTATGAATGCTGTTAAGCCTATGTAACCATATTTTTCAACATAAGGCTTAGCCTTTTTTTGGGCTCTTCCTATATATCTTCTAAGAAATTTTATTCGTTTTAGAAAATTTTGATAAAAAAATGTTAATAAAAAGTAAACTAATAAAAATAAAAGGGAATTTGTTGTAACTGCAATTATAAATGTTAAAATTGGGTCCAATCCTAAGGCTATGCCTAGAGGTATCGACCCGTTTATTTCTACCACTGGCGAAAGAGTAACAAGTACTACAGAAAGAAGGTGTAAAAATTCCATAATATTATTTTTGAATTAAAAAATTAAAATAGCCCCGGGCAGATTCGAACTGCCGTTCCTGGGTTTCTTCTTCATCGATATCAGAGCTTTGATTAAATCCAAAGCCCAGTGTTTCCAATAAAATCCTTGGCCGCTAGATTCCGCGAGGTCATTTATCATCCTCTCGACGGGGCTATTCGGGGCTATATTTTTATACTATTTCTAAATTAAAAAATTTTATCTTTACTCTACTTCAAATAAAAACTTTGTTTAATTCTATCAGCAAGTATTCCATGCGAAGCGTTGGAATTATCTCTATTCTATTTCCAAAATCTCTACATGACAAAAGTTTTTGGTTAATTCTTTAAATCTTTCCGCATCTTTCCTGCTACCAACTATGCTACCCCAATGCATTGGTATGGCAAATTTAGGTTTGAAGTTCTGGACCGCATCTGCAGCTTCCTCAGCAGTCATTACATAAGTGCCAGATACAGGAATTAAAGCCAAATCTATATTTTTTAAATCTCTCATTTCGGATATATTATCTGTGTCGCCAGCATGATAAATTCTTTTCCCTTCAATATTCAAAACATAACCTACCCTGCTTTCACCTTTTGGATGAAAAGGTACGCCAGGTGATCTAAACTTGTTCGTATTATAAGCTGGAATAGCTTCTATTTTTATATCGTCTATAGAAATGCTAGAATTTGGTTTTAAGTAGAATATCCTTTTCACTTTTCCTTCCATATATTGCAGCTCGCCTTTTTTACAAATTTCAGCAGCAACTATTATAGTTTTCTTATCAGCTATTAGCTGAATGTCTTCTAAGCTACAATGGTCAAAGTGCTCATGAGTTATTAGAATTAGATTCGCTTTCTCCATTTCTTTGTTCTTTATTTGAAATGGGTCGATATATATTATTATTTTGTTCTTTATTTTGAAACAATCATGCCCCAACCATTCTATTTTTAGCTCTCCCAAAACAAAGTTGCTCATAATTCTTATAAAAGAATATAAAGATATAAAACAATTCTTTTTTAGAAGATTATGCCTATTTTAGGATATTCTATGAAAAATATAATAGCTGAAAAGAAAAACAATCCAAAGGGTAGAATAGATATTTCCTCCACTCCAAACATAACTTCAGTTGAAGAAAGAACTATAAACATTTTAAACCAAAAGAATTCTCTCGGAATAGGTTTTGAATTTAATATAGAGTATAAGCCAGATATAGCGAAAATAAAAATGGAGGGTGAAGTTTTGTATTCTAGCGAAGATGATAAAAAAATAGTGAAAGAATGGAAAAAAAATAATAAATTGCCGGAAAAAGTTGATATAGAGATCAAGAATTTTCTTTTCAGGAAATGCCTTGCTTTAGGTTTGAGTATTTCTGAAGAATTGCAATTGCCTCCGCCATTAGCTTTTCCGATTATAGTGCCTAGAGAAGAGGAAGAAAGTAGATCTGAATATATTGGATAAAATAAATTACTATGGTAATTTCCGAAATTCTTATATTGTCAGAAAAAATCCTTGTACAATTCTCTTATTTGGGAGTTTTTTTCCTAAGCTTGATATCAACTTCAACTATATTTTTACCTCTACCCCTATACGCAATAAGCTTTGTTGTTGGTAGCTTGGGCCTAAACCCTTTTTTAGTCGGAATTTCTGCAGGCTTTGGATCAGCCTTAGGAGAGCTTACAGGATACTTTATTGGAGCTGGCAGTAGACATGTTATCGAGGAGAAAAGAAAAATACCCAAAATTTTTGCGAAAATGGAAAAACTTTTTAAAAAATTTGGTTTCTTAACAATAACAATAGCTGCATTATTACCTTTTCCTTTCGATATAATTGGGATTACAGCTGGAGTTAGCAATTATGATTTAAAAAAATTTTTTATAGCGACGCTTATCGGAAAAACAATTAAGAATTTAATCTTAGCTTTTTCAGGATATTTTGCAGGAACAATATTAATACATTATATAGAAGCTTTGATAAAGTCTTAATTGAGAGAAATGTATAAGCAAGCTATTGTAATAAGAAAAGATTTAAAGATGAGTTTAGGTAAAGCGATTTCTCAAGCTTGTCATGCTAGTTTAGGCGCTTATCTTTTGAGTAACGAAAAAATTAAAAAATTTTGGGAAAATGAAGGTGCAAAAAAAATTGTTTTAAAAGTTGAAAATTTAAAAGAACTTAAAGATATCTATAAAAAAGCGAAAAAAGAAAAATTGGCTTGCTTTATAGTAAAAGATTCTGGCCTAACTCAATTAAAAAAGGGTACAATAACTGCTTTAGGCATAGGGCCTGACCTGGAAGAGAAAATTGATAAAATCACTGGAAAACTCAAATTATTTTAGAATTCAGCATTTTGTTATTTCATTTAGTTTTTCAAAACTTGTTAACCCAGAAAATAATTTCTCCTCATTTATTAAAATAGATGGGAATTCCTTTATGTTATAATTTCTTATCAAACTATCAACGATAGTTAAATTATTGTCTACTGTTATGGGTATGAGCATTATTTTTCTGCCACATTTTTCTTTTAACGAAAGCAAAATTTCAGACTGTAGCTTGTTAATTGCTATTTCTTGTGGATCTGATATTTTAAACTTAAAGAAATGAACAACATTAGAGTAATTGAAATTGCAATTTTTTTTCAATTCTATGCTATTTAACCAAAATTGAACTTGCAATAGAATGTATCTCCTCCACTCGTTATCCAATTCAGGCGTGAATAAATTAGTCTTTACGCTTTCTTCTATTCTTTTACCCTCAGAATAAATTTCTTCATTAAATTTTAAGTTCATTTCTAAAGCGTCTTCGCAAACATTCTTAGAAAATTTTTGAAAATATGATGAAAGCAATAAAGCATCTAGAGAACTAATTTCTACTTGCGAAATTTCCTTCCTTATCTCTGAAATTCTATAATTATCTATAAAAATTCCGAAAGCTAAGCCAGAGAGAAATATGAAAATCGATAATATACCAGCTTTAAAATAAGCGTTAAATTCAATCTTTTTGCCTTTATAAACCTTCATTTTGTCATCCATGAAAATTTTCTTAATATAATTCTTAAAATTGAATTTATCAAGTAGCATGGATAAAATACAACGGCATAAAAAAATATAAACGTTAAGAAATCTATCAATCTGGGCATTTTCTTATAATCTTTTATGCTATAGTAAGTCAAGAATAAACTTAGAAACAACAAAATAGCGCCATAAAAGTTGAAGACAGATATTTGCAAATTAAAGTTGAATAAGTTGATCGAAGACTTTAGAGCTAAAGCGTTATAAATGTAAGATGAAATGTAAATTAGCCAATTAGATATTAAATAGAAAGATAAAAATAGAATAAGTATTTGAATTAATGCAGCTGTAAGAGAAAAAGGTAGTATAAAAGTTCCTAAAGGTGGATTTTTGAAGATAGAATTAATGTGCTTGAAAATAGTTTGAAGCCAACCTATGTGCCATCTAGTTCTTTGTCTTAGCCAACCTTGGAAATTACTAGGAAAGTTAGTATAGACTTTCGAATTGTATGCCATTTTTATTTTATAACCATTTCTTAAAATACGCCACGCTATTTCCACATCTTCTAAAAGATTTTTTTCATCGAAAAGTCCTATTTTTTCCAAAATATTTTTTCTGTAAACACTTAAGGCACCTGGCGTTGAGTCGATTAGGTTTAATTTCTCCCTGATTTTTCTAGATAAAGATATTATCTTAAGCTCTATATCTTGCCATCTCTCCCATATACTATTTTTTCTCTTTTGCAAAACTCTTGAAGTGACTGCTGCCACCTCATTACTATCAAAATATTTCATGCAATTAATTAAAGCATTTTTATCAGGCAAAACATCAGCATCCATAATTGCAACGAATTCATTCTTCGATTTTTTGATTCCGAAATTAATGCTTGCTGACTTTCCAGAATGTTCTTTTCTGAAAACTTTTATGAATTTGTAATTTTTAGAAAAATTTTTTGCCAATTCAAAAGTATTGTCTTCGCTGCCATCATCAATAACCAATACTTCCATCTTATTCTTGGGATAATTCATCTTAACTACCCTTTTCAAAGTTTTTATTATATTTTTGCTCTCGTTGAAGGCAGGTATAATCAAGCTCAAACCCTTAATCAACGGCCTCTTTCTATTAAATTTTTCCCTGTTCTCAAAAAGAAGAATTAAATGAAAAATAGAGCTATAGATAACGAAAAAAACAGCTATAAAAACTAGAAAATAGTTAATCAATGCAAACTCCATAATCTTCTAAATTTAACTTTAAAAAATCAAATTTTTATACCTAATGCTATCATCAGGAATTTTATCGTAGCCAAATCGAAATCTCTATAACTTTTTCCGGATATGTAAATCACGTAATCTCTATACATGACATAAGTATCGTTAGCATACTTAGGATGAACCAAAGCTATTACTGGGTTAAATACCGATCCCTTCAAATTATCATAACTCTTGACTTCCATCGCATTAAAATTAACTTTTCTGTTAAGTCGTGAATAGGCGAATGTTAATTTATTAATTATTTCCACTTCTTGCAATATGTAGAAAGGGTTTTCTTTTTCGCCCGCATCCACAAAAACAAAAGTTATGTTTTTTACGGCAGCACTAAATAGAGAATTGAATATCTCATCTTCGTTAGGAAAAACAAAAACATTTTTCGCTTCTTTCAAATTTTCCCTAAAATTTAGCTTTTGGCCATCAATGAAAAAACTTTTTATTGGGGCGAAATATGAGTATGCATAAATTGCAAAAAAGGCTATTAAAAAGATGCAAACCCAAAATATTAAAATTTTTTTAGAAATACGTAATTTCAAAGTCATTAAAATTTTTTAGGAATTTATAAAATTTAAACAATTCTGGTTTTGTATTACTAAAAATAAAAAAGGGGAAAAGCAAGCAATTAAACCAAGTCAGCCTTGGCTTTTTATTTACACTTGAGTTATTACAGGTGCTTCGGTTGTTCCAGTTACTTCTACTGTGCTTGCAGTGACTCCGGACAATCTAGTCGAGTATTGTTGTAATACAGAGCTTGCCAATCTTGTGTCTTGAGCTCGAGTACCTGCAACAACCACCGCTATCTTGCCTGTGGCGAAAGCATCATCTATTACCTTAATCATACCAAAGTCTCTTCCAGGCCATGCATCGCAAGAGTATGGGAATTTACCAGCGCTAGCTAAATCAGCTACTAGCTGGTTAACACATGGCCCACCTACCAATATCAAGTGCTTTGCACCACGAGCTGCGGCAGTTGTTAGTTCTGAATCGAGCTTAGCTACTGCCCCTGTTATTGGAACGAACTCCTTATAAGTTTGGCCTTCGCCTGCAGTAGTTATTACTTTACCAAATTGCACTAATCCGTATACCGTTTCTGGAGGTATTCCAATTACTACCTTGTCTGCGTCTGCGTTTGACTTTACTGAATATACTATTACTCCACCATCACTTATTACATCTCCTAATTGTGAAGAAATGTCGCTTAGCGTTCCTTCTACCTTTGCCTTTACATCATTTGTCTCTGCCTTAGCTGCAGTTGCTCCTAAAACTAATTCTGGAGCTAATGTAGTGGAAGCCGTGGTTCTGTTTTGATAGGCCAATACTACTTCAGCTGCGGTTGAGTTGACTGTAAGGTTATTTAATAAAGATGTTTTACTGAATTGTCCATATATTGAATATGTAGTAGATGCTGAACCACCGTATATTAAATCAAATTTAAAGTAATTCCAGTCCACTGTATTGTTTATTTTATTTGGTGCTGTCAAGTTTACTATTCTATTGGTGTTTTTATCGAAATAGCCTAACCAATAGTATGTGGCATTGAAATTATCTGCTGCTTCAGATGCGTTGAAGAGTAGGTATGCCTTATCGTAACCTACGCCCCCATATACTATGCTGCCTCCTACGTCTGTGGAAATTTCAAGACCATTCAAGCCGCTCCAGGTTGAATAGCCTGAAGCTGCGGTAGAGTTGTATACAGTTTTACCAGATACTGGTGTTATAGTTACTTTAGCAAATTTGTTGGGTGTTAAACCTGCATATGTAAGCTCGAAGTATCCGCCTGGACCTGAGAATTTAGATCCGGCAGAGTAATACTTGTTCTGTTCTTCTAATGTTGCCGGGCTATATTTGACTAATATATAGTCGCCGGTCTTAATTCTACCTGCTGTACTAAAACTTCCTGATATCTTCCAATCTGAACCCCAGTCGGCTAAAGTTGCTGTGTCGCTGCCATCGTAAGTTTTCTCAACATCTCCTTCTCCAAATACTAATTGCGCGCTATCAGCCACTGACTCCTTAGAAGATAGGGCTGTGTTTAATACTTTAATCTTGTACGTTTTTCCCTGGTATGTAAAGCTCTTAGCGTCGGTTCCAACCACGCCTAGGTTTGTTACTAAGTTGCCGCTTTGGTCAACTATCCTTATAGAAGCTTGTGTGTTTTGATATACAGCGTCGACCAAAGCTGTCAAGCCGCCAACTGTTAACCCTGTTTCGGAGCCGGCAGTAACCCATCCAACAGTTCCTGTTAAAGCTACAAAGGAGCTTGTGGATGGAACAGCTACTATTAAGAACTCTTTGCCAGCTACCTTGACAGATACAGGGTTCTGATAGCTTGTAGTATTAGCTGTTGTAAAGTCGAAATCTGATGCTGGTATTTCATTATCGAACACGTATCTATATTCTACAGCCCCACTATCCAACTTCATCTTCAAGGTTCCGTTAACATAGTTTCCTAAGTTGTGAGTTAATCCTAATATAGCAGCATTTGTACTTAGCTTGACTTCTTCGTGGTAATTGTAGCTAGTGCCCTTGTAGCTGAATTGCCCTTGTAGTAAGCCACTAAAGTGGTATGTTTTTAAAATTTCTGGGAACTGATTGGCGTTAGGTGATGTAGCAGCGATTTGAGAACCTGGGGATGATGAGGGTATCACTACCTTTCTTTCAATACCTAATACTTGAGATGTCGGCACGCCTGGCACTGTCTTTTCGACAACAGAAACTCCTGCCAAGCTAGCCATTATGTCTACTGCACCTACTACATCGCTAGATGCTGCTGAAGCACCTATTACAACGTAAGGTACATCCCCGCCGAAAAAGGCTGGATATTGGTTTAAAGGTGCTGCTAGTACTGGTCCCGCTAGGGTTGCACCAGCCATCAAGGCTGACAAACCCGAAGCAATCCATTTCTTAATTTGCATTTTTTATTTTCACCTTTTATATTTTTCAACCACTGTAAACTACCTCATGCTGTATCGATAGTCTACAGTGCTTGGGTTTTCTTAATCTTTAATTTAATTTAAAGAGTATTTAAATATTACTTGAAACGATTTCCTTCGAAACAAAATATAAAAAATTTGCTTCATTAATTG
>CAYRRN010000010.1:13524-14585 GCA_964426695.1 uncultured archaeon
ATGAAAACTGGAGAGGAAAAAATAGTAAAAATAAATGAAATTTTAACTTTTAACTAAATCTTCTTTTTTACCAGCTTTAATTTATTAGTTCTACCCATTCTATGAACTTCTATAAGGCCTCTATCTAAGAGGCTTTTGACTATCCTGCTAACTTTTGCCTTAGATAAATTCGTTTCCTGAACTACCCTTTTTTGATTTATTTCGCCGCCTGCTGAAGAAATTATCTCTATAACTTTTCGCTCGTTTTCGTCCAATACAGAAAGTATTACTTCCTTAGATCTCCTTATTCTGCGATAAAAGAAAAGCGCTGTACCAACTATTGCAAACAAACTCACAAGCAAAATTTGGGTTATTGAAAGACCGCTAAAATTTGGTACCACTTCTTCGTAAAAAACTTGAAACTTCAAAGCTTGATATTGCGACAAATTATTGAAATTCCATTGAATTATTATTCTTCTTCCATCGCTAAGAGTTTGATAATTCTCAGGAAAAACAGATTTTGTTAAATTTTCTTCGCTTATAACGCTTCCCTCTGGCAATTTAATCGCAAAATAAGCCAAGCTTACGTTCATAAAAATGCTGAAATCGCCTGAAAACAATATCTTTTTATCCAAACTTTTTACGAAATCATAAGTTTCATAACTTAATTCTAAAGTCCTTTTTTCTTCTGTTAATGGTAGCGAGCAACTTATAATGCTAATAGCTTCCGCTTTTATATCACATTTAACCAAGCCTGCATTGCTCGAAGCTGTGAAGTTTTCTACCCTTGCATTTAAATTCAAAACAAAGCTTTTTTCTGGCTTTTCAAAAGTTATGATTTTTTTCACAATGCTTTTGCCTTCTTTTGTCAACTCAACTTCCACGCTATAAGATTGAACTTGTGCAAGAGTTACAATTTGCAAAACGAAAAAGCTAAATAAAAACATTATAAAAAGATAAATTGGATATTTTTTAATTAATTTCACAATTTTTATTTTAACCTTTTCTATTAAATCTTTTATTATTTCTAAATACAACTCTCTAAAGTTTAAACTCCTTAAAGTGGTAAATTTCTTTATAAG
>CAYRRN010000011.1:0-13735 GCA_964426695.1 uncultured archaeon
GCAACAGACATCTTAGCTCAAAAGTATTTCAGAAAAAAAGGAGTTCCACAACTAGACGAAAATGGCAAACCAATTCTCGATTCTAATGGCAACCCCTTGCTTGGTAGCGAAAATAGCCTAAAGCAAGTGGTGAATAGATTAGCTGGTTGCTGGCGATATTGGGGAGAAAAGTATGGTTATTTTGCCTCTAAGGAAGATGCAGAAGCATTTGAGGATGAAGTAAAGTTTATGTTGATAAATCAAATGATGGCGCCGAATTCGCCCCAATGGTTCAACACTGGCCTATATTGGGCTTATGGAATCACGCACCCAGGTGAAGGTTATTACTATTATGACCCGGAATTGAATGAAGTTGTTGAAAGTAAAGACGACTACATAAGGCCTTTGGCACACGCATGCTTCATTCAATCTATCGAAGACAGCTTAACCGGACCTGGAGGAATAATGGATCTCTATGTTAGAGAAGCCAAAATATTCAAACTCGGCGCTGGAAGTGGAGTTAATTTTTCCACTTTGCGAGCAAAGGGTGAACCAATAGCTGGTGGTGGCGTATCTAGCGGAGTTATGTCATTTTTAAGAATAGGCGATGCTACAGCTGCAAGCATAAAATCTGGTGGCATAACAAGAAGAGCTGCAAAAATGGTTATATTAAACGTAGACCATCCCGAAATAGAAGATTTTATAATGTGGAAGGTGAAGGAGGAAAAGAAGCTAGCAGCCTTGATTAATTCTGGACTTTACGAAGCTGTTATGGAGTCTGCAGATGAAGCTATTTTTGGCTACCAATCCAACAACTCTGTTAGAGTTACTGACGATTTCATTCAAGCAGTTATTAGAGATGAAGATTGGCATCTGATAGCGAGAAAAGATAAAAGTATAATGAAAACTGTAAAAGCTAGAGAATTGTGGAATAAAATTGCCGAAGCAGCATGGAGTTGCGCTGACCCTGGATTACAATTCGACACTACAATAAATGACTGGAACACTTGCCCAGCGAGCGGAAGAATTAACGCTAGCAATCCGTGCTCAGAATATATGTTTTTGGATAACACAGCTTGCAATCTTGCTTCTATTAACTTGGGAAAGTTTTTGGACGAAGAGACAGGAAATTTTGATGTAGAAGCTTTTAAGCATGCTGTAAGATTAACAACTATAGTTTTAGAAATTACCGTAGCCATGGCGCAATATCCTAGTAAGGAAATAGCGAAAAGAAGTTATGAATTCAGGACTTTAGGTTTGGGCTATACTAACTTAGGCTCGGTTTTAATGAAATTAGGCCTTCCTTACGATTCAGAAGAGGGTAGAGCTTTTGCAGCAGTCATAACAGCCATAATGACGGGAGAAGCTTACGCTACCTCAGCCGAAATGGCCAGCTTCTTAGGACCTTTCCCTGAATACCCGAAAAATGCCGAGCATATGCTAAGAGTTATAAGAAATCATAGAAGAGTCGTTTATAATGCACCTAAAGAAGAGTATGAGAATTTGCATATAGTTCCGAGAGGCATAGATCACAGAATGGTTCCGGATTATTTGATGAAAGCCGCGATAGAATGCTGGGATAGAGCTTTAGCTTTAGGGGAAAAGTACGGATTCAGGAATGCTCAAGCAACTCTAATAGCACCAACCGGCACTATAAGTTTTGTTATGGATTGCGACACAACTGGCATAGAACCTGACTTCGCGCTTGTGAAGTTCAAGAAATTGGCAGGTGGGGGCTATCTAAAAATTGTAAACAATTCTGTGAAAGTTGCATTGAAAAGATTGGGCTATACTCAAGAGCAAATTAATGATATATTGAAGTACGTTTTGGGAAGCGGCACTTTTACCAACGCTCCCTTCATTAACAGCATAACTCTAAAACAACTAGGTTTTAGAGATGAGGACATTTTAAAAATGGAAGCTCTCTTACCTAACGCGATAGACATTAATTTTGTTTTTAATCCAAAAATTTTGGGAAAGGAATGTTTGGAAAGACTAGGATTTTCTGAAAAAGATTATTCATCTCCTGATTTCAATCTTTTAAAGGCTTTGGGTTTCGAGGATAGAGAAATTGAGATAGCTAACGAATACATTTGCGGCACAGGTACAATAGAGGGAGCTCCCCACCTTAAAGAAGAGCATTATGCGATTTTCGATTGTGCCAATAAATGTGGTAAGAGAGGCCAAAGATTCATTGATTATATGGCACATGTAAAAATGATGGCGGCAGTCCAGCCTTTGCTCTCCGGCGCTATAAGCAAAACTATAAACATGCCAAACTCTGCTACTGTAGAGGATGTGAAAAAAGTTTATTTTGAGTCTTGGAAATATGGATTGAAATCCATAGCTATATACAGAGATGGTAGTAAAGTTGTGCAAGTATTGTACAGCAGTTTTAGTAAACCTAAGCAGGAAATTAAACCTATAAGAAGAAGGTTGCCCGTAGAGAGAAAATCCATAACGCATAAGTTCAGAGTGGATAATCAAGAAGGTTACCTAACTGTTGGACTTTATGAAGATGGCCAACCTGGAGAAATTTTCATTCACATGGCAAAGCAGGGTAGCACAATAGCCGGCATAATGGATTCTTTCGCTATAGCGATATCAATAGCCCTGCAATACAACGTACCACTAAAAACTTTTGTCGCTAAGTTCGTTAATACTAGATTCGAGCCAATGGGATGGACTGATAATCCAGACATACCAATTGCCAAATCAATTTTGGATTACATATTCAGATGGTTGGCAATAAAGTTCTTACCAAAGGAAGATTTGGAGGAATTAGGGATAAACAGAAAAAGTTTAAGCTACGAAAGTATAGAAACTAATGGCAATAGCTTATCTAATAAAGACGAGAATGTTGTTCCTTCCCTTACCTATTGGACAACGAAAGATGAAAAAAGCGATGTAGCTATAGAAGCCCAAAAAGATGCGCCTACATGTTATGAGTGCGGTAGCTTAATGAGAAGGTCTGGGTCTTGCTACGTATGCCCGACTTGCGGAGCTACAAGTGGGTGCTCATAAAATTTTTAGAGTGAAAGAAATAGCGAGTAAAGCCCTTTAAAAAGAGCTAAAATAGCTATTAAGGTAAATGGTAGTATTTTTAAGTTATAGTAAATCAGAATTAATGAAATTCCAGATATAGTATCTATAAAACCCATCCAATCAAAATAATAGCCAGAAGAAAAACTGGATAAAATAGACCAAACCCCTTTTACAAGGAGAATATATCCAAAGTATAAAACCACTAAGCTAATCGGAAAATATTGAAAAAATATGATTAAGCTACCCAGAATATCAATTAAGCTCAAGAATAGTGTAATTAAGCCCATGATAAAATTAAGAAATTTTCTTAATATATGAATTTATTTTAAGCATACGAAATAATTTTATGGTCGATGTTTGGAGTATAGAGCCGCCTAAGAATAAAAAGAAAAAATACAAATCTTATAAGAAAGGATTTACGAGAAGGTTCAAAAAGTTCGAGGATAAGTAATGCCCAGACTACATAAAGAAGAGCAAGAACAAATAGCATATGGGGAAAGGTTAAAAGATTTCATTTTCGGTTTTGACGATGGCCTAATTACTACTCTCGCTATAGTTTCGGCTTTAACGGGCGCTGGAGTACCAAATTTAGTTATAATCTTCGCGGGCATAGCAAACATTCTTGCTGATGGCCTATCTATGTCTTTAGGGGGTTATATATCATCGAAGTCACAAAAAGAAGTCTACGAAAAAGCTATAGAAAAACAAATGGAAGAAATAGAAACTAAGCCAAAAGTTAAAAAAGAAGATATAAGAAATATCTACAGAAAAAAGGGATTCAAAGGTAAAGTATTAGAAAAAATTGTAAGAACTATAGCCTCTGATAAAAAAATATTTTTAGAAACTTTGATGAAAGAAAAATTGGGGTTTAGTAGAGAAGTTATAGCAGAACCGAAAAAAGTTGGCACAACAATTTTTATATCTTTTATTCTTGCTGGCTTGATACCTATTGCTCCTTATTTTTTATTAAGGAGTGATGTAGCTTTAACTATTGCTTTAATCCTTTCTTTTTTAAGCCTCTTCGTTTTAGGGGCAGCGAAAACCGTATATACCGGAAAGAATTGGCTAAAAAGTGGGTTGGAATTGTTTGTTGTTGGATTTATTGCAGCATCAGCTTCATACTTTATAGGTAGCTTAGCTCATTATCCCAAAAAGATTTTTTAAATCTAATTTTCAATTTAAATTTAGGGGCTTTAAAAAGGCATTATAATGGCTATTACTAAAGTTAGGAAAAGGGATGGCAGGTTAGAAGCTTTTAATCCTGTAAAGATAACAAACGCTATATCCAAAGCAATAAAGGCGGTGAGGGCTAGAGATGGAGGAATTGCTAAAAAGCTTACTAGCGATGTAGTTAGAATTTTGGAGGAAAGATATGAAAATAAAATTCCTAGCGTTGAGGATATACAAGATATAGTTGAAGATGTTTTGATAAAAAATAAACTTTCGAAAGTTGCCAAGGCTTACATTCTTTATAGGAACAAAAAAGCTGAAATAAGGCAGTATAAAACTTTTTTTGGGGTAAAAGATGATTTGAAGCTAGGGATTAATGCAATAAAAGTTTTGGAAAAAAGGTATTTAAGAAAAGATGTAAAAGGCAATGTTATCGAAACTCCTTCCCAACTTTTCAGAAGGGTAGCTAAAGCCATAGCTCAAGTTGAAAAAAATTTCGGGAAATCTGAAAAGGAGATAGAAAAGCTAGAGGAAGAATTTTATAAAATAATGAGCAACCTAGAATTTTTACCAAATTCCCCAACTTTAATGAACGCTGGGACAGATTTAGGTAATTTATCAGCTTGCTATGTTTTGCCAATAGAAGATAGTATAGAAAGTATTTTCGAAACTTTGAAAATTGCAGCGAAAATACATAAGGAAGCTGGGGGCACTGGATTCTCTTTTTCTAACCTAAGACCTAAAGGTGATGTTGTAAAAACCACTGGCGGCTATGCTTCTGGTCCAATAAGCTTTATGGAAATTTTCGATAAAATGACTGAAGTCATGAAAGCTGGCGGTAAAAGAAGAGGAGCAAACATGGGGGTTTTGAGAATTGACCATCCTGATATAATAGATTTTATAAATGCGAAATCTAAGCCTGGAATTCTAGAGAATTTCAACATTTCTGTAGCTGTTACAGATGAATTCATGCGCGCTGTGGAGAAAAATAAGGATTTTCCTTTGGTTAATCCGCGAACTGGAGAAGAGGTGAAAAGAGTTAATGCAAAAGAGGTTTTCGATATGATAGTTATGAACGCTTGGCGTACTGGAGATCCTGGGCTATTGTTTATCGATGAAATAAATAGAAAAAATCCAACTAAGCATCTAGGTAAAATAGAAGCGACCAATCCATGCGGTGAAGTTCCTTTACATGCATGGGAAGCTTGTAATTTGGGTTCGATTAATCTAACAAAATTTTTTAAAGGCAAAAAATTTGATTGGAATAAATTGAAAAAGATAATTCCTATTTGCGTTAGGTTTTTAGATAATGTTATCGAAGCAAATCGCTTCCCTGATAAAAGAATAGAGGAAAGTGTAAAGGCTAATCGAAGAATAGGTTTAGGTGTAATGGGTTTTGCTGAGTGTTTAATTAAACTAGGAATTCCTTACAACTCGAATCAAGCAATAAAATTCGCTGAAAAATTGATGAAATTCATACAAAAAGAAGCTCATAAAGCTTCGCAGCAATTAGGAAAAGAGAGAGGTAGCTTTCCAAATTTTAAAGGTAGCTTATGGCAGAAAAGGGGTTATAAATATATGCGAAACGCCACTGTAACAACTATCGCCCCTACTGGCACAATTTCTATAATAGCTAATTGCTCTTCGGGCATAGAGCCTTTATTTGCTATTGCGTTTGTTAGAAATGTAATGGAAGGAATGAGATTGCTCGAAGTTAATCAACTATTTGAAGAAGTTGCTAGGAAGAACAAGATATTTTCAACTGAGCTTTTAAGTAAAATCGCTCAAACTGGCAGTGTTCAAGAATTGGATGAAGTTCCAGAAAAAATAAAGAAAATTTTTGTAACTGCTTTGGACATAGATCCTGAATGGCATGTAAAAATTCAAGCCGCATTCCAAAAATATGTAGATAATTCTGTGAGCAAAACCATAAACATGAAAAGAGAAGCTGGTCCCAGCGATGTAGCTAAGGCATTTATGCTAGCTTGGAAGTTAAAATGCAAGGGGATTACAGTTTACAGGTATGGAAGCAAGCCAGAACAAGTATTAACTATTGGTAGCTTGGAAAAAGAAATAGGAGAAAAGCATGTTATAGCTGAAAGTGAGTTCTCGGGCGGCCATTTTTGCGTTAATTGCCCGCATTAAACTTTCTAAAAAACTTTTACTATAAAAAATAATAATTATTATTTAGAGAAGAATGGTTTTAGATAAAATAAAAAGCTTGCGCGGCTCTTTGTATCGAAAAATAGTGGAAAGTAAGAAAAAGGAAGAAAAAAAATTAACTCGAATAATAGAAGAATCGATTTCTGAAGCTACCGAATTAGAGCTGCCAGGCTTTAAAATTCCTAGACCTGCAAGAATTTTTGAATTGCCAGATTTAAAAGACATAACTAAACTAAACGTAATTTATCCTTTGATAGAACCTTTCGCTTATGCTAACATTAAGTGGGATAACAACGAAAAGCAATTAATTTATTTTGTTGTAGAACCGATTTTAACAGATAATGAAAAAAAATTGTTAGATAAGATTTCAGATGCTTTAATAGAAATTGTAGAAATAGAGCTTAGCTCGGTTAAAGAAAGCGGGAAGGCAATAAAATATCTGGAAGACCAAGTTTTGAAAGTTATAAAGGAATTGGGAATTTCTTTAAGCCCTAACCAATTCTTAAAAATTATGTACTACATTTACAGAAATTTCATAGGCTATAACGAGATTGAACCTTTTATGCAAGACCCTAATATTGAAGATATAAGTTGTGATGGTGTTAACCTTCCAATTTATGTTGTGCATAGAAAATATGGCTCAATAAAAACTAACGTAATGTTTAAAGATTTGGAAGTTTTGAGAAGTTTCATAGTAAAATTAGCGCAAAGAAGTGGAAGGTATGTTAGCTATGCTGAGCCCATTCTAGACGCTACCTTGCCAGATGGTTCGAGAGTTGCAGCTACTTTGGCAGGAGATGTAGCAACTCGTGGCCCAACTTTCACAATAAGAAAATTTGGTGAAAAACCTTTTTCACCTGTAGAATTAATAGAGCTAAAAACAGCTGATTACAAAACAATGGCTTACATTTGGTATTTTGTTGAGCATGGGGCATCTATCCTTATAGTTGGCGGCGTAGCTACAGGTAAAACATCTTTTCTAAATTCTATTGCAATGTTCATACCACCTGAAGCAAAAATAGTTAGCATCGAAGACACAAGGGAAATAAGAATACCTCATGAGCATTGGGTGCCTGGGTTAGCTAGAACGGGTTTTGGAATTCCTATGCCTACTGGCGAAAAATATGGTGAGGTAAGCATTTTCGATTTGTTAAAAGAAAGTTTTAGACAAAACCCAGATTATGTTATTGTTGGGGAGGTTAGAGGCCAGGAAGCTTATGTAATGTTCCAGGGAATGGCTTCTGGGCATCCGAGCATTAGCACTTTTCATGCAGGCTCGGTAGACAGTGTAATAAAAAGACTTACAACTCCCCCAATCGAACTTTCTCCTACTCTTATCGAGAGTTTAGATTTAGTAATTGTGATGACGCACGCGAGAGAAAAGGGGAAATCTGCCAGAAGAATTAAAGAAATTCAAGAAATCTTATACGTAGACCCAAAAACCAATGATGTAAAAACAAATTTAATTTTTCAATGGAATGTAGAAAACGATGCGATAGAAAAAGTTAACGAAAGCGTTAAACTGGAAAAGTTGGTTAAAGCTAAAGGTGGGAAGTTGGAAGATGCCTTTATCGAAATCAAAATCAGGGAAAAAATTTTGGAATGGATGGGGAAATCTGGAATAAAAGATTACAAAGATGTGACGAGAATAATTGCGCAATACTATAAAGAGCCGGATAAAGTTTTACAAATTGCTAATATAAATAGGGAGGAAATAGAGAAAGAGGTGAAAGGTAAAAAATATGGGGAAATGAAAGTCGAGAAAAAGGCTGAAATTGAGCAAAAAGCTTTTATTGTAGAGAAAAGACCAAAAAAACGAGCCTCAATAATTGAGTTACTTGGTTTTAAAGAAATAAGGGAAAGAGGATGACTACTTTAAGAGGTTTCGCAACAAGCATTTTTGGGCAAATTGTTGATAGATATATCGACCTATTTCAATTCTTAAAGGACACTTTACCAAAAGCCGATATCAAAACTCCTTTCAGAACTTATCTAAGCGTTGTTCTTTTCATATCCACGATTTCATTCATAGTTACATTGCCAACAACTTTTATAGCTTTCTCTATTTTGGGCGCGCCCTTTTATCTAAAAATTATATATTCTTTTTTTTCTTCGGTTTTAGTTAGCATAGTTAGCTTCGTATTAATGTTATACTACCCTATACAAAAAGTCTCTTCAAGGAGAAAAAGTATAGAAACAAACTTGCCATTTGTTTTAACGCATATGGGCTCGGTAGCAGAATCAGGAATTCCGCCCTACTTAATTTTTAAACTAATTGCGAGATTCGAAGAATATGGTGAAATATCTAAAGAAATGAAAAAAATCGTTGCAAATATAGAAAATTTCGGTATCGATCCGCTAACAGCTGTTAAAGAAGTTGCTGAGAGAACTCCTTCAGAGGCCTTCAAGCAAGTTTTGCTTGGTTTTGTTACAACAACAGAATCAGGCGGTGATGTTAAACTTTTCTTGAAAAACGCTGGTCAACAAGCTTTATTTGAATGGAGAATGAAAAGGGAAAAATTTTTGCAGCAATTATCGGCTTATGCAGAATTCTATACAGGCCTGCTAATAGCTGCACCACTCTTTATAATTGCTCTATTCGCTATAATGAACATGATACAACCAACGATTTCTGGTTTTAATATTCTTGATCTAACAAAAATAAGTCTTTATGTTATAGTTCCTGTTTTGAACCTTGGTTTCTTGATGTTCTTGCGTGGAGTGGAGGTGGAGATGTGATAAACAAAAAATTAATATTCCTTATATTACCTAGTTTTTTTGTAGCGATAGCTATTTTTATTACCAATTTCTTAATTTTCCAACCTTTACCAAATATATTTTTTGCTCTAAATGTTATTTCTGCTTTTATTTTGGCTTTTCCTTTAATAATAATTTTTTACACTAGATATAAGGCAAAAAAAGAGTTAGAAGAAATTTTTCCAGTTTTTCTAAGAGATTT
Organism: uncultured archaeon; assembly: GCA_964426695.1. Classification (GTDB taxonomy): domain Archaea; phylum Aenigmatarchaeota; class Aenigmatarchaeia; order CG10238-14; family SCSR01; genus JAWADS01. The sequence continues at coordinate 9,317 of CAYRRN010000011.1, forward strand.
TGTTGAAGCTATTAGAAGCGGGCTAACAGTTCCGCAAGCATTCAAATCTCTATCTAAAAATGATTATCGCTCTTTATCGAAATATGTGAAAAAAATGGCAGCTCAACTAGATTGGGGCGTGCCAGTTGATGAGGTTTTTTTAAGATTTTCTAAAGCCACCAAATCAAAAGTTATTGGTAGGATAGTTTCTTCAGTTATCGAGAGTCATAGGTATGGCGGTAATTTAACCAACACGTTCCAAGCCTTGAGTGAAGTGGCTGTAGAAATAGAAAGGCTAAGGGCAGAGAGAAGGCTTTACTTGCAATCACAACTAATCACTGGCTACATAATTTTCTTTGTTTTTCTTGCAGTAATAATTGGTTTGGAGAAATTTTTAGTTCCTAGCCTTACACAATCGCAAGGTATAAGTGGCACCGGCATAACCCAAGAAGAGCAAATTGCTTTGGCCCAAGAATATAGGGGAATATTCAGAAACTTGGTTCTAGTCCAAGGTTTTTTTGCTGGCCTTACAGTAGGTAAAATGGCAGAAGGAGCTATAATAGCTGGTATAAAGCATAGTATTTTTATGATGTTTGCAGGTGGATTAGTATTTACATTTTTCGGTTAAAATAAAAGTTGAAAAGTTATAAAGAGAAAAAGAAATATTAAAGAGTTTTGAAGCTTAAATTTAAATTACATCTCGCTAATAACCAATAGTTATATGCGAAGGCCCCATGTAGGTAAAAGGATAGCCGGCGAAAGAGTCGAAGGCTTCGGACCTCGAGGTAAGATAATCTCGAAGAGGGTTCGAGTCCCTCTGGGGCCATAAATTATGAAAAAGCCCCCTTCGTCTAGTCCGGTTAAAGGAGCTGAAAGGATGCAAGCTTCTCGAGCTTGAGACACGGGTTCAAATCCCGTAGGGGGCACAATTTAATTTCGCATAATCAGCTTTTCCTAATTCTCTTCGCTATTCAAAAAAATTTAAGGATAAATCTAAAATTTATTCAAGCCAAATCTTCCGAAGATGCTATAAGAGCTTCCTTTTTGTTTATCCATCTCTTCTAGATCTCCTCTTTTCTTAAGCATAGCATAAATTCTTCTGATATTATTTTCGGCTTCCAATGCTGCTTTTTTGTCATTCCCCACTCCAGAAGAATTTCCAACCCCAACAATAACTATTAAACCTTTCGTCTTAGTTCTTTCTATAGATTTATTCACATATTTCAAAGCCTTTTCCAAAGAATTCAATACTTCCAATTTCATAGGCATAATTGCTTCTTCTGGCAACATTTTTATGACTATAGAATCCAAAACAATGTCTTTCTCTGTGGCTATGTTCTCAATATAACTTTTGTCTATTCCTATTCCACCTATAGCAACTCCAACACCTTCAGCTATAGCCCCTGTTTTCTCACCCTCTAATTTTGCCGACGCATCTATAGTAATTATCTTAGCTACTTTATTTTTTCTCACAATTTTCTCAACAGCTCTTCCTAATTTACCTAGTCTACCGCCAGGACCTTTAGCTTTCAATATTATAACATCTCTCTTCAAAATTTTTTTCCTCGCAGCTACAACATCCTCTTCTATTTCTACAGCTTTAGAATCGCCTATTAAATGAGCCGCAATCAAAGGACCTATGGAGTCGCCTATGGGCCAGCCATGAGTCAAAGCTTCTGTCCCCTTTAGCAGAGCCTTAGATATCCTTTCTATCATGGGTAATTGCATCTGCAAAACTAAAGCCAACTGAAGATTTTTAGTCTTTTTTATGAGTTCAACAAAATGTCTAACTAGCTTTGCAACCTGATTTAAGCTTATCCCGCCTGCTAACCCCATAATTATGTTGGCTTGCTCCTCCTCATTAAAATTTGGAGCTATTTGCTTCACAAAATTCTTAAACCTTTTTTCTGATAAATTGCTCAAGTGTTCCAACTTTCTTATTATTCCATAAGGATCAAGGCTCACAGGCTCAATAACAAAAAAATCTAAAAAATTAGATATTGCCTCCCTCACATCTTTTCCTGCTTTCGAAACTTTTCTTATAACTATATTCTTGCCCTTATGCATTAGGTTTTCTATAAAGATAGCTTTTTGCTCCAATTGCGTTAAAGCTTGATACAAAAGAATTCTTGGATAAAAGTAGAAAAATACCATTAGTATTGCAAACCATAAAATATTTCCTAGCCAATCCCCGCCAATCTGCATCTCAAACATAACACACAACTTTTAATACTTTTTCACTATATTTTTAATAACTTTTAATACCATAAATATATTATACAAGTATTTATTTGTTTGGGTCATAAAAATGAAATGGAAAATTTGGACAATAGCCTTTTTGGTTTTAGCAATTTTAGGCCTATTATTTTTTTCGAGACAAGGCAATAATTACTTAGAATTTTTGAGATCAAGGATAAATAATTTGATTTCAGGCTTAGGTATTTTACCGAGTTTAAATTTTGGCTCTGCTTATTTTAACATGCAACTATCTTCTGACAAAGAATCTTTCAAGCAAATTTCCTTCAACTTAGAAAATTCTTATGTGTTAGCTGAAGGACTATGTGTAGGTAACATAAAAGCTGGTAACATAATTTTAGAGAAATCCGGCAAAAGCTGCAAAGTAAAATTAGAAAAAGGTAATGGAAAAGTAGAATTCACAATAGCTAATACAGCTCTATTCGAAGTTTCGTCGCCAAGCGTTGTAATAGATGAGCTAAATTACTTGCCAACGGATTCAGAGCTAAACTTAAATTTTGAAATTTTGCCTAGTAAATTAACTTTAAGCTATGCCAAATCTAGCAAACTAAATCTAAATATTTTGTTTGGGGATGTGAAAAAGTTAAAAGAGGATGGAACACTAGATATTTTCAAAAACTTATACAATGAATCTATTGAGATTAGCAATTTTTTAGGTAGTATAGAGTTGAACGATAATAATTATCAACTTCGTGGGACTTCTACTCAAATAAAAGGTATTAACTTTAATTGGTTCGCCTAAAATTTTTATAAATTTGGGGGGATTTTATGTACAGAACTATGAGAACAACTAAAAGGAAAGTAAGGGAAGAAAATAATGTAGCTATATTTGTTGATGGCCCGAACATGCTAAGGAAGGAATTTATGATTGATTTAAGGGATTTGAAAAAAAGAGCTCAAAAGTATGGTAGAGTAGTTGTGGCAAAAGTTTTCATAAATCAATTTGCTCCGGAGAAATTAATCGAAGCAATAATAAATGAAGGATATGAATCTATTATGATTTTGGCTGAGAAGGAAGAAGAGGCTAGCGACGTAGATGTTGCGTTGGCTGTTTCAGCAATAGAAGCAATTTTGACCAAGGATATAGATGTTGTTGCCTTAGCTACGAGGGATGCAGATTTCTTACCAGTTATTCAAAAGGCTAAAGAATATGGTAAAATTACTGTAGTTTTCGGAGCTGAGCCAGGATTCAGTAGCAGTTTAAAAAATTGCGCAGATTTTGTGGAAATTATTTAAATCTTAGATAAAATTTCAAAAATGCTTTTAATAGCAAGGAATTCTGTCTGATTGTTTCCTTTAATAGTTTTTAAGCAGCAGACATCTAAACCAACTATTTTGCCAGCTATAAATCTAACTATTTCAGAAAATTGATCGAAATAAATTCCGTTTGGTTCTGGATGATCAACTCCCGGCGCTATCGATGGGTCAAAAACATCTAAATCTAAAGATAAATAAATTTCTGAATCTCTGGAAAATTCTCTCACTACATTCTTCACGCCAAAAATATTATTTTTTATATCTTGCGAAGTATAATAAAAAATTCCTTTTTCTTTCATAAAATTTAACTCGTCTTCATCACAAGACCTTAAACCTAAAACAGCAATTTTTTTGGGATTAATTTTTTCACTTAATCTTCTTAGCCAGGTAGCATCGTTTAAATTTTTATCCTTTATTCCGTATCCCCTAATTTTTTCGTCCATATATTCATCTTTAAGGTCTGCGTGAGCGTCAAAAACTAATAGCTTCAAATCCTTATAGCCTGAATCATAGAAGGATTGGAAAGAGTAATAGGTTGGAAGATGGGAATAACTTAGCATCAAAGGTATTTTAGCTCGCGATATAATTTTCTTCACAAGATTTTTTACAGAAGATATTTTGAAATTTCCCTTATCAAATATTTTTATCCTTTCCAACAAGTTTTTCTTTAGCTATATCAAAAGGTTCTATGAAAAAGCTTGCCTTTCGAATAGAATCTATTGATCTCTTAGAAGCTTTGTTAGTTTCGACGCCAAAAACCATTACATTCGCTTCGTTTTCCTTATATAAGTCGGTTAAAAATTTCATTATATTTTTTTATTAATTTTACTTTAATATTTTTATCGCTATTATGCGATTCCCTTTTATTAAAAAATTATTTCCATTTTCATCTTTTATTAAAACATTTCCTAAGCCGTTGTGATAACT
>CAYRRN010000012.1:0-6419 GCA_964426695.1 uncultured archaeon
GAAATAACAAATTAAATAAACTTATTTCCTTAAATTTAACTTATGAAAGAAAAGGAAAAAGGAATGATATACAAAACTTCTAGAATTTATTATATAGAAAATTACGTAATAGTAGCACTTCTAATAACTTTTCTTTATTTGATTTCAAACTATTTCAGCGTAACTCCATCAAAAATTTTAGAATTTCTTATTTCAAAAGACCCCAAAAATGTTATTATATCTTTCATTTTTTTGTTATCGCTACCTTTAATAACCTATTTTTTGGAGGAGCCTGCTATAGAGGGATGGATTCGGCAATACATACTAACGAAGAATGAAATTATAAAAGTAGAGGGAATATTGAGAAAGAGAAAAATTTCCATACCTTATCAAGGGATAGCAGACTTGAGAATAGAAAAAGGAATTTTGGGAAGAATTTTCAATTTCGGAAATGTAATAGTTAATGGATTTAAAGAGGTTATTGTAATGAAAGGAATGCGAAACCCAGAAGAAATTTATAAAATAATTAACTATAGAATGTCGCAAAGACAAATCCCAATGACAAGAAAAGTTTTGAAAATCAAAAAAGGTAGAGAGAATGAATAGAGTATTTATAGAAAAGTATGGCTGCACAGCAAACTTAGCAGATTCGGAAATTGCGGCAGGTTTATTAAAGCAGGCTGGTTTCGAAATTTCGGATTTAGAAAACTCTAACATAAATATAATTTTTACATGCGCTGTTAAAGATGCTACAGAAAAAAGAATGGTTCATAGAATTAAGGAATTGGAAAAAACTGGCAAACCATTAATAATTGCTGGTTGCCTACCAAAATCAAACAAAAATTTGATTGAAAAAATTGGCAGAAAAGCTAGTCTTTTGGGGCCCGATTCTATAACAAGCATAGTAAATGTTGTAAAAGATACCTTAGAAGGTAAAAAAGTTATTTTTACTGAAAGGTTAGGAGAAGAAAAAGTATCTTTACCGCATGTTAGAACGAATCCGATAATTGATATAGTTGAGGTATCTTCCGGTTGCTTGTCAAATTGCTCTTTTTGTGCAACCAAATTAGCTAGAGGAAACCTTTTTAGTTTCAGGCCTCATTCTATTCGAGAGCACATAAAAAAGGCAATAGCCTCTGGCGCAAAAGAAATTTGGTTAACTTCACAAGACATTTCTGCTTATGGCAGGGATATAGGGACTAATTTAACAGAGCTATTAGAATCTATAGTTAAAATTGAAGGCGAATTTTTGATAAGGGTTGGTATGATGAACCCATTACACTTCAAAAAGTTCGAGTTAAATTCTCTAATAGAAGTTTTTAAAAATCCAAAAATTTTTAAATTCTTGCATTTATGCGTTCAATCAGGAAGCAATAAGGTTTTAAAAATAATGCGTCGTGGCTATAGCGTTGAGGATTTTGTTTATTATGTTGAAAAATTTAGGGAAGAAATAATAGATTTGACGCTTGCTACTGATATAATAGTCGGTCACCCAGGCGAAGAGGAAGAAGATTTTGAGGATACCATAGATTTGATTAAAGAAGTAAAACCTGATATTGTGAATCTTTCTAAGTTTAGCCCCAGGCCAGGTACTTTGGCATATAAAATGCGCCAAATAGATAAAAAAATTATAAATGAAAGGAGTAAGAAGTTACATGAACTAATACAAAAAATTTCTTTGGAGAAAAATAAGAAATGGTTGGGGTGGAAGGGTAAAGTACTGATAGATGAAAAATTTGATAAAGGTTTTCAGGGCAGAAATCTATCTTACAAACCTATTATAATTAAAGAATGTAATTTGTCATATTTAGGAAAATTCGTAGATGTTGAGATAGTTGATGCAAAAAACAATTATTTAATTGGAAAAATTATAGATTTTCAATAATTTTATTTTTTAAGTTCGCTTTCTATAACTTGCTCGAAAGTGCTATAAGGTTGGGCCCCAACTATTTGAATTCCATTTATGAAAAATGTTGGAGTACCGGAAACTCCATAACTTGTTCCATCGCTAAAATCTTTCTGAACTTCCGATGCCATTATACCCGAATCTAAGCAATTGTTGAATTTCACCATATCTAAGCCCAAATCTTTTGCATATTGCTTTAAGCTACTTACATCTAAAGCATTTTGGTTTTCAAAAAGTTTATTATGGTATTCCCAGAATTTTCCTTGCTCATCTGCACATTCTGCTGCCTCAGCCGCTTTTTGTGCATGGGGATGAATTGTACTAAGCGGGAAATCTCTATAAACAAATCTTACTTTTCCAGTTTTTATGTACTTTTCCTCAATCAAAGGAAGAGTCTGAAAGTAAAACCTTGCACAAAATGGACATTGGAAATCGCTAAATTCAACAATTGTTACTGGAGCATTATTAGAACCTTTTATTGGGTCATCATCCAAACTAACTTGAATTCTTGATGGTTGAGGCTCTCCAGCTGTGGGTTGATTATTTTTTTCTTCTACAACTTTTCCTGAAATAGAATCGAATTTTTCGTTTAAGTTTAGCGTCGAATGTAAATTTATAATTGTCAAACCTAACGTTAAACTGACCAAAATGATTAACAATTTTATTTTTTCCATATTTTCCCTAAATGAAATATTTTATTATTGCGATATATTTAAGTATTTGCATTTTATATTGCGAATAGAAATTTTACAATTTTTTTCTTAACCAGAATATAGAAAAATTTATAAGTTTAAATGAAATATACAAATTTAGCAAAGCAACGGAGGCAATTGGATAACAAATGTTTGGGCCACATCTTACTTTGGATCTTTACTATTGTAACAAAAAGAAGCTTTCTGATAAAAATTTTATATTTAAATTATTAGATGAATTACCTGAATTAATAGGTATGCACAAAATTTCAGAACCTCAAATTTTAGTATATCCTGGTAGGGAAAATTCTTTCGATAAAGGTGGTATATCTGCTTTTGTTCTAATAGCTGAAAGTCATATAAGTATTCATACTTTTGTAGAGCAAAGGTTTGCTTCTATAGATGTATTTTCCTGTAAAGATTTTGATGTAAATTTTGTTGAGAATTATATGATAAAATCTTTAGAAGCTAAAAAGGCAGAAAAGAATTTTATAATGCGCGGCAGAGAATTTCCTAAAGTTGTTGAAAAAGCTAGGAAGATAGTGGAGAATGAAAGGAAAAAAGTTTTAAAGTGAGCTATTTTTTCAAAAATTTCTTAATTAATTTCACAACTTCTTGTGCATCAACTCTTCCCCTAACCTTGCCCATAACCAAACCCAACGCTTTTTCGAAGCTTATTTTTGGTATAGCAACTACATCTTTAACAATTTTTATCAATTCGTCTTTACGCATAGGTTTAAGGTTTAAAGATTTAATTGCGTTGCTAACAGAAGATTCTGGATTCTCTGACAGATATTTTATTATTTCTGGTATAGCCTCTTTCACTATTTTCTTTTTTGCCAAGAAGTCAAAAATCTCTAGATAATGCTTTTCTTTTAAATTTTCAATTTTTACCGCTTCTCTCTTTTGTAAATCCTTTATGATTGAGGTGAAGGTGTTAGCAACTATACTCGCTTCAACCTTTTTCTCTTTAACTATTTTTTCGAATAGTTCTAAATATTCGGATTCTAAAATTTGCATTGCAAGTTGCTCAGAAAGCTTATATTTTAGAAATCTTTTAAGTTTTTTAGTCCAAGGTTCTGGTAATTTTTCTTTTATTAATTCCAACTTTTCCTTAGTAATTAATTTCGGTATTACATCTGTCTCTGGATACATCCTTGCAGCGCCGGGCAAAGGTCTAGTAAATCTTGTTTTACCATCTTCTTCAGCAGATCTAACCTCTTCGCTCACTCCATTCAAAAGTTGTCTTAACTTTTCTAAAATATTTTTAGAAATTTTCTTATCTTTAGGCTCTCCAACCAAAATTATCAAATCATTTATATCAGCGCCAACATACTCCCTTACTTTTTTAAAATCTTCCAATAAAAGATTTTTAACCAAATCTTCGTCTGAGTGGATAATTCCTTTAATTCCATAAGCCTGGGCTATTTCGCTTATCTCTTTTCCTAAAGTTTTTCCTGGCATTATCTCTCTTTTTAACAAACCAGCTGATTTGGGCAATAATATCGCTTTAATGCTCCAATTTTTATCCAAAATATTCTTCAAAACAGGATTTTTCGTTTCTCTTAAAACTTCACTAACCTCTATGCTATTTGAAATTTTTCTTAACCTTTTCGATAACCATTTCTTTATCTCCAAAAGGCTTAGTTGTCTAAAAACTTCGTTTTCTATAATTTTAGATATTAAGGATAGCTCCTGTATTCCTTTTATTTCTACTCTTGCCCCTCCTTTAATAGAAATGTTTAAATCCTGCCTTATGCTACCAATACCTTTTTTAACCTTATTTGTTGATCTACATATCATTCCCAAATTAAAAGCTATCTCTTGTATTTCTATAGGCGTTAGACCTTCTAAAGTTTTGGTAGATATCTCTACTAAAGGTATGCCTAATCTGTTGAGCTTATAGTAAACTTTGCCATTTTCTTCAGATACTATAGCTGAAGAATCTTCTTCCAAAGAAACGCTTTTTATTCCAATCTTTTTTCCCTTATAATTTATGTAGCCATCTAAACCCACTATCGCTGTTCTTTGGAACGAAGTTGTGTTGCTACCATCGATAACAATTTTTCTCATAACATGAATTTCATCAGGTATATAGCAATTAAGCATAAGAGCTATTTGCAAAGCAATATCTAGAGCTTCTTCATTAATTCCTCTTGGCGGCTCTTCATCTGTTTCTACCAAACAAACTTCATCCGGATAAACTTGATAGATGAACTTTCTATCTCTAAGGTATTCATATTGTGCAGCTAAATCTACTTCTCCTAACTCACTCGCTACAGGATGTTGCTTTCTTTCAATTTCTCCTATAAAATTTTTCTCTTCAAGGCTTGCCTTAGAAAAACAAAAAAGTTTGTGTTTAGTGTCTAACTGCTGATGTATCTCTATTCCACACTTCAAACCAATTTTTTTATAATTTATATTATCGTTCATTTCAATCACAACAAAAAGGCTCTAGGGTCGCTTTGCTCTGTAATTTCGCCACATAGATTTTTTTGCATTAGCTCCCTAATTTTTTCCATATTTTTCTCATGACCCAATACCCAGCCAAGTTTAACATAAGCTACTTCAGGAAGCATGTCTTCGCCCCATATAACCCCTGTTTCACCCAAAATTCTTAGGTTGCGATAAACGTATGGATGAACTCTCCCATAAATTGTTTGAGTCGTTATTACTATAGCTACATTTTTTTCTATCGCAGACTTTATATGTGGAATCCAACTTCTCTCCTTTTCTTCTGTGCTTGTAGGCACATGCCCCATGCCAGTACCTTCTATAACTATACCCCTAAATCCTTTTTCAACATAAAAATCAATTATCTCAGGCAAGGATCCTGGATATGCCTTTATTAGCGCAACCTTTGGCTCAAATTTTGTATCAGCTACAACTTTACTATCAGAAATTTTTCTATAGTTTTTGTTAACTATTTCTATTTTTCCGTTTGGCCAGACTTTTGCTAATGGTAACTCGTTTATTGGCCTAAAAGCATCTCTTCTAGTGGAATGCATTTTTCTGGCTTTAGTGCCACGCAAGAAAAAATTAAAGCTATCGCTACTCTCTGCATGCATACATATGCCCACTTCCCCTATATCGCTATAGCCAGCTAGATAGGCAGAGCATATTAAATTAATTCTTGCATCTGAGCTTCCCCTATCGCTACTCCTTTGAGCACCAGTAAGTATTACAGGCTTACTGAGATTTTTTAACATAAAACTTAAGGCTGCTGAGCTAAAATGCATGGTATCTGTCCCATGCGTTATTATCACACCTCTAGCTCCTTTATTCAATTTTTTTGCTACCTCTTCTGCCATTACCTGCCAATTTTTGTACCATAAATCTTCTGACGAAAGGTTGAATAATAAAGTTGAGTCTTTTAAATTTATTATCTCTGCTAGCTCGGGGGCAGAAAAAAGAATCTCCTCTATACTATAAGCACTTTTCACACCACCAGTTATATAATCTATTCTCGATGCTATTGTGCCACCAGTCGCTATCAAAGAAATATTTGGTAATTTAGGGTTAGGTTTGAAAACCTTAACCGGAAACTTTTCTAACTCTTTCTTTTCAGCTAGTTTATTTATTTTTAAACCTTTTTCATACTTTATGCCTATATTATAGCCATTATCCAACTTAACAACTATGCAATTTGGGTCGCCCACTTCACTTTTCGGCATTAGGAATCCTTCAAAAGTTCTACCTTTTTTCTCAATTCTTACTCTATCACCTATAGAAATGTTATTAGCTTTAAGTAGTGATTCTATTTCTTGAGAATACATAACTTGTTAAATTTTAGGGCCTAGAATATTTATTTGTTTTTTTATTATATTTTCCAAAATATATTT
>CAYRRN010000012.1:6429-9162 GCA_964426695.1 uncultured archaeon
CCATAACACAATATTTTTACAAAAATTTTTTAAAAAAGTTTTTAATTTCTTTAAGATTATTCGCCAAAAAAACAGGCTTATATTTCTCTAAATCTTTTCTTTTGTATATGCCAGTTAGCAAGCCTATTGCTTTCATTTTAGCTCTTTTAGCGGCAATCATTTCATATATAGAGTCGCCAATATAGAAACAAGTCTTTGGGTCAACTTTAATTTTTTTTGCAGTTTTTAATAGTGGATCAGGATTTGGTTTATGTTTTTTTGTATCTTCGGCAGCTATTATCGCGTCAAAAAAATTTCTTATTTTATTTTTTTCAAGAGCTAAAAGAATATTTTTTTTAGAAGCGGAAGAAGATATGGCAATTTTCAAATTTTTCTTTTTCAGAAATCTTAAAATATCTTTTGCTCCATGATTTAACCTTATACCTCTTTCTCTAACAATTTTTCTATATATTTTTTTCTTTTCTCTAACAAATTTTTCCAAAAAACTTTCTTTTAAGTTTGGATAAAAACTTTTAACAATTTCTTTAGCAGATATACCAAAACTTTTGAATATCTTATTTTTATCAAAATTTAATCCGAATTTTTTTCCCGCTATAAGAAAAGCGTCTGCATGATCATTATAAGAATCTATTAAAACTCCATCGAAATCGAAAATTACAGCATTTATTTCATCTTTTAAAAAATTTTTCATAAATAATATTTAAGAATTTATTTTCTAAAAACGATTTCGATAACATCGTTGTTCTTTAGTTCATAATTTGCTGATAATTTCTTTTTTGTTCTCGCATCTATTCCTGCTATGAAATTTTCGCCTATACTTGTGTGAATTTTAAAAGCAAGCTCTCTACAATTTGTGCCTTTTGGAACTAAAAAAACATCAGGCAAAATATTGCCATGATTGTCGCTAAGCTTGTCAGAATCTGCTACAGGGTAAACTGCTATGTAATTTAAAGTATCAAAAACAGCTTTATTAAGGCATTTTTGAATTCCTGTAGAACCATATTTATCTACAACATTTTTCTTAATGAACTCCAAAGCCATTCTTTGTCTTTCTTCTAAACTGCTTATTATTTCGAATCCGTTTTCAGGATTATACTCTATAAAATTTTTTTCTGCAGCTTTTTTTAAGGCGATTTCTGCTTCAGCGCTAGTTGGTATTGCATTATCATATCTTGACCTAATTTTCTCAAAATTTTCTTGTGCTTCTTTTAAATCAATCTTATTGGCAGCTATTATTATAGGTTTAGATATTTCCCTAATAGTTTTGGCAAAATTTTCAATATCTGATATAGAAGATTTTTCCAAAGCTTTTTCTATATCCTTTCTGCTAATTTCAAGACCGCTTAGCTGGTCAGCCAAAATCTTTACTATATCTGCTTTCATTGATTTTGCTATATGTCTTTCAACTTTTGACAAAGCTTTTTTAATTAATTCCGAAAACCACAGATCTATTTCCCTTTCTAAAAATTTTATGTCGACTAAAGGGTCGTGTCCTTGAGTTGGCTTACCTTCTTCATCAGTTAGGCCAGATGCGTCAACTATATGGATCAATACAGAAGCTTGTCTTAAATCATCTAAAAATTTATTTCCCAAACCTCTTCCTTCGTGAGCTCCAGGAACTAAGCCAGCGACATCAACTAGCTTTACCGGAATAAACCTTTTCCCATTCTTACAAAACCCCTGCTTAGGATTGCACTTTACTCCAAACTCTTTTTCTACACAATCTATGCAAACATATCCAACCCCAACATTAGGTTCTATCGTGCAAAAAGGAATGCCAGTTATTTTTACATCTATCAAAGTGGCAGCCTTAAAAAAACTAGATTTTCCTGAGGAAGGTTTACCAACTAAACCGATTATCATCAAAATTTAAATGTGATAACAATTATTTAAACCATGCTAAATTGGTTTTTATTAACTTATTACTGCCTAAAGAACTACACGAACTATTAAAGAATTATATAATTGAAGGGGTATCTGAAAGTACTACTTGTCCTCGGGAATGCTTGATAAGGAAGCCACTTATTACCAAATGTTGGCAAAGTTTGCTCTGAGAGACAAAAGATTAAAACTCGATTTTTAGTAAAGAGGAAAAGAAGGTTGCGTAAATTTATTTAAAAAAAGGTTCGTGGAAAAGTTTATCATAACGCCTAGGTAAAAAGCTACAAATAACACAAACATAAGTAAGCCTATTCCGATCCAAGTAGTTATAATATCCAAACCAAACAACTCTTTCAAGCCTCTGTAGAAAGTGGCTATAGCCATCGCCCCGAATATTGAAAGAACTATTATAGATATTAATAAACCAGCAAGTGGAAGATAAGATAAAACACTAACTATAACTACACCCAAAGATAGAGGGAATTTAGAATATGCTAGTGCTGTCAAAGCATCGAAATATTTACCTTTACTTCCAAGAATGTTGAAGATTATTTGAACTAGCAAAGAGAAAAATAAAGAACCTAGCAAGCCCAAAACGAAGACTGAAAAGAAAACTAGTAAGGTAAAAAATTTAGCGAATTTGAACATAACTAGGCTAGCCCCAAGAGCAAATAAAACCCAGTCGACAAAAAGTATTGCAACGCTTTTATTCGTATTCCTCTCTTTTTTAGCTTTCAATATAGCATGAACAGGATTAGATAAAATTTCTTGCAAAGTCTGAAAATAAACCATAAATTTAATTTAAAATTTTAATATTTAAATATTTGCTTTTTTAAAAATCATTATGATTTA
>CAYRRN010000012.1:9172-13482 GCA_964426695.1 uncultured archaeon
TTTTATGGTGACTTTTTACCCGAAGAAATTTTTGTCCATCTAGATAAGCCTTTTAAAATAAAAATAAACCAAACAGCTGTAGTGCTTGGCGAGAATTTAAAAATTAAACTTTTAGATGTATTTGATTCTCGATGTCCTCAAGATGTTTTTTGTTTTTGGGAAGGCGAGGCTAAAGTATTAATTAATATCGTTAAAAATCACGAAAACTTTGGAAATTTAGAGCTAACTTTGAGAAATGGTGCTTCGAATTTAAGTTATAAAGAATTCAATGGATATTCAATATATTTGTTAAGCGTAGATCCTTATCCACGCTCTCAAAAAATAAAAATATCTGAATATGAAGTGTCTTTAATTGTTTCAAAATTAAAACTATAATTTTAAAAATTTTAAAAATTGATGGCATAACTTTAAATTATTTATTTTTTAATTATTATCGTGGTTTAATGAGTATAGCTACTTACGAAGCTCGCCCTAATACTCCTTTAGTTTATTACTGGGGTAAACTCGATGAAGAACTTTTTTTACCTACTAGGTCTAGTTTTTCAGTAACGATAGAAGGAATTAACTATCCTTTAAAAGTAAAAGCTACTGTTGATGCTACAAAAGATTATTCAAGAGATGAAATTTTTATTTATGGAGAAAAAGGATTGACGAAGCCTAATGAAGATGTCGAGAATGAGATTAGGAGACAACTAGCTATCCTTAAGCATTATGCGGAAACGCCAAAAGGAGTTAGAGTTGTAAGTTATTCTACGTTTCCAATGGGGGCTGGTTTAGCAGGTTCGGCTGCAGAAGCTGCATCTTTAGCTCTTGCTTTTTTCGATGCCGTGCAGTACAATCCTAGCGAAAGAATTCTTAATCAAGCTGTTAGGCAGTTAAGTGGTTCTGGGACTAGATCTCTTTATGGTGGGTTTGTCAAATGGGATAAAGGTGAGAGTAGCGAAGACAGCATAGCTAAACAAATTTTTGATGAAAATTACTGGCCTGATTTTAGGATTTTAGTAGCTGTAGTTGAAGAAGGAAAGAAGAAAGTCCCTTCTAGGCTTGGTATGAAAACCACTGTTCAAACTTGCCCCCCAGAGCTATACAAATTTTTTTGTGATGTATCTGAAATTCATATTAACGAAATGATTGAAAGTATTAAAAATAGAGATTTGAAAAGACTTGGCGAGCTATACGAATTAGAGAATCAGATTTTCCGAACAGTTTGCCTATATTCAAAACCTTCGCTAGATTATTACTCTCCAGCAACCCACAGAGTTTTCGAAATGGTTAAAGAGCTAAGAGATTATGATATTGATGTGTATGCAGGTACTCAAGCGGGCCCAAATGTGAATTTATTGACTGATGTAAGAAACTTAGAAAGGGTAAGGTCTAAACTTGAGAGTCAATTGTATGTAAAAAGATTATATGTTTGTAAACCCGGCCCAGGACCAAAAAAAATTGATGATCATTTAATTTGATTAAAATGAGAAAAGAAAAAATTGTAGCATCTGCGCCTGGGAAAATTTATTTATTTGGCGAGCATGCTGTTATGTATGATAAGCTTTCCATAGCCACTTCTGTTGATTATAGAATTCGAGCTGAGGTTGAGGAAAGAGAAGATGATTTAGTTTCTATAACTTCTCATGAATTGGGAGTATATGGATACAAAATTGATATAGAAGATTTGAAAAGAATAAATGTTAAGGGAGTTGGCGATATTAGATATGTTGTTGCAGCTGCGAAAACTGTTTACGAAAATATTGAGAATGCAAAAAAAGGAGCTAATATCGAAATTAAGAGCGAAATAAGCGAGCAAGCCAGAAGTTTGGGGACTTCTTCTGCAGTCACAGTTGCAACTATAGGGGCTTTAGCTAGAAGATTCGATAAAATTTTGAATGAAAGGGAACTTTTCGATTTAGGTTATAAGTCTCACACTATAGAAGTGCAAGGTGGAGCTGGTTCGGGTTATGACATAGCTTGTGCATCTTATGGCGGCACAATACTCTTTAAAAAAGGAGGCGAAACTATTGAACGCATTAGTTGTGATGAGATTCCATTAATCTATTCACCTATTCAAAATATTAAGATATCTACACCACAAATTGTTACGAAGATTAGAGAAAGAGTAAGTAAAAATCCTGAATATTATGAAGAAGTATTTTGGAGGCCAATGGATTCAATAGTTAGAGAGGCCTATAAAATTCTTAAAAACTATAGGGGAAGCGATGAAAATAAAAATCAAGAATTAGGGGAGTTAATGAATAATTATCATGGTTTGCTGGTTTCTTTGGGAGTAAGCACTCGACAAGCTGACGATTTAAGATATATAGCTAATGAAAGTGGCGCCTATGGCTCCAAAATGACCGGCGGAGGAGGCGATAACATAATTTCTTTAGTAAATGAAGAGAAAAAGGATAAGGTGAGTGAGGCAATTAGGTCAAATGGCGGGCTTCCTATGGAAATAAAAACTAACGCTCCCGGATTTCGTTTCGAGAACTCGAGTTAATTAATTCCAATTCTTTCCTCAATTTTTCTTCCATATCTTGCAAATCCTTGAACTTAATTATTTTCACATCTGCAATACCCTTCAAACCAAGATAAACTATGCTAGTATCCTCTGTTTCGTGCTCTAATATTATGATTTTTTTATTTAACAAAGATGCCCAGCCTATAAGAATATTTACTCCTTTACTTCTTTCTGGATAAGCTATTACTAGCTCGCTCGATTTAACAAACTCAAAAGCCCTTCTTATTAGGTAAGCAGGGTTATAATTAGAATCCCCCCAATCATAAGAGTGCTCGTGAGGCAAAATGACATGATAACCAAAATCGGCAACTATTCTCTTTATGTTTTGTAAGAATTTCATATAATCTCTATCTTCTATTTTACCGTAAGGCCTAACTCCTTTCTTTGTCGCTTTATCGCTATACGGTGCTGTGATATATGCAATAGCCATAATCTCATTTAACCTTTTTCTCTTTTTTATATAAAGCAGGACAAGACATGCAACACATTTCATCATCTTTTCTCAAACCACAAGGAGCATATTCCGGATCATTTGGATAAAACAATCTTAACTGTAAAAAATCAGGATAAATTATAGAGTTTCCTATATTGACCTCAACGTGCTTTATTCCCGGCTCGCTTCTTATTTGATTATTTACGAAGTGATCTACAAGCTCTAAGTCTGTAGCAACAATATCTATTATCAAGTTATGAGTGCCCGAAGTCTTTACTAAATTATAAACCAAAGGACAATTCCTAATTCTCTTCACTATCGCATTGACAGCGTTTGCATCAGCCTCTATTCCAATAGAAGCAACTACAGAATACATTTTTTGTTGGTTCACCAAAGCGGAAACTTTAATAATTTTCTTCTCTATTAACCTTTCTATCCTTTCTTTAATAGCAGCAGGCGTTACATTAAACCTCTTTGCTAAATCAGTATACTTTATTCTTCCATCCTTTTGGAGCTCATGTATTATAGCTTCAGTAGATTCTTTTGAAATATTTAAATTTTTTTGCATGTCACCTAAAATTTAATTAGCTTCTCGATATTTAAGCTTTTCTTTTTTTGGGTAAACTATTAAAATGTTAAAATTCTTTTCTAACTTGAGTCTTTAGTTGTCTTTATTTAAATTTTTAGCACAATATATTGTATGAAGATGGTTTAAATGAAGCAAGAGGTTACGATTTGTAGAGTATGTTACGATAGAATTTCAAATTTCCTTTGCGTAGATTGTTTGAAAGAGAGTGTTGTGGCTTGGCTTAATTATACTAACTCTAGCTATTTAATCGACGAGTTTTTGGAGCTTGATAAAAAGTTTGTAAAAATTTTTAGGTTGAAAGAAAGTTTTGAATCAGAGAACGAAAAAACTTATTGTGTTAAATGCAAAAAATACAACAGCGCTCCTATATGTGTTTATTGTTATTTGAAAGAAGTTTATTGGTGGCTTTTCGAAAAGGATTTTATGCTAGCTAAAAAGTTTAGCAAAATGCTGAATCTAGATTTTTTAAATCTAGGATACTTTCCTTTTAATAAGCCTATGAAATTAGAGCTTGCAGAAATTGTTTTTGAAAGAGAAAAAGTTGACATAAATGTTTGCGAGAGATGCGAGCAAGAGTCTGAGTATATAAAACCTTTTA
This sequence comes from uncultured archaeon, assembly GCA_964426695.1. Taxonomy (GTDB): domain Archaea; phylum Aenigmatarchaeota; class Aenigmatarchaeia; order CG10238-14; family SCSR01; genus JAWADS01. The sequence continues at coordinate 13,305 of CAYRRN010000012.1, forward strand.
ATGGACAATGGATTTGCGAGAATTGTAGAGAAGAAGAATGATTTTTAGATTAGCTTTTGGCTAATTTATATATCTCACCAACCATTTTTTCTATCGAATCAATTTTTTGATTTAGAGTTTCATTCTGAACTTTAATGTTATCTATTTGAGTTACCAGCAAATCAATCCTAGATTTTAA
>CAYRRN010000013.1:0-639 GCA_964426695.1 uncultured archaeon
CCGCTATACACGCCTGCAATAGAAAGCTTCGAATTGCTAGCTTCGAAAGGTGGGTTAGGAGAAGCAATTAAAGAAGAAATTTATTATTTTAAGGATAAGTCGAATCGAGAATTGGGTTTGAGGTTCGATTTAACTATGCCACTAGCAAGAGTATTCATTTCTCAAAAATTTCCACTACCTTTTAAAAGATACCAGATAGAAAAAGTTTGGCGCTATGATGAACCGCAAGCAAAAAGATGGAGAGAATTTTGGCAAGCAGATATCGATATAATCGGATCTTCATCTGTAATTGCAGATTTAGAGTGTATGGCGTGCGCTTGCGAATGTTTGGAAAATTTAGGAATAAAAAATTTTTTTATTAGAGTGAACGATAGAAAAATTTTCGAAAAAATATTAGAAAAAATTGGCTATGAAAATAATAAAAAAGATATAATGAGAATTGTGGATAAGTTAGATAGACTTGGTGAAAAAAAGGTTTTGGAGGAATTTAAAAAAATAAAAGTTAATGGAGAAAAGATTTTGAATTCGTTAAAACAAACTTCGATAAGTGATGAAAGTTTTAAAGAAGTTTCTAAAAATTTACTCGAACTTTTAGAATATTCCAAATATTTTGGGATTAACGATAAAATTAAAGTCGAT
>CAYRRN010000013.1:649-1228 GCA_964426695.1 uncultured archaeon
AAGTCGATTTGACTTTGGTTAGAGGGTTAGACTACTATTCTGGGCTTGTTTATGAAATATCTTTCGGTGAAAATGTTTCTTTTGGGGGAGGAGGTAGGTACGATAATTTAATAAAATCTTTAGGCGGGCAGGACACTCCAGCCACTGGGATTTCTTTGGGATTGGATAGAATAGTTGAGTTCATAAAAGAGAAAAATATTGAGATAGATAAAGAGATTAAACCAAAGATTTTTTTGGCTAATGTATCAAATAAGAAAGAGATAAAAAATTATTTAATAAAAGTTGTCAGTATTTTAAGAAAAAATTCTATTACATGCGAATTTGATTTAATGGATAGAAAATTTAAAAAACAACTCAGCTATGCTAGCAATAAAAAAATTCCTTATGTGATAATAATTGGTGAAGAAGAGTATAAAAATAACCTTGTTAAACTTAAAGACATGAAAAGTGGAAATGAAAGATTGTTAAGTGTGATGGAGGCTATAAGTTTTCTGAAAGGTTAGAGTGAATTTGTTGAAATTATTTAAACCAACCTGCTCCCTGAAAATATTCCTTCTTCGACTATAGTTCCGCAGTTAT
>CAYRRN010000013.1:1238-3316 GCA_964426695.1 uncultured archaeon
AGTAAGGATATTTTCATAACTATATTTTATCCCACAACAATCTTTTTATAAAGATTTAAGGTTTTCAAAAACAAATTGACAGATGATGAAAATGGTTGTGAGAATTTGTTTGGATACATCAATAATAATCGATGGGAAGATATCGGATCTGATAGAAAAGGGTAAGTTGAAAGATATAGAGATAATAATACCACTAGCTGCTTTAGACGAGCTACAGGCGCAAGCTTCCAAAGGAAGGGAGCCTGGATTTATAGGCTTGGAGGAATTGAAAAAGTTGCGCGGAATATGTGAAAAGAAAAAAATTAAAATAAGATTTACTGGAGAAAGACCAAGCTATGAAGACATAAAGCTAGCTAGATCTGGAAGAATTGACGGTTTAATTCGCGAAGTTGCCAAATCTGAAGGCGCAACCCTTTACACAGCTGATTATGTACAAGCTCTAGTTGCTGAAGCTGAAGGAGTAAAAGTTGAATACATAGCTCCGGAAATAAAAGTTACAGGCCTAAAATTTGAAAAATTTTTCGACGAAGAAACTTTAAGTGTTCATTTGAAAAAAGATGTAGTTCCAATGGCAAAACGCGGAAAACCTGGAAACTTTAAACTCGTAAAAATCGGGGATAAAAAATTAAGTGAGGAAGAAATAGAAGAAATTATAAGGGAAATCTCTGAAGCTACTCGAATAAGCGAAGAAGGATTTGTTGAGATTAGTAGATCTGGTGCCTTAGTTCTCCAATTGGGCAATTACAGAATTGCAATAGCTAGACCTCCTTTTTCTGATGGCCTAGAAGTAACGATAGTTAGGCCTATAGTAAAACTTTCTTTGGAGGACTACAAGCTTTCTGAAAAATTAATAAATAGATTAAAGGAAAAAGCAGAGGGAATAATTATAGCTGGTCCTCCGGGAGCAGGAAAAAGTAGTTTTGCTTCTAGTTTAGCTGAATATTATAAAAATCAGGGAAAAGTTGTAAAAACTATAGAGTCTCCTAAGGATTTGCAAGTTAGTCCTGAAATAACTCAATATGGAGCCCTAGAAGGAGATTTTGAAAAGACAGCTGATATTTTGCTCTTAGTTAGACCAGACTATACAATATTCGATGAAATTAGGAAAACTAAAGATTTCGAAATTTTTGCTGATTTGAGATTGGCTGGAGTTGGTATGGTTGGTGTAGTGCATGCCAGCAAACCTATAGATGCAATTCAAAGATTTATCGGAAGAATAGAGCTAGGTATGCTTCCTCATGTAGTTGATACTGTAATTTTTGTTAAAGGTGGGGAAGTAGAAAAAGTTTATGAATTAAACTTAACAGTAAAAGTTCCAACAGGCATGACAGAAGCTGATTTGACTAGGCCTGTAGTAGAAGTTAGGGATTTTGAAACTGGAAAATTAGAATATGAGATATATACTTATGGCGAAGAGAACATAATAGTTCCAGTTGAAGAAAAAGTATCATCGATAAAAAAATTGGCTGCAGAAAGAATTTTACAAGAAATAAAAAGGTTCGATCCAATGGCTGAAGTAGAAATAACTTCTGAAAATAATGCTGTTGTTAAAGTCGATAACTCGGTTATCCCTAGATTGATAGGTAAAGAAGGTTCTACGATAAATGAAATAGAGAAGAAACTGGGAATACATATAGAAGTCGAACCTAGAATTCCAACTTTAGGAAAAGAAGTTAATTTTGGGATTAATGAAGCTGGAAATAGCGTAGAACTAATTTTTGGTAAAATGCTTAATGGCAAAATTGCTAGCGTTTATATAGATGATAAATTTTTGTTCTCAGCTACAATAAGTAAAAAAGGCAGCATTAAGGTTACGAAAAATTCAAACATAGGAAAAGAATTAATTAGAGCTATTTATTCAAGGAAAAAAATAAAAGTTTTGATATAATAAATAAAATTATGAAAAATTATGATAAGAGTTTTGAAAAACTATCTGAAAAATTTTTCTGGTTTGTAATCAAAAGAAATCCTGACTTAGCTACATATCTCGGGTTGCATCAATTCGACTCCAAACTACCAAGAGAAGATAGAAAGAGATATATTGAAGATATAAAGTTATTAGAAAATTTTTTAAAGAA
>CAYRRN010000013.1:3326-7442 GCA_964426695.1 uncultured archaeon
GAAAAGAATTATCCTTCGATAAAAAAATAGATCTAGAAGCGGCTATTTATCTAATCGACCTTTCTCTTTTTAAATTAAAAGAATTAAGACAATGGGAGAAAAATCCTGATATAGTATCTTCTCTCGGTGACTCAATATTCCCTTTATTTGCTCGTGAATTCGCACCTTTTGAAAAAAGATTAAAAAGTATTATATCTAGGATAGAGAAATTTCCAAAAGTTATTGAGGAAGTGAAAACTAGAATAAAGGATCCAGTAAGACTTTGGGTAGAAATGGCTATAGAATCTTGCGAAACCCTACCAACATTTTTGGACGAGATATTAAGAGTTGCGAAAGAAAAAAAAGTAAACAAGAAGATTGTTTTAAAGTTAGAGAAAGCTAATGAAAAAGCGAAAAAGTCCATAGAAAATTATAAAAATTATCTTAAAAAATTGTTAAAAAAATCTAAAGATGAATTTGCAATAGGAGAAGAGAAATTTAGAAAATTAATAGAGTTAAGAAAGTTGGAAATGACTCCAGAAGAAATTTTATCTTTTGGTGAAAAACAATTAGAAGAATTGAAAAATAAATTAAAAATTTTGGCAGAGGAGATAAAACCTGGGGCTAGTGTTGAAGAAGCTATAAAATTGGTTGAGCAAAACCATCCAAAAGATTTTCAAGAAATTTTAAAATGTTATAGAGAATCTATAAAAATTTCTAAGGAGTTTGTTAAAGAAATGGATTTCGCAACTATTCCAAAAAAAGAAAATCTTATAGTTATGGAAACTCCTGTGTATATGAGGCACTTCATACCATTCGCCGCATATTTTCAACCCGCGAAATTCGAAAAAAATCAAATAGGAATTTACATTGTAACTCCGCCTTATACTGAAAATTTGGGAAAATATAATTACGCGGATATCAATAATACTTCTGTTCATGAAGGTTATCCCGGGCATCATTTGCAACTAACTTGCGCGAACCAAAACAAATCCTTAATAAGATTGCTTTTAAACCCTACAGAGTTAGTAGAAGGCTGGGCTCATTATTGTGAAGAAGAAATGAAAAATCTTGGATTCGATAATTCACCTGAAGGTTGGTTCGTGCTAACAAAAGATATGATTTGGAGGGCGGCAAGAATTATTGTAGATGTAAAGCTCAGTACAGGAAAAATGAGTTATGATGAAGCGGTAAAATTTTTAATGGATAATGTCGGAATGGAAGAAGTAAGAGCGAAAGCTGAAGTGAATAGATATACTTTGTCGCCTAGCTATCAATTAAGTTATTTAATTGGGAAGCATTTGATAAAAAAATTAAAAGAAGAAATTATGCAAAAAATGGGTAATAAATTTTCCAACAAATTCTTCCACGATACCATGCTTTATTCTGGGAATCTACCAATATATTTAATGAGAAAAGTATTTGAAGAAAAAATTTTAGATAAAAAATAGTTAAAGGCCCTGGTAGCTCAGTTTGGATAGAGCAGCGAATGGAAGGCTGAACCTCCTAAGTCGTTGGTCGTGGGTTCAAATCCCACCCAGGGCATATAATTTCTCAAAGATGTTATTTAGAAAGAGAATAACTTACTTTACCAAGCAAAGTAGAATACATTTCCTCCTTCCGAACTTAAGGGACTAATCATTAAAAATCATCACGCCCATCATTCGTCATTAGTTTGAGTTAATATTAATTTATTTTTAAAACCTAAATAATTTTAAGGAGATAGAATGAATATTTCGAAATTTATATTTTTCGGTATATTTTTATACTTTTTGATTTACTTTATTCCAAAAATCTATGCAGCTGATTTTTCCATTTCAGTTACCCCGCAAGAAATTAATGCAAGCGTATCTACTCAATTAACTTTTAATGTTACTAACTTGGGGATAGAAAATATTACTGTAGTAAATATAACTTTGCCCTCAAACTTTGCATTTAATTCTTGCAGTACGCAAGATGGTAATTGTTATAACGATCCACCCAAAGTAGTTTTTCATAATTTTAACATAACTCAATCAGCAAGCAAAAATCTTCTAATAACCTTAACTGCAAATGCAATAGGTAACTTTAGCTTTACAGCAACTACACTAGATTCCTCTAACATAACTCAAACAAACTCTACTAACATAACTGTTTATGATGTTACCTTACCTTCTTACACATTCCCTGATCCAGAAGTTAGTCCAGCAAATAATTCGCAATATGCTCAGAACCAAAATTATACTTTTAACATAACTTGGACTGACAATATTCAGATCGATAAAGTTTGGTATAGCTGGAATGGAAGCGATAATCAAACAGTCTCGCCTTACGAGCCGGGTAAATACTCGTTTAAACTAACAGACTTATCAGCTGGGGTATATACATATCAATGGTATGCAAACGATACAAGCAACAACGTAAAAACGACCGGGCCAAGAATTTATGTAATTACCAAAAAATACAATCTTTTAAACATAACTATTAATGGAATATATTCAAATTTTATCACTATTTATAATGGCACTAGCTTGAATATTAACGTTTCATCAATAGGTACCTTAACAATTATAAGAAATTTTACTGGATCTAACAGTACAGCGACCGCTTCAAACACATTTTCAGAAACAATTTTGCCAAGCATAGGAAATTATTTTTATTATGTTAATACAAGTGGGAATCAAAATTACACAGTCAACGAAACAACAATTTTCATCAAAGTTATATATCCAGCTCCAAAATGGTCAAGTAACACTACATCAATACCTTCAAGCTATTCCTCATCAACATATTCAACATTTAACTTTACATGGTATGATAGTAACGATGCTCGAGGTTTCAATGTTAGTCTAATAGAAGCAAACTTTACTGGAAGTTTTGTAAATTATACGATGAGTAGAATACCTGGAACTAATACTTCAACTTTCCAAATAATATTGCCAGCCGGTACATTTTCTTGGAGAGTATATGCCAACAACTCTTTTAATTCTTTCAACTTTACTCCATTATTCACATTCACTATTTCAAAATCTTCCCCTCCCTTAACACTAACTGCCTCGCCAGGCTGGAATTTATTGCCTAATACACCAACAAATGTTAGCTGCACTTCATCAGTTTCAGAAATTACTCCAAAGCTTTACAGGAACGGCGTAGAAGTTAGCAACCCTGATATACAAAACTTTGCTACTGGAGAATTTATCTATGTTTGTAACAACACAGCAACTCAAAACTATACTTCAAGCTCAGTTTCAAATACACTTATCTTAAGCCAATTGGTTGCAAATCTTAATATAACAGCTAATAGTTTCATTTTAGTAGAGCAGAATTCTTCAAACTCTACTGTAGTTATAATTAAGAACACTGGTGACATTTCGCAACTTGTCAATTTTAGTATAGAAGGTATAAATGCTAGCTGGTATAGCATAAACTCCACTTCCAAAAATTTGTTGCCAGGTCTAACATTTCCGATTTTAGTCACATTTAATGTTGGTAGCGAAGAAGTAAAAGATTACTATGGAAATTTCAAAGTGATAGGAACGAACAAATCAATTAACTCAAGTTTTATTTTAAGGGTATCTCCAGGATATAATAAAATTATTGAAATAAACAATAGTTTGAAAGTATATCAAGCTGAAGCTATTAAACTAGAACAAGAAATAAATGAGCTCAAACAAAGATTGAACATATCTTATATTGAAGCGAATTATTCCATTCTTAAAGCAAAAATTTATGAATTAGAAAATTATTTCAAAAATAAAAATTATTTCGAAGCTTACCAAAAATCAAAAGAGGTAAACGAGTTATTGGAATCTATAAAATCTAGCTTGAGCGCTACACAGCCTAGCATAACTCAATTACCAGAACAGATAGCAAAAGCGATAGGACCTTCACTTTATTATATTTTAATTGGTGTAGGAGCTGCTGCTGGAATTTTCATATATTTATTATGGCCAACTAAAGGCTATGTTCCGCAACAGTACAAAAAAACTTCACAGTTCGTAAATCAAATAAAGAAAATAAAGGATTATATTAAAAAATTATTTAAAAAAGAAAAGGGGAAAGAGTTAGTTTTAAGCCCTAGAGAAAATAACATTCAAAAAGAAAATGCCTGAATGGACTGACCCTCAGTTATGGATTTTACTCGTCTTTATCATAGTC
>CAYRRN010000013.1:7452-11526 GCA_964426695.1 uncultured archaeon
CTTTTTCCAGTTCATCTCTTTCTTCAAAATCAAAACTAATATTCATTTTATTCGCCAATTCCATTTTTTTCATTCGCAATCTTTTTATTTCTTCTTCAATTTCACTTGGAATCATTTTATCCTTAGCCTCTAGTTTTTTCATACTTTAGAAATAAGGAATATAAGGGTAATGTTATTTTTGATTTGAAAATTGGTTCTAGTTTCTTCAATTCTTCAAAGCTACCAGCAAAAATAACTTTTTTAATTATATCTTTCCCTTCTTTTACCATATTTTCTACAGCTCTCACATCTAAACTCGCGAATTTACCTAAATGAGATAGAATTTTATCAATATTGTTAATTATTACAATTTTGTAACCTTCGAAAAACTTTTTTTGATTTATATTAGAATTTATTTCACGCTTTAAAGGCAAAATAAAATCGGATAAACTTTTATCTTTCATTCTCAAAATAACATTATCTCCGAAATATTCCATAAATCTTTTAGTATCGAGTAAGTCTTGAGTAACTAAACATAAACCTATGGGCTCTAAATCGCTTATAGTTAATGGCATAAAATCACTAATTAATTTAAGAATTTAAAAATAGATTAAGTTTGCGGGTGTTATTATGGTATTAAGATCTCCTATAATATTAACAGCAGGTCATATAGACCATGGAAAAACTACTTTATTAGACAAAATTAGGGGAACTGCTATCGCTAAAAGCGAACCTGGCCTAATAACTCAGCATGTTGGGGCTAGTTACATACCTGCAGAAACAATAAAAAAAATTTGCGGCAATTTATTGGATAAATTTAAGGTAGAACTAAAAATTCCTGGTTTACTTTTATTAGATACTCCTGGGCATGCAGCCTTTATAAATTTAAGGAAAAGAGGCGGCTCTGTAGCTGACTTAGCGATTTTAGTTGTTGATATAATAGAAGGTTTTAAAGAGCAAACTGAAGAAACCTTATCTATTTTAAAAGAATATAAAATACCCTTTGTTGTTGCTGCGACAAAAATCGATAAAATTCCTGGCTGGTTACCAACTAAAGAAAATTTTTTAGATAGTGAGAAAAAACAAAGAGGAGATGTAATTCGAGATTTAGACAATAAAATTTATGGTATAGTTGCTGAACTATCTAAAAGAGGTTTCGATGCTGAAAGATTTGATAGAGTTATTGATTTTAGAAGTCAAATAGCTATAGTTCCTTGCTCTGGAATAAGTGGCGAAGGTATAGCAGAGCTCTTAATGGTTTTGGTTGGCTTGTCACAACACTTTTTAAAAGAAAAATTAGAATTGTCTCAAGTTTCGAGAGGAGTTGTTTTAGAAGTAAAAGAAACGAAAGGCCTTGGTACAACTATAGATGTCATACTATACGATGGGTCAATAAAAAAAGGAGATAATTTAGTTATAGGAGGTAAAGAAATAATTGTTACTAGAGTAAGAAGTTTATTAAAGCCAAAGCCGTTGCAAGAGCTAAGATTAGGAAAACAATTTGAACCTGTGGATGAAGTAATAGCTGCTGCGGGTATAAAAATTTCAGCCCCAAATTTAGAAAAAGTAATAGCTGGTTCTCCTTTAATTGCAGTTAAAGATGAAAAAGATATCAAGGAAGTTGAGGAAATATTAAAGAAGGAAGTTGAGGAAATAGAGTTTAAAAAAAATATAGAAGGGATTATTTTAAAAGCTGATAGCTTAGGCAGCTTAGAGGCGCTGTTAAAAATACTTGGAGAAAAAAATATACCTATAAGAAAATCGGAAGTTGGAACGATAAACAGAGAAGATATTTTAGAGTTAGAGAATATTAAAAATGAAAATTTAAAGGTTATATTAGCTTTTAATGTAAAAGTTAATAAAGAAATTGGGAAATTGGCTACTGATTTAAGCATAAAAATTTTTTCTAATAATGTAATTTATCGTTTGATTGAAGATTATGAGAATTGGTTAAAAGAAGAAGAGAATAGAAGAATAGAAGAAAGACTTTCAAAAGCTAATAGGGCTTGTCTAATAAAGTCCATTCCAGGCTTAGTCTTCAGACAATCTAACCCTGCGATTTTTGGAGTGGAAATTATCAAAGGTTTGCTTAAGCCAGGAACGCAACTCAAAAATTTAAAAGGTAAAATTGTTGGGACAGTGAAAGAAATTCAAAAAGAAGGACAAAGTATACATGAAGCAAAGCAAGGCGATAAGGTTGCAATAAGCATGGAAGAACCAACAATTGGAAGACAGATAAAAGAAGGTGAGCAACTAATTTCTTTTTTGAATAAAAACGATTTAGATATTTTAAAAAGTGTTTATGATTTCTTAACAGAGGGGGAAAAAGAAGTTTTAAGAGAATTTTATAATTTTCAGTAATCAATATTTTTTAAATCCTTAACTCTACCCAAATACGTACCATCTAATAAGTATACTTTCATTTTATCTAAATCTAAAATTTTTTCTTTAAAGAAAGGTCCAATTAAATCTTTTTTCGACAATTTATTCACAGCTAAGCTCCCTGATAGTCTGTTAAAAGATGGTATTACTATTATTTTCAAATTACCTGTTTTATTTATTTTATACTTCCCCTTTATCATTTTTTGGTTTAATTTACCAACTAGCCATACTTGCTCTCTAAAAAAATATCCGAATTTATCCTTCAATTCTATGGAAGGTTGTAAATGACCCATAAAAAGATAATCGCATCTCATTAAACTTTTAGAAGGCCAAGCATGTCCATGAAAAAAACCAAATTTTTTTATTTTAAATCCTCGAGAAGAATAAACTTCAACATTTTTAGGAACAATTTCCTCCAATCCAGCATCGTGGTTTCCTTTTGTTATAATAACTTTTGAATATTCGCTAATACTTGATAAAAATTTTGGTATTTCTTTTATCTCCCTTTTACTTATCCCAGCAACTTTATATTTCACATCACCTACTATTATCAAATTTTTGGATTCAGTCAAAGAAATAAGTTTTTTCAAAATTTTTGAAAATTTATCTGATTGAGCTGGTATAGTTACGCCCTTAGAAAATAATTCATGTTCCAAACCAATATGTAAATCTGAAATTACTAAAGATTCAATTTCTTTAATAAATACAGCTGGAAAATTAGTTAGAAATTTCATGCTCATAATCAAGAAATTTTAAAGACTTGTGTTGGGCTATCTTTTTCTTTTTCCCTCTTAAATATGTATAAGCTACCTGTAACTGCATCTTCTAATTTTTCATCATGTGTGATAAGAAAAACTTGATCTATATATTCACCTATCTTATCTCTTAAAGCTATTGCTAATTCTGAAACTGCTTTAGAATCTAAATTATGTGTAGGTTCGTCTAACACTAACCATCTTAAATGCGGAGCTAAAACTAATGCAAAAGCTATCCTCAAAGTTAAAGCCGCTATACTTCTTTCACCACCGCTAACTATCCCTTCTACACTAATCCAATTTCCATTCCTTTCTTGCAGTTGCAAAACATAGTCGCGCTCTTCAACTGCCAACCTTATACCAACAAAATCATGATAAGGATACAAATCTTGCCAAATTTTATTCATATAGTAATTAACTGTAATTACAAAATCTTTTCTAAGCGTATCCTGCGTTTTCTCCAAAGCCTTCTGGAAAATTTTCAAATTTTTTTCTATTTTTTCTAATTTTTCTACTTCCTCTTTTTCTTTAACAGCTCTTAAATAATTTTCTTTAAGCTCATTTAATCTTAGACTCTTTTCCTTTATTATTCGATCCAAAGAAAGAATTTTAGTCTGAATTTCCTTTTCTTTACCAATAAAATTTTTCAACATATCTTCTTTTTGATCTAGATTTTGGCTCCTTAAAATAAATTCATGTTTTTTCAAATGTTCTTCTATTTCGCTCTTTTTCCTCAAATATTCATTTAAATCATTTAACCAAGCTTCATATCGATTCATTTCAATTAATTCTACCTCGATTTTATTTTTTTCCAAAGATTGTTGATTTAGAGTTGATTGTAGTTTGCTTAACTCGCTTTTCAAATTATTCAATTCTTTTTCAGATTTTAAAGCGTTTTCTTTTTTTATCGAAAGTAATTGTTTTGCTTTTTCGAGTTCATTTTTAATTTCATCTAAAT
>CAYRRN010000013.1:11536-12225 GCA_964426695.1 uncultured archaeon
CTTCAACTTCAGAAAACATTTTACTTATTCTAGAAAAATCTTCCTCTAAATTTTTTATTTCAACTTCTTTCTTTTCCCTATTTTCTTCCAAAATTTTCAATCTATCGAGTAAAGCACTTATCCTTTGATTTTTTTGTCTTATCAAAGCTTCTTTTTTCTCTTCGCTAAGAGGTGATTCACACAATGGACACTTACCCTTTGTTAAGTTAAGCTGAGAAACTATATCCTTTTCATTCTGAATTATTGTTTTTATAGTTTGAAATTCTTCATTAATTTTTTCCAAAACTTTCTTTTCCTCATCTAATGATTTTTCTATATCTTTACCTATAACTTCAAAATACTTATCTAACTCTAATTTTATCTTAATCTTTTCATCAAATTCTTTTTGTAAAGATAAAATTTTTTCATTTTGCAAAAATTCTATTTCAACTTTGTTATTAAGAAAAGTTTCATAATATTTATCATAAAGCTTCTGTTTTTCATTATAAACTTCTTGCATCTCTGAAATTTGTTTATTTATTGCTTCCAATTTTTCCTTTAGATTCACTTTATTTTTTCCTCGAATTGAATCTTCGATTGAAAGAATGTTTTTCTTTGTATCTTCTATTTTTGCTTCCAAAGCTCTTTCTTCCCTTTTCAAAATTTCAAAATTTTCTTTTATACTTTTAATTTTCGAAATTTCCTCTTCC
>CAYRRN010000014.1:0-5123 GCA_964426695.1 uncultured archaeon
GTCATAAAGTGCTTTTAGTTCTCCTAGTTTCGAAATTTTTAATTTTAAATTTATTTTTTTCATTTTGTAAAATACAAAAGCTAATACTAAAGATAAAGGAACTAAAGTTAATGGTATAGATAATGCGGGATTTTTTGTTATGGAATTGATTAATTCGTCTATAGCTTCCCTTAACTTATCAGTTATTGACGGACCAGGCTTTTCAGTTCCTTGGCCAGGTAATTCTCCTTGAGGAAGCTCGCTACCAGGGATTGCTTCATTTTTAATTTTTATTTGAATAAATATAGAATTTTCATTTTTTGCCAAATCTTTAACAGAAAAAGAAAGATTGTATATTCCATTTTCAAATTTTGTTGTATCAAAGCTAGAAGCGCAAACTAATTTTTTTCCTTCAAAAGAAGATGAACAATCAAAGATATTTTCATTTTCATTAATTTTAATTTTTGCAGATTCTCTATCTAAACCGAAATTATCTGTAGCTATAAAAGTTGCTGTAAAGTTTCCTGAGACATATTCACCAATTTCTTTTCCTAAAGCTAAAGAAGGCTTTGTGTTATCTACATAAACATTTATCGATTTATTTGTTTCCCTTCCGAATTCATTTTCTATGATTATTTCAATTGTGTAAGCTCCATCTAAAAGCTCATTAGAATTCATTATTATATAACAAGAAAATCCTATACAAGATAAATTTTTCCAACCACTAAAGAAAGTTGAGTTTTTCCAAGAAATTTTTGAAGATTTTATCTGATTTACATTCCCAACATTTAAAGATATGTTATAATTACCAGAAATGTAAGAACCTTCTAAAGGCTGTATAACATAAATTAAAGGCATTGTATTTATAATCGTTAATTCAAAAGATTTGTTAGCTAAATTTTCTGCATAATCATAAACTACAAAATTTGATGTATAGTTGGCATCAGGGAATAAATAACTATCAAAAAAATTAGAGCAGAAACCGTTTTCGCAATATAAGTTTATCTCATAGGATTGGATTTTAAATGTTGCATTTTTTATACCAGAATATTTTTCATCTACTCTTATGGTCAAATTTACATTCCCATATACTTCTCTTTGGGTTGGGCTAATAATGTCTATTTTTGGATATTCGTTGTCCACTCTTAAATTAATCCAAGTTAAATTTCTATTGCCCAAAACATCGCTGGCATTTATATAAAGAATTATAGAGGAATTGTCTATAAATTGTGAAAAGTCAAAATTTGTTTTGAAAGTTGAGTTTGTTACATTTAATAATTTAATCCATGAAGAATTGAACGTTTGGTTTCCAACCATATAAAGAGCAGACCCATAATCTATAGAGGAATAAGCATCATCAATGCTAACTAAAACCTGCTTCTCATTTCCCACATAACTCTGATTTACTACATTTAAAAAATTTATTATTGGGGGAGATCTGTCTACCAAGGCTTGTAAAGGATTTTCCATAGTTCCGTTAAAACCTTTTTCTAAATTTAAATTCGAAGCTTCAAAATAGTAGAGCAAGAATTTCCCATCAGCTAAAAGGCTTTCTAGTCCCAAAACTGTAGCGTTACAATACCAATTTTCTATAGTATAGTTAAAACATCTCATTCTCACCTCTTGCCAAACCGATGTCGGATCTTTTACTCTAACAAAAAGTTTGGCGCTGCTTGAATTAAGATTCGCATCTGTTATATTAATTGAGAATTCATCGCTATCCCTTCCGAATATTATGCTATTGTTAGCAGGTTTAGGGTTGAATAAAAAAGGTTGAGCAATGGTTATAGGAATTTGATTTAAAGCGAAAATTATTCCTAAAATTATAGCAAGTAATAAAAACTTCATAAAAATAATTTTGTTTTAGATTAAAATTAGCTTAATTTATTTCCAAATACAAATCCTTACCATAACAGTTTTTATGGTCCCATCTGGGTTTATTAAAAGCCTTGGCAAAGCTATGCAAGATTGTTCTCTAACATTTGTTTCGCCGCTACCATAAGTAGGTTTTACTTCTAAATTCGTAAAGTTTCTGAATATCTTTCCTGTTAATGGATCCGGTACCCTAACCATTAAAGAATAGTTTCCTACCGAATTTGGAGCGTTAAAAACACAACTATAATCACCTGAAGAATTAGTATCTGTCATGCAAACTTGTTTATTATCTAACAATACTGTAACGTTATCAAATATGCTTGTTGAAGTATCTATGCTAGATCCATCTTTCCTTTTGGCGTTTCCATATACTAATACAGCATCACCCCACCAATAAAAGCTAGAATTGAGATTTAAAGTTACAGTTGCATTTTGATAAACCAAAAACTTAGTAGAGGTTTCGTTGTAACCTTGATTATGGTCTAGGGCTGAACATACAGCGGTATAATTACCTAAAGGTGAAGTGTCTGTAGTTGAATATACTCTAGAAAATGTATTACCTATGTTTGTAGCTGAGGCATTACTCCAAATACTGCTCGCATCTTTAACGCTTATATTTACTTGTAATTGCGAAGCCGAATCCTCTACGTCATTAACATCACAAGTTATTTCTATGCTATCTCCAACATGAATTTCAGGCGGCGTTACATTAAAGTTCGGGCCAACGAATTTTGGTAGGTTATTTAGTATTGTTATGTTAACATTATCGCTTCCATATTCGTAAAAAGTGCTTGTGGCGTTTGCTGTTATTTTTTTAGTTCCTAAGATAAAGTCGCCTAGAGGTATTTGCCATGTAGCATGCTGAGTGTTGGCTATTTGGGTAGATTCGTTATACCAAGTAACATTATAAGGTTTTTGGGGCGATGAATAGCAAGTTGAGTTTACTGTAGAATTAAGGTTTATAACTTGGTTTCTATAATAGCTTGATCCATTAATGGGGTTATCAATCTTAATGTTTAATTTTTCCGTCAAGTTTATCAAAATCCAAGCTTCGTTATTACTTTCATTTAACTCCCTTATTTCATTAGAAGGATCTACTTTTACAGATATATTTACATTTATAGAAGGACAAGTTGATATCCAAGTACAGGTAGTGTATCTGGGAGTTTGCATCGAAACGTCTGGTGGGATAGAGTTTATGGAATTCGAATCAAAATAATTTCCGTTAGCATAGCAAGAAACATTTACACTAGATGCTGCTGCATCCCCAATATTCCAAACTGTTATGTTGAATAAAATAGCATCCCCAACTTTGGGAGAAGTGTTGTTAGGAGAAATAGAATTTTCGTTTACTAATAAATCAGATAGCGCAGCACAACAAACTTTATTAGAATAATAATCGCACGTAGCTGCATGAGAATTGTTATTTTGATATAAAGATATCACACAAGTTTCATCGCTCAAGCAAGAGCTTCTAATATTACAATTTACGCCATAGTTTGTGTTATTAAAATATGCACAAACTTTTTTCCCGAAGTAGTTAGGGCTTGCTGCATGAGAGTCGGATGTTTTATTCATGGAAATGACAATACCTTCATTAGCGTTGCAAGAATTATCTCTTATAGTAGAAACTAACCTATCACAACAAACTTTGTAGTTGTACTGATTACAATCACCTACATGAGAATTGTTAAGTTTAACCAAAGAAAAAAGACATGTCTCATTTTGATTGCATGCGCCACTCCTTATACTACAACTCAGGGCATAGCTATTAGCAATAAACATCGAGAAAGATAAGTAAAAAAACAATAAAAAAATCTGAAGGTTAGATTTTTTCATAAATTATTTTTTATTTTTTGTGAATAAAAAACATAGAAGTAAAATATTTATGTTGTATTTTCGTAAACTTTAATAGCATGATTTCGAAAAAAAGAAGATTTGCAATTATTTTAATCTCTATATCTTTATTAATCTTTATTTTACTTTCTTATTTTTACAAATTGCCATTTGATTTAGGCTTAGTTTCGAAACAAAACTTAGAACAAAAAATTACAAAACTTTACGAATTGACTAATCCAGGTTCGAAGGTAGAGGTAGTTTCTATAAAAGAAGAAAGTGGATTGAACAGAGTGCTTTTAAAAATAACTTTAGGTCAAAGTGTAAGTTATAAAGAAGTTATAATAAGCAAAGATGGAAAATTATTAACCTTACCAGAAAATACTGTGAATGTTGATGAGCTAATAGAACAAGCAAGCAGATTAAAAGTTTTTATAGATTGCTTGGATATTAAAAATGTAAAAATTTATGGATTGAGTAATGACACAGCTACAATATTACAATTTAACATCTTAGGCAGGCTTATATCTTCCTATCCTTTAAAACTTTTCGTACCCTGTGATGGTAATTTAGTTCAAAATTGTATTTTGGCGAATGTTAGCTTGGTTCCATCAATAGTTATAAATAATAAGGTTGAGCCAGGGATTAAGGATTTGAATTGGTTTGAAAATGTTACAGGATGTAAGTTTTAAAATTTAAAATATAATCAAAAGTATGGAAGAGTGCGTATTTTGCAAAATAGTAAGGAAAGAATTGCCAGCTTACATTGTTTACGAGGATCAAAATTTTTTATCATTTTTAGATATTAGACCTATGAATCCCGGTCATTCTCTTGTAATCCCAAAAAAACACTACCAATGGACTTGGGAAGTGCCTAATTTTGGTGAATATTTTGAAGTGGCTAAAAAAATTGCTCTAGCTGCTTTAGAAAGCTTAGGTGCAAAAATGGTAAACTTTATCACAGCTGGCTTAGGCGTGCCTCATGCTCACATACATGTAGTTCCTAGGTTTGAAGGTGATAATCATGCTGAGCTTCCGAGTTTTGGAAACGTTAAAAATATAGGCCAAGAGGAGATGCAAATCATAGCTTCAAAAATTAGGTCTTTCATAGAAAAAATTTCACAAAAGAATGAGGGCGTGAAGATAGAAAATCAGGAAGAAATTGAAAGTTTGAGTGAAGAGGAAGCGGAATTGATAAGAAGGGAAATAGAAAAGGTGTAAACTTTTAGTAAACTTCCCAGTTTTTGCAGGCTTCCGATTTACAATTTCTAGAAAATTACAACTATACTCTTGTCTTGGAAAATTCATTCATTATATTATTAAAAAAACAAGGGTAGACACTTTTCAGCTCTAATTTCTAAAATTTCAAAATAGATTTTTAATGTAGAGTTAAAATTTATATAAATTATAAATTCTATCATCAACTTTTATAG
>CAYRRN010000014.1:5133-5741 GCA_964426695.1 uncultured archaeon
ATTTTATTATTTCTTCAAAAAATTTTCTTTCTGTCAAGACAATTTTAGGAAGGCATTTTCTTAAAATACTTAGGTTAAGATTTTCTTCGTTATCACCTATTAATATAGCTTTAGTTATTGTATCATACTTAACAATTATCCTTAATTTTAACCTTTCGTCTTCATAATTTACATAAAAAGGTTCGCCTAAATATAACAACAAACCAGAATCATAGTTTTTTTCAGTTAATAATGCAGCATTCGTATCGTGAAAGTAAAATAAGTATCTAAAATCAAATCTATTTGCCAAGAAGTTGATGAAGTGCTTTACATCATAAACCATTCTTAATTTTTTTCTCGAAATCAATACTACCTTATCCTCTCCTAAAATATCTTCAGACTTAATTATTTCAGGATCAATAATAATTTCAGAAATTTCATCTGATTCCTCTTCCAATTCTAGTAAATTTTTTTCAAAATATAATGGGAATTCCTTTGGAAACAAATCCTTATTTAAAAACTCCATTGGGTTTAAATTGTAAAATGAATTTTAAAAATTTTTTTAAAAAAGCTTAAAAATTTATCTATATTTTTTTAGCTTTTTTGATTTGGTCATTTTTGGTTGTAAG
>CAYRRN010000014.1:5751-6018 GCA_964426695.1 uncultured archaeon
ATTTTTTCAGTATCTATTCCAGGAGCTCTTTTCTTTAATTTTTTTAAAAATTTACGAATTATTTCTTCCATTAAATTCAACTTTGCATTTGAGATATAAAAAGATAATGTTATTTCATTAAATAAGGATATAATGAACCAATAGCATCTGAAGCTACTTTTTCCGAAATTATTTTGGCCTCTATTTCGTTTTCATCTTTAAAATAATTCCTTAAGTAATCAATAAAATTTCTGTATCTTTTCAATTTTCCTTTAATATCTTGAGCTT
>CAYRRN010000014.1:6028-6977 GCA_964426695.1 uncultured archaeon
CCTCAGCAAAGACTTTCAAGAATTTGTATAGATTATCAAAATCTTTTCTTGCATAGCTCACAATTTCTTCATCTAGAATTATTTCATTTTCTTTATAGATGCCTGCTATTTTTCCTATAATATACTTTAAAGAATTGCCGATTTTTTGAATGAAAAATATAATTGGAGTTTTTTTAACATAAACTTTGGTTTTTAATAATTCTTCTTTATCAACTCCATAAGCTTTGGATATTTTATCCGAAAGTATTTCTTTAGCTTCTTTTAACAAATCTTCCCGAGAAGTAGAGTATAGTAGATTAATTAGATTATGCATGTTTATTTTTATTATTTTGAATTTATAAATTTTTTATTTGGTTGAGCGCCAGTAGTCTAGCCTGGTAGGACATCAATTTTGTGGAAGCCTTCCATATTGAGGAAAGCTGAGGACCCGGGTTCAAATCCCGGCTGGCGCATAAAAATCTTCCAAAAGATATTTAAATAAAAAAATTTAATGTGAAATAAGTAAAAATGAACATATCAGATATAAAAATTGGAATGAGCAATATATCAGTGAAGGCTAGGGTAATAGATAAATCCGATATAAGAGAGGTTAATACGAAATATGGTAAGAGAAGCGTAGCAGATTTCCTACTAGAGGATTCCACAGGCCAAATTTCTCTTTCTCTATGGGAAAAAGATATAGATAAAGTTGAAGTTGGGGATACGATAGAGGTTTCGGGCGCTTTTGCCACTAAGTTTAGAGATAGGTTGCAATTAAATATACCAAAAACAGGAAATATTAAGGTTTTGAATAGAGAATAAAATTTTATTTAACTAATTTTTATTATAGGACTCAAGGTCTGATTAAAAGATGAAGAGAATTCGAGCCAGGGTGGCAGAATCAGGTCAATGCGCCAGATATCAAAGGCGAACCTTGAGTCTTTTGAAAGAAAGCTGGTGGGGCATCGCC
>CAYRRN010000014.1:6987-10762 GCA_964426695.1 uncultured archaeon
CAAATCCCAGCCCTGGCGCTAAAAATATTTTGATTTAAGTGAAAATTATGAAAAATGAAAAAATTTCAATAATAATTCCAACTCTTAACGAAGAAGAATCCATAGCGAAGGTTATTTGTTCAATTCCTGAAGAAATTAAGAAAAAATCAGAGGTTATAGTTGTCGATTCTTCTAAAGATATGACGCCAATTATTGCTGAAAAACTCGGGGCTAAAGTTTTAAAGTGTAAAAAGATAGGGAAAGGATATGCAATGAAGCTAGGAGCAAAAACAGCTAAGGGCGAAATTCTTATATTTTTAGATGGCGACGGCACTGATCCACCAAGCTATATACCAAAACTGTTGAAGAAATTGGAAAAATATGATTTGGTGCTTGGTTCGCGAAATTTAAGAAAAAAGTCTAAATATAATTATTACAAACTAATATTTCTTACTTATATAATTTTTATGAAAAACTTTTACAAAATTCTTGGCTTTAATTTTAAGGGTGATCCTTTAGCCGGATTTAGAGCAATTAGAAAGGAAAAATGGGAAGAGCTGAATTTGAAATCTAACGATTTTTTAATTGAGACTGAGATGAACATAAAAGCTTTGGAAAAAGGGTTTAAAGTTTCTGAAGTTGCGATACCAATATTGCCAAGAGGCGGAGGTATTTTGAAAAGTAAATTAGTAACTAACCAAAAACAAATTATAAAAATTTTAAATTATTGCATCTCCTATGCTAAAGGTAGGTTGGTTAAGGAAAAATTAATTAAGTTGAAAAGGAAAATACTAACTGCAATTTAATCGGAAAATTAAGGGTGAGTAATTGAGAATTTTGCTAACAGGAGATGTAATGCTTGGTAGAACTGTGAATGAAGTTTTATATTTAAACAATTTTTCTTGGGTTTGGGGGAATACCATAAAATTTTTTCATAATTCTGATTTAAGGTTAATTAATCTTGAATGTGTGATTTCTTCTAAAGGCAAACCAGATCCTAGAAGCTACTTCCACTTTCGAGCCAACCCCAAAGCTATAAAAGTTTTGAAAAAAGCAAAAATAGATTTTGTTTCTATCGCTAATAATCATGTAATGGATTTTGGCGAAGAGGCTTTAATTGAAATGCTTGAATTGTTGAGGAAAAATAAGATAGCTTATGCAGGAGCTGGTAAAAATATTGAAGAGGCTTCGAGGCCAGCTTTTTTAGAAAAATCAAATTTTAAAATTTCTATAATTTCTGCTGCCGATCATCCAAAATGGTGGGAAGCTGATAAAAATAAACCAGGAATAAATTTTATTTCGATAGATTCAATAAAGCATTTGGAAAGAATTAAGAAAAGTATTGAAATAGCAAAAAGGGTCGCGGACATAATTATTTTTTCTTGCCATATTGGTCCGCATTTTAGGACCCGACCCTCAAAAGAGTTCATAAATTTTGCCCGAAAAATATTAGATTTAGGGGCAGATGTATATTGGGGGCATAGTAATCACATTCCACAAGGAGTAGAAATTTACAACGAAAAGATAATAATTTATGATTCCGGAGATTTTGTAGATGATTATGCAGTTGATAAGTTTGAATATTTTAGCAACGATCAATCATTCATTTTTATCTTAAAAATTAACAAAAATAAAAAAATTGATTCATTGGAATTAATTCCTGTCAAAATAGATTCTTTTAAAATGCAAGTTAATTTAGCAGAAGGAGAAGATTTTGATCTAATCTGTTCATCTATGATTAGATTATGTGAAGATTTTGGAACTATAGCAAAAATTCACAAAAATAAATTAGTCGTAAAAATTTTTTGAGAAAATAAAAAATATTTTTCAGAATAGAAATATTTAAAAGAAAATTTTGATAAAAAAATTTTGTGGCTGAAATTTTGTATGAATCTGATGAAGAAAAAAATATTTATGATGAATTGATTAAATTGCAAATACCTAGTGATGATATAGTAAAGACAACTTTAACCTACGAATCAGAAAATTTTATTTATTCTATAGAAAAAGATGAAAATTCACAAGAAGAGTATAGTTTAAATACTTATTTTTCGAATTATAACATAGGTGAATTGAAAATAAAGGAGGCTGATTAAATAGTCTAATTCTTAAAACTACTTGATTTTCTAGATGAATCGTTGATAGATTTTCAAGTAGATAAAAATTAAGGGAGGTTAGTTTGATGGCTAGATTTGGTAGAGGCTTTCGCGATAGAAAATTCCAAAGCAAGGAAGGTTTTGGACTTCCGAGACCAATAAAAGTTGGGGAAGAGTACGATGTAGAAATAACAGAAACTGGTTCGAAGGGCGATGGTATAGCAAGAATAAAAAATTTCGTAGTGTTCGTTAACGGAACTAAGAAAGGAGATAAAGTGCGTATAAAAATCACTGAAGTAAGAAATAGGTTTGGCGTAGGCAAGAAGGTTGAGGCTAAAGAAAGCAAAGATATGCCAGAAATAGAGGAAGCGGAAGATGTTACTGAAGAAGTTGTGAGTGAGGCAGAAGAATCGGAAGAAGAGTATTGATCGAGCAATAATAAATTTGAAGTTCACCACTTTTCTTTGTGTAGTATTTTTTCTAGCTTTAGCCTTTCTAATTTTTTGCTTTTTTCTGCAGGATAGCCTATAGGTATTATAAATATTGGTCTTACATAATCCGGCAAATTTAAAACTTTTGAAACTTCTTTTTCATCGAAAGCTCCTACTGAGCAAGCTCCTAATCCGTAGTTCGCAGCTGATAACAAAATAATCATTGTAGAAAATGCACCATCAGTTATTGAATAAAAATTAGTTGCTCTATCGCCATATCGCCAATAAGCTCTTTCTATATTCGAGGCAACAACTATTACAACAGGCGCATCTTTTATAAAATCTTGATTGAAAGCGGCTTTCGCTAATCTTTCTTTCTGTTTTTGATTTTTTACTATTATGAATTCTTGCATTTGTGTGAAACCGGCAGAAGGAGCTTTTTGAGCGTTTTTTAATATTTTTTCTATTAAATCGTCAGAAACCTCTTTTTTCAAATATTTCCTAACCATTCTTCTTTTTTTCAAAACTTCTTCGAACTCCATATAACTTTATATAATTTTTAAATTAATTACGGCATATCATCATAGCTCTCTCTTTATCAGACGCTTCATTTTACTAGGGAAACGATATTTTTAGAAGAAAAAAACTTTATATTATAATTTTTTAACTTCAATTACCAATTTCCCAGAATCGAATTTTTTCGACACGATTTCAAAGTTTTGGTTTATAGGTATAAGAGCAAAGTATGCCTTGTCCTTCGAGAAACCCTTTATTTCTAAGCTTTGTTCTAATTTCTTAATTTCTACATTATTTTCTTCAACATCAGGAAGCTTTACTTCTACTATATATTTATTTCCTAAATTTTTTATTTTGGTTTCTGGCTCTTCAGTTAGCTTTACTTTTTTAATCTTTTTGCTTGATTTCTTTTCTTCCAAAATTGGTATCGAAACTGCTTCTTCTTTTAATTCTTCTTTTGTTCTATCTCCAAAATTTGTAATTCTTATTTCTGGCTTTCCGTTCCCAGCGAATATCTTTATTCCTATCCCTCTAATTCCAGGTTTAAATTCCGAAGAGCTAAAAAATTCAAAGAATTTTTTATAAAAATCTTTGAACTCTTTTTCTATTTCATTCTCTATATCTGAAAAATTTAAAATTTCTTTCGCAGGAAATTCACTATTTCTTATTTGAATTCCGCAATAAGGACAGTAATTAAAATCTTTTTTCAATTTATTTCCGCAATTTTTGCAAATATGTTTCTTCCAAATCATA
>CAYRRN010000015.1:0-2677 GCA_964426695.1 uncultured archaeon
AAATTTTACCTAAATATTTTATTTTTTATTACATCTCTTCCTCTTCTTCTTTCTTTTTCTTCTTTGCCATACTATCACTGGTTTAATGTTCAAATTTTGGGTTTTTAAGCGTTGTGTTCGACTTCAAAATATATTTTAAAAAATATATTTTTGAAAATATTGATTATATTTTAAGGACTAATCCTCTCTCTAGTTCTCGGGAACATAGTAACTTCTTTTATATTACTCCTATCCAGCATACTCATCGTTAATCTTTCTAATCCTATGCTCCAACCTGCATGCTGTGGTGAGCCGTATTTAAAACAATCTATATAGAATTTGAAATTTTTAGGATCAAGACCTTTTTCTTTTATTTGCTTCACTAATAGATTCGGATCATGAATTCTTTGGGTACCACTAGCTATTTCTATACCTTTATAAATCAGGTCAAAAGATTTTGATATTTCTGGGTTATTTTCATAAGGCATTGCGTAAAATGGTTTTAGTTTAGTCGGCCAATCTTTTATAAAAAATGCTATTTCGTTCAACAACTTACTCAATTTTCTTTCTTGTAACTTTGAAAAGTCATCTCCCCAATTTATCTTTTCTTTTGCTTCTTTTAATAAATTTATAGCCTCGTTATATGTAATTTTTTTAAGAGGTAATTTTGGTATTTCTAAATTTACATTTAAAATCTTCAGTTCATCCTCACAGCTCTCCTTAACAAATTTTAAAATATAAGCTAAGCATTCCTCTAAAACTCGCATCAGATCATTTTCATCTGAAAAAGCTTGCTCAACATCCATTTGTCTTATTTCGTTTAGATGTGTAGGCTGGTCAAACTTCTCTGCTCTAAAAACAGGCACAATCATAAAAACTTTTTCGAAAGATATTGCTCCCATTTGCTTGTATAATTGCGGCGACTGTGCTAGATAAGCTGTTTTTTCAAAATATGGTAATTTAAATAATTCTGCTCCACCTTCACTGGCAGAAGATATAATAACAGGAGGTTGCATTTCTATATATCCTCTGTTAACAAAAAAATCTCTGAAAGCCTGAATAATTTTTCCCTGAATTTTAAATATAGCTTTAGCTTCATTTGTTCTAAAAAACAAAAAGCGCCAGTTTAGCTTTGTGTCTAAATTACTGGGAGTAATTTCCCTAGGATCTAGAGGCAAAGGAGTTTCAGATTTAGAGATTATTTCTATATCACTAACCTGAACTTCAAATTTGTATAGTTTTGATTTGCTCTCTACAACTTTTCCTCTAACTGCTATAACATCCTCTTGATGGAGTTTTTTTATTTCGCTTAACAATTTTTTGGATGATTTTTCTTTGTCAACAATAACTTGCGCTATTCCTTCGATATCTCTAAGCAAAATAAAATTTATACCGCCTTTTAGCCTTATGTCATGGACCCATCCACTTAATACAACTTCCTTGCCCAAAGCATTTTCTAGCTGGTTTGTGTAATGGGTTCGCTTGAGCATAAAAACCTAATTAAAATATTTAGCTAATATTTAAATTAAACAATAATATCCAGGTAACTAGCCATATTAGCACAAAAGTCATGAAATTTGTGTAAATTAATTTTTTTAACCTTTTGATATTATAGAACCTCATTAAAAGAATTTGAATAACGAAATAAATCAATAAAGGTATGGAAACAGATAGGGTTAAATTAGTGAAGTAGTTCGAAATTACTCCTGAAAAAATTCCAAAAACTAAAAAAATCGTCGTTAATATTTTCTCCAAATTCATAATAAACCTCTAATTTTATTTAATTTTTTGAAAAAAGTCTTTTAATTTTTTCTGCCAAGATTCACTAATTAGATTTTGTGCAGTAATCCAACTCTTCCTTACATAAGGAGGAAAATCCTTTTTTTCTCTAAGTATTTTTTTTAAAAATTCTAAAGTTCTTGGGTCGTGAGGATATCCAACCCCAAAATCGAAATTAACTTTTTCCTTTATTTCTTCTATAGCTCTATCCCTTTCAACTTTAGCTATAATACTAGCTGCTGAAACAACTGGCACGCTTTCATCTAAATAATTTTTAACTATAAGCTCAGTATTTTTCTTGTTTTTTAAAAATTCTTTTATCAAATTTTTGAATCTATTCGTGTTTTGCTCTAGCGAATCAATATAAAATTTATCTCCGTTAATTAGTTCTATTAATTCGGCCATTTTAATAGCTTCGATTTTATCAAGGTTCAAACCTTTCGCCCTAAAGTTGTCTATCTTGCAAGGCTGCACTCTGAGAACTACCACATCTCTTGCAATCTCTTCTATCTTTTTTGCCAGCTCTTCTCTTTTTTTGTTGGTAAGCTTCTTAGAATCCTTAACTCCTATTTTCAACAAAGTTTTTTCTTTCTTCTTATCTATACTAACTCCAGCAATCACCATAGGGCCAATTACTGCGCCTCTCCCTGCTTCATCTATACCAACAACATAAACCATATAATGAAATTATTTAAATAAAATAAATATTGTTATGTTTAGCGAAAAAGAGAATTTGGAAAATATATTGCAAAAATTTTCTTGGAAAGATTTTGAAAATTTTATATCAGAAATTTTTCGCGAAAACGATTTTGAAACTAGGTTAAATTTTAGATTCAAAACTTATAAGCGATTTGAAATAGATATTTTTGCTAAAAAATTCGATTTGGTAATATGCGTTGATTGTAAAAGTTGGGGTAAA
>CAYRRN010000015.1:2687-6548 GCA_964426695.1 uncultured archaeon
GGGTAAAGGAAGATATAAAAAATCTGGCTTGAAAAAAGCAGCAAAAATGCAAGAAGAAAGAACCTCGCAACTTAAAAAATTTTTGATAGAAAATCCTTTAGCAGGAAAAATATTAAAAATTGATAAAAATTCTAAATTCATTCCTATCGTAGTAACTTTATTCGAAGAAGACCTTATAAAAGAAAATGAAACCATTTTTGTGCCTGCATACAAACTAAATTCCTTCTTGCAGGATATTCGCTTATATATTTAAATCTTTCGAAATTATTAAAAGTTAGTATTTAAATATTTTACTAAATAAATATAAACTGTGATATAATGAAGAGCTATAACATAAGGATAGAAAATATTGTTTCTTCAGCTTCCTTAGGAGTGGATGTTCCTCTAGAAAAAATTGTTTCGAAGCTTGAGGGTGTAGAATACGAGCCCGAGCAATTTCCTGGAGTAGTTTATAGAATGGAAAAACCGAGAGCAGCAGCTCTAATATTCGGCTCAGGTAAAATTGTTTGCACGGGGGCTAGAAGTTTAGAGGATGTTAATGAGGTATTTAGAAAGGTAATAAAAATTATTCAAAAATCAGGCGTGAAAGTTCCTAGAAATTACAAAATTCAAATTGAAAATATAGTAGCTTCTGCAAAATTAGAATCAAGCTTGAATTTGGATACTATTGCTTTCAACATGGAAAATTCAGAATATGAGCCGGAGCAGTTCCCTGGACTTGTTTTGAGAATGGAAGACCCAAAAGTTGCTTTTTTGTTATTTGGCTCCGGTAAAGTAGTGTGCACAGGGGCTAGAAGCGTTAAAGATGTAGGGATAGCTATAGATAAACTTTACAAAAAGCTAAAATCAATAAACGCTTTAGTTAAGCAAAAATAATTCTTCTGAATCTTCATAAATAGAAGCAAAGTATAAAAAGCTCTTAAAGCCATTAAAACATATAGTATGGAAAAAGAGGATATTATAGAAAAATTTGCCGAATTTTTAAATGAATTTTACAAACAAGAATTGATCCTAGCTGCCGAAGAGGGTAGGGAATCTATAAAGATAGATTTTTCACTTCTGGATAGGTTCGATGTTGAGTTAGCTAATTATCTGTTAGATAATCCCGAAGAAATAATAAGCTATGCAGAAGAAGCTGTAAAGCAGATTGATGTCGGTATTGAAGGTAAAATTAGATTGAGATTTTTCAATTTGCCTAGCACAAACGAAATCAGAATTAGAAACATTCGTTCCGAACATATAAAAAAGTTGATAGTAGTTGAAGGTTTAGTTAAAAGGGCGGGTGAAGTAAGGCCTGAAGTTGGCGAAGCTATTTACGAATGTTTGGAATGCGGGAGCTTAATATCAATAGCTCAAAAGGAGAGAACCTTGGCACAGCCCACATCGTGTGATAATTGTAATAATAGAAAAAATTTCAAATTAGTAAATCAGAAACTTTACGATGCTCGTTGGGTAGTAATAGAGGAGCCTTTCGAAATAACTACTGGAGAAAGACCTTCTGAAATAATGGTTTACTTAAAAGAGGATTTAACATCGCCTAAAATGCAAAATAAAACTGACCCTGGAAATAGAATTAAAGTTACGGGGATTTTAAAAGAGTTGCCCAGAAGACTTAAAGGAAGTAAATCTAGACAAATGGAAATATATCTAGAAGCTAATAATGTAGAAGCTTTAGAGACTGAATGGGAAGAATTAGAAATTACGCCAGAAGATGAAGCAAAAATCATCGAATTTTCGAAAAATCCTGAGATTTATAATAAGCTAATAAATTCTATTGCTCCTTCTCTTTATGGACTAGAACCTATTAAAGAAGGTATAATGTTGCAATTGTTCGGCGGCGAACCAAAAATTTTGCCAGATAAGTCTAGAGTTAGAGGCGATATACATATTTTACTTATAGGCGATCCTTCTACAGCAAAAAGTGCGTTAATGAAAGTAGTTGCTGGTTTAATACCTCGAGGTAGATATGTATCTGGAAAAGGAGTAACGGGCGCTGGTTTAACAGCGACAGTTGTTAGGGACGAGGAATTTTTGGGCGGTTGGGTTTTAGAAGCTGGAGCATTGGTTTTATGCAACAGAAGTTTGTGCGCTATTGATGAATTCGAGAAGATTGATAAGGCAGATTTAGTTGCGATGCATGAAGCTATGGAGCAGCAATCTATTAGCATTGCAAAAGCAAGCATAGTCGCTACTTTGCCCGCACAGACTTCAATCCTGGGCGGCGGCAACCCTAAGCTCGGGAGGTTCGACCCTTATTTGCCAATAAAAGAACAAATTGATATTCCGGAAACTATTTTAGCAAGGTTCGACCTAAAATTTGCTTTGCGAGATATACCAAATCCAGAAATTGATGAAAAAATTGCTGAGCATATTTTAAAAGTCAGACATTTCGAAGGTGAAGAAATAAAGCCTGAAATAGACCCAAGCTTTTTAAGAAAATATATCGCTTACGCTAGAAAAAAATGTCATCCAAGACTCACTAGAGAGGCTGCAGATGCTATTAAAAACTTTTATTTGGAATTGAGAAGTAAATCTGAAGAAGAATCTGCAATAGCTATAACGCCTAGACAATACGAAGCTTTAATAAGATTGGCCGAAGCCTCCGCTAAAGTTCAACTAAGAAATGAAGTTTTAGTAGAAGATGCTCTGAGAGCTATTAATTTAATGAAATTTTCACTCAGGCAATTTGGTTTCGAGCCAACTACTGGTCAATTGGATATAGATAGAGCTGAAGGTCAAAGAGTAACGGCAGCACAGAGGGGTAGAATTAGAATAATGCTGGAAATTATTGATAAGCTCATAGAGGAATATGGAAAGGAAATTCCTGAAGATGAGGTTTTAAAAAGATCAAAGAATCAGGGGGTTGAGAATCCTGAGGAAATAATAAGAAAAATGTTAACAGAAGGTGTAATTTATAGTCCCAAACCTGGATTTTTGAGTAAGATTTAATGTGATAAAAATTTTGATTGATAAAATGAATTCGAAAACTATTTTTTATGCCACTGATTTAATTATATAGTGAATTAAAAAATTTATGGAGCTAACTTAAAATGTACGAAAGATTGCCTGCAATAAAAGTTAGAATTGTTGATTTGGTTAATGGAAATTTTGTGAAAGGGAGTAAAGAAGAATTAACCCCAAGCTATTTGATAACCCCTTTCGGAGAAAAAATTTCAAGGGTTAACATTGTTGGTATTATTATTGAAAAATTTGTTAATGAGAATGAAGATTATGTTAGCATTATTTTGGATGATGGGAGTGATAGAATTAGAGTTAAAGGATTTAAAGAAGATGCGTCACTTTTTTCTGGGATAGAGAAAGGTGATTTGGTACTAGTTATAGGAAAGGTAAAAGAATTCCTTGACGAAATTTACATAAATGCAGAAATAGTGAGAAAAGTAGATAGTTATGTAGAGCTACTAAGAAAAGTAGAGTTATTGAAAAAACTTAGTAAAAAAAAGGAAATGGTAGAAAATATAAAGAAAATTTCTGGGAGCCTTGAAGAGGAAGAAGTTATAAATTATGCAAGAGATAATTATGGAATTGATGAAGAAATAGTTAGATATATTTTGAAAAGTAAGAATTTAGAAGTTGATTATAAGCCAAGAGTTCGAGAAGTTATAAAAAACTTGGATAAAGGAGATGGAGTAGAAGTTAGCAAACTTTTTGAAATTCTTAATTTACCTGAAAGAATTATAGAAAATACTATTGACGAACTACTGAGCTCTGGCGAACTATTTGAACCATCTTTAGGAAAAGTTAAAATTGTTTCAAGTTAATTATTTTGATTATGTTAGAGTATGAAAAGTTGTTGGAAAAAGCTCTAGAAAAAGTACCAAAGAAAAGTGATGTGAGCGAGAG
>CAYRRN010000015.1:6558-10647 GCA_964426695.1 uncultured archaeon
ATAGAAAGTGAAATTCATGGAAATAAAACTATTATAAGAAATTTTAATGAAATTTCCCAAAGATTAAGGCGAACCCCAAACCACATCGCAAAGTATTTTTTTAAAGAACTTGCAGTCCCGGGAAACATTCAAGATAGCTTTTTGATTCTCCAAGGAAGGTTCTCTAGAGAAATGCTACAGAAAAAATTGGAAAATTATGTTAAGGAGTTTGTTTATTGTAAAGTTTGTGGAGAGCCTGACACACAAATAATAAAAGAAAACAGATTAGCTTTTTTAAAATGCGAGGCATGTGGTGGAAAGTCAGTGATTAAATCAAAAGTTTAGATGAATTTTATGTTTTGGGTTAAGGTTTTTAGAACAAAGTTTGACTTAGTGGTTGCAGCTTGTGACGAAGATATTATAGATAAAGTGCTAAATTATAAAGATTTGAAAATAAAAATAAGCAGAAACTTTTACGGGGAAAGATTGATCAAAGGAGAAATTTTGTTAAAAATTTTAAGCAAAGCTACTATTGCAAATCTTTTTGGTAAAAGGGTTGTAGAGTTAGCAGAAAAGAATGGTTTTATTAGTAGAGAAAACATTATTGTTATTGATGGTATACCGCATGCTCAATTCGTTAAAATTGAAGTTTAAAGAAAAAAATATTATTAAAAAATTTAAAAAAGCTCAGTTTTTTATTCTTTCAGCGATTATAATTACAAGCTTCATGTACATAATTAGCAGATGGGTAGAGCCATCAAACATAATCGACACTTCATCCCCCATTCTCTTAGATGAGCCTTTTATTTTTAACAACATTTTGGAGAAGGCTAAAGAGGTTGTGAATTCAACACGATACTGCGAGGATTTGATGCTTAATTTAGATGAGTACAAAAATTTTGTTGAAAATTTTGTGGCGGAGAAAGGAATGACGCTAAATTTTACATATGTAATAACTTCTTGCAGTCGCGTAGACCTTTATATCAATCTTTTATCTAAAAAAATGCTAATAAACGCTACTATTTCCGTAACTAAATAATCTTTTCAAAAATTTCTTTATCTTCTTCTTTTAAATTTAAATCTTCAAAAAATTTTTTTCTAATAGCATGATTTTTCAAAATAATTTTTAGATAAGGTAAAAAATGGAATTTTATTTTTCTTGTCGAGCAATGCAATTTTTCAGATAGTTTTTTTAAAATTTCTTTCGATTCTTGCCTTTCGTATTTTAACAAACTCAAAATCTTTAGAATCTCCGGGTACTGATATTTTGTAAACTTTCTATAAATTTCTTTTTTGGAAACAGCTATGCCCCCTGTCATCAAATCTATCATATAAGCTCTAAATCTCCAATAATTTCTAGAAATTATCCATTGTCTAAACAAATCAGCTTTACTCAAATAATCAAAGGCCTTAGCTATTTCTTCTGGATTTTCAAACTCTTTAGATATGTTGTTTTCTATCCACCACAATATTTCTTCAGGGTCTTTATCCACATTATTTATAGCTAACTTCGCAGAGAGAGTAACCTTAGTCTTAAAAATTATTTTTAAAGCATCAAAAATACTAGCTTCTCTTTCCCTATAACCAAGAGAATCTAAATCTTCCAACTTTAATTCTTTCCTGCCATAAGCAACAGCTTCCAAATCATTAATCGCTGACCTTAAATCGCCCTCACTTTTTCTTGCTATTTCTCTCAAAACTTCTCTATCAACTTTTATCCCTTCTCTTTCACAAATTTCTTTAAGCCTTTTTTCTATATCTAAAACATGAATTTTTTTGAATTCGACTAACTCACAATATTGTCTTAAATTTTTCAACTTTGGATGGTATGGATTATTAGCTGTTAAAATTATTGGATGTACAGATTCTTTTATGATTTTTATTATTTCTGTTGCTCCACCTCTATCTTCTATCCCAGCTAAACCATCTATTTCGTCTATTAAAAAAATTTTTCCTTTTTTGAATAGAGATGCTTGCGTAGCTGAGCTACCCAAAACCTCTTTTATTTGAGCAGAACTTCTATAATCGCTTGCATTCAATTCTATTAAATCTAATTTATTCTCTAAAGCATAAGCCTCTACTAAAGCTGTTTTACCTACGCCTGGTGGCCCAAAAAATAATAAAGCTTTATCTTTTTTACCTTTTTTTATCCAATTCAAAAACTTCTCCAAAGCATCTCTTTGATTAACAAACTCCTTCAAATTTTTTGGCTTGTATTTTTGTGACCACATGTTTTAGAATTTTTTAGTTATTAAATAAAATTGGGCTAAAAGCGCCTCTAGTTGTAAAATGTCGTTGCCACCCATGGTCAATCTAAATTCATATTCACCTACCTTTTCTATTAATTCAATTTTTTTGCTTTCGTCTAATGGTAAATTATAAATTTGTCGATGAATTTCAGATATTATATCGCTTCCAGCTAAACCTTGTTTTAATATCATATCTTGAAGTTTTTTTCTTGATTCTTCAAATTTTCCTTTTAGAACTAAATCTAGCATTTCTTTAACATCGCTCGGCTTAGCCATACTTGAAACTTCGTAAATAGTATCTTCACTTATTTTATTATCTAGTGAAGCAGCTGACTGCAAAAGGTTAGCTACTTTTCTTAAATCTCCTTCTGAAATTTCCACTATAGCTTTTATAGCGTCTTCTGTTAATTTTAGCTTTTCGCCAACAGCAATTCTATCTATAAATTTTTTAATATCTTGCTCACTCATAGCTTTAAAACGGAATACTGAACATCTACTCTGTATTGGTTCGATGATACGAGAAGAATAGTTAGCTATTAAAATGAATCTAGAAACATTAGTAAAGTTTTCCATAGTTCTACGCAACGCTTGCTGAGCTTCTGGAGTTAAAGCATCGGCTTCATCTAGTATTATAATTTTGTAAGGTACTTCTCCTATAGCTTTAGTGCGGGCAAAATTTTTTATGTCGCCGCGAATTACATCTATTCCCCTTTCATCACTTGCATTTTTCTCCAAAACATTAGCTCGCCAATCCTTTCCATAAAGCTCATAAGCTATTGCAAAAGCACAAGTCGTTTTTCCAGATCCAGGAGGACCAGCAAAAATCATGTTTGGGATGTTTTTTTCTTTAACAAAAGCTTTTAATCTTTCTACAACATGCTTTTGATTAATTATTTCGCTTAACCTTTTTGGCCTATACTTCTCTGCCCAAATTTCAATTTCCACCATAGCTATTCAATTTATTATTTTTAAAATATAAAAACCATTTTTAGCTTGAAACTGCAATCTGAACTCTGTTATCTATAGTTCCGTTAAGTTCTATAATTATGTTTTGGTTTCCTGGGCCTATTCTAAAGTTATTTTGGAATTTTATGTTATCGTAAGGAACAACTAAGCTTATTTTACTTCCAGAAGTCCTTACCCTTATACTATCGAAACCAGATTCGCCCGAGGGAGAAGAAAGAACTAAGTAAACATTTATTGGATTATCTGATGAAAATTTTTCGGTGGTTTTTGAATTTAGTGAAGAAGATAATTTCATCAATCCGAGTTGATATTCTGCCTTTATTTCTTCTTCGCTTAAAGCTCTGTTGTAAATTCTAACTTCGTCGATTGTGCCGTTAAATGGCTCATTGTATAAATTATTTGTAACTTGTCCTATCCACACACTACGAGTATTATCAAGGTTATCAGCATTAGCACTCACACAATTGCCACTTTGTGTTCCACTTGAAATAGTCGAAGGTGGGTCAGGCTGGCCATCTGCAAAAAGACAGTATAGATTTTTTTCTCTTTTCACAAGTATATGGTGCCAATTTCCGTCCGCAATTAATTTGGTACCATAGAACTCTGCTAACGTAGTGCCAGCACTATTTCTAGAAAAAAAGTAAATCTTTGATTGATCTACTTTTAACTCCCAACCTGCCCCACCACCATTATATCTACTCACTACAGTTTGTCTTGAGGAAGATGAAGTTTTAACCCAAGCTGCAATGGTGAAATTACCTGTACCGAAATTTAAACTTGATCCACTCCCAACATTAACATAATCATCTACACCATCAAAACTCAAAGCTTTACCAAATTTTCCATCTTGCCAAGTAGGACAATTCGAAGCATTAGGCGGACTACCACAAGCTGT
>CAYRRN010000016.1:0-9672 GCA_964426695.1 uncultured archaeon
TTTCAGACCCTTGTTGGTTCCAGGCATTTGCTTGCACCCTTGGATGGGATTTTAACTCTAGCGGAGCTACTACAGTAACAACTGCTGTTCTAAAAGAAGTAAGTAAATTTGAGGATTTTGGTTTTGCTGTTTGCGGGGGAAAAGGGAAAATATCAAGAAAAACTCCAGAAGAAATTCAAAAATATGGTGAAAATTTTAATTTATCAGCCAAAAAAATTGAAGAGTTAATTTATGCGAGTAGAATGTCTGCAAAGGTTGATACAGCAGCTATCCAAGATGGCTATACTCTTTATCACCATGCTTTCTTTTTCACAGAGAAAGGAAAATATGCCATAGTTCAGCAAGGAATGAGCGTGCAAGATCAAACCGCTCGAAGGTATCATTGGCTATCTGAATGTATAAAAAGTTTTATCGACGAGCCACATTCTGCTATTGCATGTGATGTTAAAAAAAGGGAAGTTCTAGACATGACTTCTAAGAAAAGCGAAGATGCCAGAAATGTTTGCGTTGATTTGGTTAGAGAAGGGATTAGAAGAATAAGAAATGACTTGCATTCTTTAGGCTCTATATATCAAAAAAATTTAGCCGAATTCCTACCTTTAGAGAATAGAAAGAAGCTTATAGTGCTAGCCCTACCAAAAAACGTAAACTGGAAGGTTGTTGAAGAGGCTTATCAGTTACAACCTGAAAATTATGAAGATTTACTATCGATAAAAGGCATGGGAGCAGCTACAGTTAGAAGCTTAGCTTTGATTTCAGAGATAATTTACGGTAAGCCAGCTAGCTGGGAAGATCCGAAGAAATTCTCTTTTTGTTTAGGCGGAAAAGATGGTGTGCCATATAGAATAAATCGTGCTCACTACGATGAAGTTATCGAAACGCTTAGAGAATTTGTGAAAAAAGCAGAGATTGGTAAAAAAGATGAGCTAGAAGCTCTAAAAAGGCTTAGTTCATTCCAATCAGCTTTTGAGAACGAGAAAAAATTTTAGGGCTCTTAAGTTTACAAATAATTTTAAATTATTTTTTTATCATTAAAATATTCAATGGGAGAAAAGGTTTTGGTAGTGCATAGAAATGTTTTGTTTAAAAATAAAATTTTTCAAGGTTTTTTGCCAATAGAAGAATTCAATTTTTTGCCTATTATCACAAAAAATGCTTTTTTTGTAGATCGCCAGAAAGCTGAAAAAAATTCTTCGCTAAAACAAATAATTCCCTATCAAATTTTACTAATAAACGATAAAATTTTTGTATATAAAAGAGTTGCGAGCGAAAACGAGAAAAGATATATAGGTAAGT
Organism: uncultured archaeon; assembly: GCA_964426695.1. Classification (GTDB taxonomy): domain Archaea; phylum Aenigmatarchaeota; class Aenigmatarchaeia; order CG10238-14; family SCSR01; genus JAWADS01. The sequence continues at coordinate 1,297 of CAYRRN010000016.1, forward strand.
ATTCAATCGGAATTGGTGGGCATATTAATCCTGAAGATGGAATTGATTTGATTGAGCACGCAAGGCAAAGAGAGTTTTCAGAAGAAATTGAATATAGAGGAAAAATAAAAGCAAAATTGATTGGTTTTATTAACGACGATTATGATGATTTGGGTAAAGTTCATTTTGGTTTAGCATATCTTTTAATCGGAAACGAAGAAAAGCTGAATATTAGAGAAAAAGAGAAAATACGAGGAAAATTAATTAATTTTAGAGATGCAAAAAAGGTTTTAAATAAAATGGAAAGCTGGTCCAAAATTGTTTATGAATATTTAGCTAAGGGCCGGTAGATCAACGGTTGGTTAAGTTATAGATCGTCTCCTTCGCAAGGAGAAGGCTCCGGGTTCAAATCCCGGCCGGTCCATTATGCTTAGCAAAATTTTAAAATCTAAAAGCTATTCTTCCTCAGCCAAAAGCAAGCCAGGATCTTCTAAATATTTAATCAAAGTATCCATAAACCTAGCTGCTTCAGCTCCATCAGCAACCCTATGGTCAAAAGTAAAGCTTAGGGGCAAAATTTTTCTAACGTAAATTTTTTTATCTTTTGAAACTAATTTATCAAAAATTCTTCCTATGCCTAGAATAGCAACTTCTGGATAATTAACTATCGGTGTTGCGAAAATTCCCCTAATGCTTCCAAAATTTGTTATTGTGAATGTACCGCCTCGCAAATCTCCTAAATCAATAGTTCGATTTCTTGCAGCGTTCGCTAGCTCATATATCTCTTTTGCAATATCTAGAATACTTTTCTCATCAACCCCTTTAATCACTGGAACCATTAAGCCAGCTGGCGTATCTACAGCGAATCCTATATTGTAATATTTTTTTATTATTATTTCATAATGTTCATCATCAAAACTGGCATTGAATTTAGGATGCTGCTTCAAACTTCTAACGCAAGCCTTCATAATAAATGGTAAGAAAGTCAATTTAATCCCTTTTTGTTCAGCAAAAATTTTCTCTCTTTCTCGCCATCTAAAAAGTTCTGTGATATCAGCTTCATCTATATGCGTAACTGGAGCAGCTATGTTTGCCCCTTTAACCATTTTTTCAGCAATAACTTTCCTTACGCCTTTTATAGGTAGCCTTTCCACATATCCATACATATCATACTCTTTCCTAGTAATCGAAGCTTTTGTTTCTGTCTTTTGAATTTCTTCAGCATGCTCTAACATAGATACTTTAGCAGCATTTCTAACATCTTCTTCTGTAATCCTACCATCTTTTCCTGTGCCAGTTATCATTGTTAGGTCTACGCCTAAATCTCTAGCTAATCTTCTAACTGCAGGAGTAGCCAAAATTTCTTTTTGAGATTCTTTTTTATCTTCCAAAACCTCTTTTCTCTCTACAATCTTCTCTTCAGCCGGCAACTCGCCCACTACACCATAAAATTTTTTACTTTCTTTCATTTCTTCTCTAGATTCTTCGTCTTGAATTCTTACTAGAACTTCTCCTACCTTCACTGTATCGCCAGGCTTGTGATACAACTTTAAAATTTTACCCTTTTTTGGGCTGGGTAATTCAACAATAGCTTTATCTGTTTCTATCTCAACCAAGGGTTGATCTGCTTTGACCTCTTCCCCTTCTTTTACAAGCCATCTAACTATTTCTCCTTCGGTTATGCCTTCGCCAACATCAGGAAATTTAAAATCGTATACCATTATTAAAATTTTATGATTGCAGAATATAAATTAGTTTTTTAAATTCACTAAAAACTAGCAACTTTTCTTATCGCTTTTTCTATCCTTTTGTCGTCAGGAAAATAATAATTTTCCAATTTTGGTAAAGGTATAACTACATCCCAACCAGTAACTCTTTCTATTGGTGCTTCTAAACTAAGTAAAGCTTTTTCGTTAATTATTGCAGAAATTTCAGATGCGAGACCTAAAAATTTTGGTGCCTCGTGCACTATAGTAACTCTACCAGTTTTTTTAACAGAATTTATTATAGTTTCCTCATCTAAGGGTGAAAGAGTTCTTAAGTCTATTAGCTCGACAGAAATTTCATCTTTAATCCTTTCCACAACTTCCATGCAATCTTTAACTCGCGAGCCATAAGAGATTAAAGTTACATCGCTACCTTCTTCCACAATCCTTGCTTTGCCCAATGGTATAGTGTATTCTTCTTCAGGCACATCTTCTTTTATAGCTCTGTATAACCTTTTTGGTTCTAAAAAAATTATTGGATCGTTATCCCTAATGCAAGATATTAACAAACCTTTAGCTTCGTAAGGGCTGGCTGGCGTAACTACCTTTAACCCTGGAGTATGACAAAGATAAGTTTCGGGAGAATCAGAATGATGTTCCAAAGCTTTTATTCCACCTCCATACGGAACTCTCACCACCATATGAACGCTATATCTTCCTCTACTTCTATTCCTATATCTAGATGCGTGGTTAATTAATTGGTCTAAAGCTGGAATTAAAAAGCCATCAAACTGTATTTCTGATATTGGAACAAAGCCTGCAAGAGCTAGTCCTATCGATGTTCCTACTATAGCTGATTCTGCTAGCGGTGTATCAACAACTCTCTCATCACCAAACTTTTGCCATAAACCTTCAGTTATCCTAAAAACTCCGCCGTTTTTTCCTACATCCTCCCCTAAAATAATAATTCTTTCATCCCTTTCCATCTCTAACCTCAAAGCGTTGTTAATTGCCTGAGCCATAGTCATTAAAGGCATGCTATTCACCAAAAATTTCTTTAAGTTGATTTAATTCCTCTTTTAGTCTATTTGTCATTTCTCCATAGGTATAGTAAAAGATTTCTGACTTGTCAGCTTGCTTTATACTTTCCATCTTTTCAACAGCTTTTTCTATAATTTCATTCGCCTTTTCTTGAACTTCTGCAAAAAAGGTTTCGTCAGCAATTTTTCTTTTTATCATAAATTTCTTCAATCTATCTATAGGATCTTTTTTCTTCCATTCGTCTACTTCCCCTTTGCTTCTATACTTTGTCCAATCATCTGCAGTAGTGTGATGCGATAATCTATAAGTGAAACATTCTATCAAACTCGGCCCCTCGCCTCTTCTAGCTTTTTCTACCGCATCTTTCGTAGCTTTATAAACAGCAAAAACATCATTTCCATCTACTTGTATTCCTTCAAAACCAAAAGCTATAGCTTTTTGAGCTAAAGTTTGTGCAGCAGTTTGCCTGCTTCTCGGAACTGATATTGCGTATTGGTTGTTTTGTATTATAGCTATTAAAGGGACTTTAAAAACTCCGGCAAAGTTTAAGGCTTCATTAAAATCACCCTTACTTGTAGCACCATCACCAAAATAACAAGCCACTACATCCCTAGATTTTTTCAACTTTAGTCCCCAAGCGAAACCAACAGCATGAGGTATGTGAGTTGAAACTGGAATCGCAACTGGAAACCAACGAACATTTTCAGGAATTCTATGTCCTCGTTCATCGCCAGCCCAGTATTGAAACAGCATTTCTATCGGAACATTATGAACTATAGCCACACCATTTTCCCTAAAACTTGGAAATATCCAATCAGTTTTCTCCAAAGCTAAAGCACTTCCAACTTGCGAAGCTTCTTGCCCTAATAAAGGGGCAAAAGTTAAAAGCCTGCCTTGTCTTTGAAGATTAAATGCCTTTGTATCAAAAGTTCTAGCCAAAATCATGTAATATAACATTTCCTTAATCTTTTCTTCATCAATTTTCAATTCAGAAAATATTTTTTCATCAACTTCGCCGCGTTCGTCTAAAATTTGTAAATATTCGACTTTAAATTTAGCAATAGTTTTAATTGGCATTAGTTATAATTTTATTTTCATAAAACAAAAAGTTTTAAAATTATGTTACTTTCCCAAAGCCCATTTCTTCAAATTTTCGTAAGAAGTTGCACCGCATATCCATTTTCCAGATTTCGTATTAAAGAAAAAGGGTACTCCACCGCAAAATCCTTTATCAAACTCTTGCATTAACTTAGCATTTTCCTCATTATGCCAAACCTCTATTTTCTCAACTTTTACTTTTAATTCTTGCTCCAATCTCTCGACTAAAGGTTCCATGTGCTTGCAATGAACGCACTCTCGTCCATAGAATTCTAAAAGGTGTGATGAAAATTCTTTTTTCGGCATAAATATTAATATTTAGTCCAAATTTATATATATTTTAAATTTTAACTTTATCAGCAAAAATTTCATGCAAAGTTGAGAGTTGGTAAGATGTTAAAAGTTGGTCAAAAAGCGCCTAATTTCAGTTTGTTGAACCAATACAGGAAAAGGATAAAACTTTCAGATTTTAGAGGAAAAAAAGTTTTACTATACTTTTACCCCAAAGATTTCACACCTGGTTGTACTTTAGAAGCTATAAATCTAAAAAATAATTACGAAAATTTAAAGAAGAATGGAATTGAAGTTATTGGTGTTAATGTAGATGATTGCGAAACTCATAAAAAATTCTCTGAAAAATTGAAGCTGCCCTTCAACTTGCTTTACGATTCTTCAAAGAAAATTGTAAAAAAATACGGAGTATATAAAGAAAAAAGTTTTTTCGGAAAAAAGTTTTTTGGTGTAAATAGGGTAAGCTTCCTTATTGATGAGAGTGGTAAAATAATAAAAATTTTCGATAAAGTTGATGTGAAAAATCATGCAAGGCAAGTTTTAGAATTTTTAAGCGCTGGAGCGGGGATTTGAACCCCGAAGGTCTTACGACCACCAGCTTAGCAGATTCGCCAAAAATCTGGCGCCTTAACCAGGCTCCCGGTTATACTTTCGGCCACTCCAGCACAATTAATTAAATATCCTAGCTCCTTTTTATAAATTTATTTTTTAAAAGAGAAAAGAATATTAAATGAAAAACAATTTAAATTAATCTATACATATAATTATTAAGCGAGTGAAATTTATGGTAACTACTAAAGACATAGCGGACTTATTTGGAAAAGATGTATTTACGAGCAAAGGATTCTATTGCGGTAAAGTTTCAGATGTCGATTTTGATTTGTCTAGATATAAAATAAGATCTTTAGTAATAGAAGCTGCCAAAGGATCTTTGTTAAATAGAGTAGTGGGAAGCAAAAAAGGTGTAATAGTTCCTTATACTGTAGTTCAGGCTATTGGTGATATAGTAATTGTTAATCATAAAATTTTGGCTGGAATTCCGGAAGAAGAGCCTTTAGAAGAAAACGCTTCAATTAAAGAAGAATAATTTTTAAAAAAGAGAAAGGGAGAATTAGAACAATTCTTCATCTTCTCCAAAATCATCAACAAAAGGATCGAATACGTCATCCCTTTCTGGCAAGTTAGCATCAAATTCTTCTTCTTCCATTTTTTTCCTCCCTTCCTTTTTTTGAAAAAATAAAAAAGTTGAAAGGGTGGAATCGACTACGTAATTATGTCGATTCCCAAAGTTTGGCTGATCTCCCTAACTACAGGTTTTTCATAACTCACTGGACCTAAAATGTAAGGCGATTTAACGCCAGTAATTATCACTATTACTTGTACTTTTCCTTCAAATTCAGGCAAAATTCTTGCTCCCCAGAAGACTGTTGCTGAAGGATCTAAGTGTTGTGATACTGTCTCACCAATAAGATTGACTTCATCTAGTTTCAAATCAGGGCCGCCAGTTATGTGTACTAAAGCTCCTGTAGCGCCAGTGTAATCTACTTCTAGCAATGGATTTAGTAAGGCTTTTGTTATAGCATCTCTCGCTCTATCGCTGCTATTACTTTCTCCTACTCCAATTGCAGCTACCCCGCCTGTGTGCATTAAAGCCTTAACATCAGCATAATCAAGATTGACTAAGCTGGGCAATGTTATAGTTTCGGTTATTCCTTTGACCATGCTAGCTATTAGCTCATCTGCCACAGCAAAAGCTTGTTGAATTGAAAGGTTGCCTGCATATTTCAAGAGCTTATCGTTCTCTATTACTATAACTGTATCAGCTACTTGCCTTAGGGCCATTAATCCATCTTCAGCCTTGCTTACTCTCGCTCCCTCTACTTTGAAAGGCATCTCTACGACAGCTATAACTATTGCGCCCATGCTCTTCGCTATTTCGCAGACAACTGGTATGCTTCCTGTTCCTGTTCCTTTTCCTAAGCCAGCTATTGCAAAAAGTAGGTCTACTCCCTCTAAAGCTTCTTTAATTTCATTTCTAGATTCTTCAGCAGCTTTTCTTCCAACTTCAGGATATCCCCCTGCTCCTAAACCGCGGGTTAATTCTTTTCCTATAAGTATTTTTTTATCAGCCTTACCAACAGCTAAATGTTTAGCATCAGTATTAAGAGAAATTGTTATAGCTCCTTCTACACCTAGCTCTGTTAGTCTAGTTACTGTATTCTGGCCAGCTCCACCGCAACCAACTACTGCAATTTTTGCTTTTTTTACTGAAAAGCCAAATTCTTGCTCAGCTAGTTTATAGTAATCTACGTTTGAAAATGTTGCACCGCTAGTAGATTCCAATTTAAACCTTGTAGTTGGGGATTCAGCTCCGAAAGACTTATTCAGAGCGCTCTTCACAATACTTTCCATTTTTTTCCTCCTATATTCTCGAAAATATATTTTTCTTCATCGAAAAACCTTTTATAAGGTTTCGATGAATTATTTTTTAGAAATAGTTTAATGATTACGCTACCAAAAAATTATTCGTTCAAAGCCCGAATTTAAACTTTCCTAAGCCCTTATCGATTAAGCCCTAAGCCCGATTTTTAACGCTTTAATAATTTTTAAGAAAGTATATAAAAAGGATTTTCTTTTCTAAAAAATATATTTTGCTGCGTCTATATTTTAGTTTTTTTATTTCGTAACTAGTTAATTTTATAAATTTAAAATCTATAATCTTTAAATTATGGTCGAATTTTTTAATTCATGCTAGAAATTTATAGATATAAAAAAAATATTAGAAGGTAAGGATAAGGAAAGAGTTGCGATTCGCGGCTGGCTCCACAACAAGCGAAGTTCAGGCGGCATCTTATTCTTTATAATTAGGGATGGAACTGGAATAATTCAATGCACTATCGAAAAAAATAAATTCGAAAAAGAATTTGAAGAGCTAGAAAAATTGCCTGTAGAATCTGTTTTGGAATTAAAGGGTATTGCGAAGGAAGATAAAAGAGCTCCTTATGGATATGAAATTTCCGTAGAAGAAATAAAAATTCTGCACAAATCCCACGAGGATTTCCCTATATCTAAAAAATATCATGGTCCTGATTTTCTTTTGCAAAATCGCCACCTTTATCTGAGAAGCAGGAAAATGCAACTAATTCTTACTATACGCTCGAGGGTTATTCAGTTGATTAGAGAATGGTTTACCTCTCGCGGCTACAAAGAATTTCAATCACCAATATTCACTTCTTCAGCAGTAGAAGGCGGCGCAACCTTGTTCCCAGTGAAATACGTAGATGGATCAACAGTTTATCTAACTCAATCCTGGCAACTTTATGCAGAAGCAGCAATAGCTAGCTTAGGAAAAATATTTACCATAGCTCCAAGTTTTAGAGCTGAAAAATCAAGAACTAGAAGGCATCTTACAGAGTATTGGCACGTAGAAGCGGAGATTCCTTTTTGTGATATAGAAGGTTTAATGAAAGAAGAAGAAGAGCTAATATCTTTCCTTTGTCAAAATGTTGCAAAAGAATTTGAGAAAGAATTGAAAGAGCTTGGAAGAGATCCAAAGGATTTATTAAAAGTTAAGCCGCCTTTTCCAAGAATAACATACAAAGAGGCTATAGAAATTTTACAAAAAAGTGGAGTTAAAGTAAAATATGGCGATGATTTGGGGGCTGATGAAGAAAAAATTTTAGCTAGCAAATTCGATATTCCCTTTTTCGTTATGTTTTATCCAAAAGGAATTAAAGCGTTTTATCATAAACTACATCCTGAAGACAAAAGCGTTACGCTAAGCGTCGACCTACTAGCACCTGAAGGAATAGGAGAAATAATAGGAAGCGGTCAAAGATGCGATAGTTATGAAGAATTAATTGAAAGAATAAAAGAAGAAAATTTAGATCCTAAATCTTACGAATGGTACCTAGATTTAAGAAAATATGGGAGTGTTGTTCATTCTGGGTTTGGGTTAGGATTGGAAAGATTTTTGATGTGGATTTTAAAACTAGATCACATAAGAGATGCTATAGCTTTCCCGAGATTAATAAATCGTGTTTATCCTTAGCTAAAAATTCAAAAAATTTAATTTCGAAAATTTACTCAAAATTATACTTATTTTTAGCATAGATATATTGGAAGGCATGACTCAAAAAGCTTGCATAAAAATATGGGCCCGCGGGGAATTTCAGCTTTAGCTTTTGAACCCCGGACCAACTGGTTTCTTTAAGCGGCTAAGAGCTTCAGCCTAAATCAGCTGCTCTACCATGCTGAGCTA
>CAYRRN010000017.1:0-1359 GCA_964426695.1 uncultured archaeon
ATTCAAAATCGAATACTTGTTTGCTTTTTTAATATAATATATCGACAAAATTCCATGATAAGTGTCTTTTAGAGAATAATATAAATCTCTCACACTTTTAATAATCAAATCATTTCCAAATATAAGATTAGAACTCCATGTAGTTAATTTTAAATATTTTACTATTTTTAAAAATTTTATGACGCACGGAAAAGATAGAGATAGATTAGATATTAACTTCAGTCTCAAGGATTTGTTAAATAAACCAGAAATTGGCTTAGAAGGGCAATTAGAAAATTTAGGAGATTCTGGAATATCTATAAGTGGGAGAGCTAAATATAATTTTCCAGATAAAAAATTTTCATACGGATTTGATGTCTCTCATGAGATACTTGGTAAAATTGAATATTCAAAAAGAGATGGTAGAAACTTTATATCTTATCAAGTTCCAGAAAAAATAAAAAGTAAAAAGAACATACTTCTTGCTTCTTTGACGGTTTATGGTGTCTCTAGCGCTATATTTATTTACATAGCAAATTTAATAGAAGCGAATCCTATCTACGCATTACTATTATCTTTAATTCCAAGCTCCCTAACAGCTTTAGGAATCTATAAGGGTATAAAGAAGATTGAGTCTAAAGAATATGAAATAAATTTCAAAAATTGATTTTTAGTAAAAACATTTCTCTAATATTCTTAGGTCTTCATCAAGGAACTTTTTCTATCTTCATAAAAAATTTCGATTTCTCTCTAGATTATATGAAGCGCTCGATTAAAAAACAAATTTAAATTATGGGCCATGCCGGATTTGAACCGGCGACCTACGGTATTTACGCTCAGCGGCCTTATAAGACCGTTGCTCTTTCTGTATTAAAAACCAGGCTGAGCTAATGGCCCATAAAAAATTTATTCATATTTATAAACTTATTTATAATCATAATTGTAGTATGTTGAATAAATATTTTTTAATAAATAAAATATCTAAATTTTTGTTAAAGAAAAATTTTAAAATTTTCTTTACCGAAGGAAGTTTTGATATAGCTGCTAGAAAAGAAAAATTGTTTTTATTGAAAATTTTGTTGAATATCGATGCTCTACAAAAAGATCAAGCAAAAACTTTAATAGCTGTGTCACATTTTGTTTCTGCATATCCTTTAGTTATTTCAGAAAAAAATAATAAAAATAAATTGAGTAGCGGTATAGTTTATTCTAGGTTCGACTTACCAGTTGTTAATTTTAAAACTTTTCAAAATGTTATGGAAAATGAAGCAGAGTTAATATACGCTTCAAAAGGCAAATATACGGTAAAAATAGATTCTGAAAAATTAAGATTCGAAAGACAAAATTTAGGTTATTCATTATCAGAGTTGTCAAGGATTA
>CAYRRN010000017.1:1369-3797 GCA_964426695.1 uncultured archaeon
CAAGGATTATTGGTGTTTCGAAAAAAACTCTTTATGAAATTGAAAATAAAAAAGTTAATCCTTCAAAAACTACTCTATATAAGCTTGAAAATTTTTTTAATACTGATCTGGCTTTACCTTTTATATTGAATGTCCCAAATAAGTTCAAATTGTATCCTAAAAACCCTAATCAAAAAAGCATTTTTAAAGAGTTTATGAGAATTGGGTTAGATTGCTCAGCCTCCTATCATACACTTTTTGAAATAATTGGCAAATCAAGAGAACCTTTCATAACTAGAATGTTTGAAGATAGTAATAAGGCTAATATTTTTGCTAAATCTTTTAGAAAAATTTCCTCAGTTTTTTCTTCAAAGGCATTTTTTATAACTAAATCTAAAACAGAAGAAATTATAGGCGGCATACCTGTTATATCAGAAAAAGAACTTCTTGAAATCGAAACAGTTAAAGATTTTAATAAAGTTTTAGAAGAGAAAATAGCGTAAAATATATAAATGTGTATGTAGGTATACAATATTAAGAAATTTTCTCTGGTGAATTTATGGTACAAGCTATGGTTGGTCAATTGGGAGGACAGCCTGTATTAATACTTCCAGAAGGCACTCTTAGGCAGGTAGGTAGAGACGCTCAAAGAAATAATATTGCTGCTGCTAAAGCTGTGGCTGATGCAGTCCGAACTACTCTAGGACCCAAAGGAATGGATAAAATGTTGGTAGATTCTATCGGAGATATTGTAATAACAAATGATGGCGTAACCATTCTAGAAGAAATGGAAATTGAACATCCAGCTGCAAAGATGATGGTAGAAGTTGCTAAGACTCAAAATGAGGAAGTTGGAGACGGAACCACAACAGCTGTAGTTATTGCAGGCGAGCTTCTGAAAAAAGCTGAAGAGTTGTTGGAGCAAGAAATTCATCCAACTGTTATAACAAAAGGCTTTAAACTTGCTAAAGAAGAATCTTTGAAGATTTTAGATGAAATTTCTAAACCAGTAACTTTGAACGATACAGAAATTCTTAAGAAAATTGCCATAACTTCTATGACAGGTAAATCTGCAGAAAAAGCTTCTGATAAGTTGGCTTCTTTAGTTGTAGATGCTGTAAAAACTGTTGCACAAAAGGAAGATGGGAAGATAGTTGTTGATACTAATAACATAACTAGGGTAAAGAAGCATGGTGGTAGCTCTGAAGAAACTGAATTGATTAGAGGAATAGTTATTGATAAAGAGGTTGTTCATCCAGGAATGCCAAAAGTAGTAAAAGATGCAAAGATAGCTTTGTTAGATGTAGCTTTAGAAATTAAAGAACCAGAAACTGATGCTGAGATAAGGATTACTTCTCCAGAGCAAATACAAGCCTTTATAGAGCAAGAGCAAAAAATGCTTAAAGATATGGTGGATAAGATCGCGGCAACTGGAGCTAACGTAGTCCTATGCCAAAAAGGAATAGATGATTTGGCTCAACATTATCTTGCAAAGAAAAAGATTTTGGCATGTAGAAGAGTTAAAAAGTCTGATATGGAGGCTTTAGCAAAGGCCACTGGCGGAAGAATTGTCACAAGCCTAGAAGATTTGTCGCCAGAAGATTTGGGTTATGCTAAGGTTGTAGAGGAGAAAAAAATTGCAGGAGAAGCTATGACTTTTATTCGGGATTGTAAAGATCCTAAGGCTGTAACCATTTTGGTAAGGGGTAGCACAGAGCATGTCGTTGATGAGGTAGATAGAAGTATAGAAGATGCTATAGGTGCGGTGGCTTCCGCTATAGAGCTTGGAAAGGTTTTAGCTGGAGCTGGTTCGCCAGAAGCTGAAGTAGCAAGGCGCTTGAGAAAATTTGCTGAAAAGTTTTCAGGTAGAGAGCAGCTTGCTATTCAGGCATTCGCTGAAGCCTTGGAAATTATTCCTAGAGCTCTTGCCGAGAACGCTGGCTTAGATCCTATTGACATTTTAGTCGAGTTGAGGGCTGCTCATGAACAAAATAAAACATATTATGGCGTTGACGTATTTACAGGCAAAGTAACTGATGCCTTTACCATGGGAGTCTTAGAACCTTTAAAAGTTAAGCTGCAAGCTATAAAATCGGCAGCAGAAGCTGCGGAAATGATTCTTAGGATAGATGATGTCATTTCTGCAAGCAAACTCGAAAAAGGCGCACCAAAAATGCCGGAAAGCCCTGAAGAAGGCGAATAAACTTAAAATTATTTTTTTAAGTTAAAATTTAACTTACTTCTTAAAAAATTTTCCGCTTTTTCTAAAACATCCCACTTTATTTTTTTTGACTTTTCCCTAATTTCATTCAAGGTAAGCCAGGCATAACCTTCATGCTCATAAGATAATCTAACATTTTCTTCATTAGTCTCGGCTAAGAAAAAAGTAACTTCTTTTGATATAGTTTGCCCAGATTTTTTATAAAAATATCTAACTTTTTCTTTAAAT
>CAYRRN010000017.1:3807-9647 GCA_964426695.1 uncultured archaeon
TTATACCAGTCTCTTCTTCTATTTCCCTTTTTACAGTCTCTTCTTCTTTTTCACCCTTTTCAACATTTCCTTTAGGCAAGTCCCAGTATTCGCTCGCAAACCTTTTTTTAAGCAAGAGATATCTTATTTTGCCATTTTCCCTTCTAAATATTATAGCTCCTGCAGATTTTTCAAATAGCATATAAAATTAAATTCTCTTGCTAATAGAAAACTTTTATTAATGCTTTTTTTCAAAATAATAATATAAAGTGATGGTATGGCTGAGAATGAAGAGGAATACGAGCTAATTCCAATATCCCCAATTAGAAGGTTAGAAAAAAGGATAGAGGAATTGGAAAAATCAAAGTTTGATACAAAAGAATTCTATAAGGAGTTAGTAGATATAATAAGGATAAATCAAGAAATTGTTCAAGAGATAGCAAAGTCTAGCGATGCCTTGAGGATTGAAATATCAAAGCTTCCTGGAAGATTGGAGGCTTTGGCGGTTAAGTTGGACGAGCTAATATCTTTTATAAGGGCTTCGGCCAGCGAAGAACCTTCTCTACCTTTGCCCACCGAAGAATCTAATTTATCATCTAAGTTAGACCAATTAATAGATACAAATAAAAAGATTCTTGAGGGAAATCAAGCTTTAATATCGACTTTAGAAAATATAGAAAAGAAGCTTAGAAGACCAATACCTCCAATCCCATTAAAAAGACCTTTATTATCAGCAAGACCAATATAAAATTATGAAAAAAGCTCAAGTAGATGTTATATCTGTAGTTTTAATTGTATTGCTTGCTATAGCTTTGGTGGCAGTAGCCTATAATTGGGGGCTTCCATTAATACAAAAAAGGCAAGATAGCATTATACTTGAGAGAGTGAAAAATTCTTTTTCTCAGATAAATATTAATTCATTACCAAGCAAGATCGAGAGAGCAGCCAATACAGCTTCACAAGAGACTTTTAATTTAGATGTAGATGGCTTATGGGCAATTTATCCTTTTGATTATGCAGGAATAGAAAACAACTCAATTTCATTCACATTTTTCTCTAAAGTAACTGATGTAGCGCCAAATACAGGATGGCAGTCTTTGACCCCTAATGCGCAATGCCCTCCATCGAATGGTAATTTATTGTTAGATAAAGCATCTGTAGTCTGCAGAAGGGCTGATAATTTCGGGAATGGCTACAACATAACTTATATTGTTTGGTTTAGGGATCTTGTTGATGAACAGAGCTCAAGCATATTTAAGGTAAAGCTATTAAGACACGAAGCTGGCAGGTCAACTTCTAATATCAAAACAATTAAAATATTTGGAGCTACGCCTATAAGAACTTCGCAAGCCGGACAAACATTAATTATTACCGAAGTTAAAATTCTTTTAGGGTAAGATGCCTAAAGGACAAAGTTTAGTTTTACAGTTTGTTCTTTTTTTTATGATAGGCCTAGGCTTGTTCGCAATTATAGGAAATTTTTTTAAATCTTATTCAGATGTTCTAAGGGAGGATATAGCATCGAAGGCAAGAGAGTTACTGAATAGTTATTTCTCCTCATTTTCTTTAGTTTTGGTTAATAGTTGTAAGGAATGTAGCTATTTTGAGGTTAAAATTGATATAGAAAATACTACTGCCGATTATTATCATCAAATATCCCTTTCTTCTTTAGGTCTAAACGTTATATCGCAGCCTGGTGGAAAAAACTTTTTAACTTCTATGCACAATCTTAACTCAACTTATTCGCTATCAGGCATAGCAACCTCAACTAAAACAATAATTTTTAGATATATAAAAAACCAAAATAAAATTGAGGTAAAGTCATGAATTTGGCAAAAAAAGTATTATTAAAAATGATTAAAGGATATAGAAACATTTACGCAAGAAGTATTCAAAAATCTTTTATACCAGAAGAGCAACCTGAAAAAACGAAATTGATAAAAGAGAAAGAGATTGTTGAAAAGACTTTAGAGGTTAAACCTCAAATATCAGCTCAACCTTTAGAAGTTCCTGCAATAGTTAAGCCTCAATTAGAGGGTATTGCTGAAGTTGAAATTCCTACAGTAGTCAAGCCTCAAATAAAGGTAGAGAGCGCAGAAATACCTATAAAAATTCTTCCTGTGATTTACGAAGGAGCTAAAGGCAAAATGGAAATGGAGGAATATGGTTTAGTTAAAGAATTAAAAGAGGGAGTAGAGATACCTAATATAGTTGTTCCTAGTTCAGTTAAACCTTCTGTAGAAGAGGAAGAAGAAAAGCATTTTATACAAATGGTTTATCCTTTGATACCTAAAAAACCTAAACCTAACGAGCCAGTTTTCGCCTATGCTAAAATTTATTGGGACGCGAAAGAAAAGAGGTATTTTTATGAGGTAGTAGAGCCGAAAATTTCTGATAAGCTGAAGAATATAATGGGTAAGATAAAAGAGTTGTTGGAGCAAAGATTGGATGTAGATTTTTCAAAGCTGAAAAAGATAGAGGCTAGTGAATACATACATAATCAAATTAAAGAAATAATAAACTATTTTGGATTTAACCTTACAGAAACAGAGAAGTTGATTTTAAAATATTATGTAGAAAGAGACTTTATAGGGCTAGGTAAAATAGAGCCTTTTATGCAAGATGATCAACTAGAGGATATTAGTTGTGATGGATTAGATATACCTATTTTTGTATTCCACAGAAATCCAGCTTTAGGATCTTTGGTAACAAACGTTAAGTTTTCAGACCCGGAAGAATTAGATTCTTTCATAATTAGACTAGCCCAAATATCTGGTAAATCTATATCTGTTGCTGAGCCTTTGGTAGACGCTACTTTGCCAGATGGCAGCAGAATTCAAGCAACTTTAGCAACTGACATAGCTAGGAAAGGGAGCAACTTTACAATAAGAAAGTTTTATGAAAAGCCTTTAACACCTACAGACATTCTAAATTATGGAACTATAGATGCAAGAACTTTAGCATTTTTATGGTTGGCTGTTGATTATGGTAGAAGCATTTTGGTATCTGGAGGAACAGCTTCAGGTAAAACTACGTTTTTAAACATATTATCGCTTTTCATCCGCCCTGAAAAGAAAATTATTTCAATTGAAGATACTGCAGAGCTACAACTACCTCATGAGCATTGGGTTCCTACTGTTGCTAGAACATCAATTTCAACAGAAAGTCCAAGGGCAGGAGAAATAGATATGTTTGAGCTATTAAGGGAGAGTTTAAGGCAAAGACCAGATTATATAATTGTTGGGGAGGTTAGGGGTAAAGAGGCTTTTATACTATTCCAGCAAATGGCAACCGGTCATCCAAGCTTAGCAACAATTCATGCAGAAAATCTACCAAAATTAATAGATAGATTAACAACTCCGCCAATTTCTCTTCATCCTTCACTAATCATAAACGCAGATATAATTGTTTTTATGTCACTAGTTCGTTATAGAGATAAGCATGTTAGAAAGGTAACCGAAATTTTAGAGTTGGTTGGTTTTGATAGAGATAGAAACACACCAATAGCTAATAGAATATTCAAATGGAACCCTATTGATGATAAGTTTGAGCCTACAGGCAAAAGCTTAGTTTTAAAGAAGATTTCAGATTTACTAGGAATAAAGACCGAAGATTTAATAGAGGAATTGAAAAGAAGGACAATAGTATTAAGTTGGATGCAAGAAAGGAATATAAATAATTATAAAGACGTTTTCAAAATTTTGAACGAATATTATTCTTCACCTTCAAGACTTATGGAAAGAATATTGGGTGAAATATAATGGACTATTACACTCGCCTAGCTTTTCAACTATTTGGCGAGATTAGCGAAAAAACTTTATCTTACTTCCCAGATATAAAGTCAGATTTAAAAAAAGCTAGAATGAAAATATCAGCTCAAGAATATATAAGCAAAGCAATACTTACAACATTTTTTATTTTTTTAGCTCCCATGCCAATTTTATCTTTTCTCTTAGGTTTTGTATTTAGAACTTTTCTTTTCGCTTTCATAACTTCGATAACAATTTCATTAATAATTTCAGTGATGTTTTTCTTTCTATTCTTAAATTACCCAAAATACATAATAAAGCGAAGGGAAAAACAAATTGATTATTTCTTGCCTTTCGCTACTCTTTATTTATCTACGATACTTAGTTCCAAATTACCTTTTCATAAGTCTATAGAAACTTTCAGCAAGTTTAGTGGTTATGGCCCAATAGCTGAAGAAATGGGAATTATAGTTAATGATATGAAGGCTTTTGGTTTGGACATAAACACTGCGCTAGAAAGGGCCATAGAAAGATCTCCATCAAAAAATCTTAAAGAGCTTCTTTGGGGAATACTTTCTACTATTAGGGCTGGGGGCAATTTAGCTAGATATTTAAAAGAGAAGTCGAATAATTTTATGGCAGAATACAGGCGAAAGGTTTTCGAATTTTCACATAGTTTAACTCTTTACGTTGAGATTTATTTGACAGCTATAGTTATAGGAGCGATTTTTTTTACTATATTAACTTCAATAATTGCAGGCATAACAGGAGTTGCGGCTGATGTAGTACTTTTGCAGTTTGTCTTAATTTTTATGTTCATACCCTTAGTATCTACAATTTTCATTTATCTAGTTAAAGTAGGCTCACCAGGAGGCGAATAATGAAATTTGAAATGACTAAAGAAAAAAACATATTGTTAATAACTATAGCTATTTCAACAGCCCTTATTACGATGGGATTTTTGAGTAGAGATGTTGGGGTATTAGGTAATACAATTATTCTTTCCACTTTTATAGTTGCTTCTCCACAACTTTTGATGCGTTATCAAAGATATAGAGAATTGAAAGAAATGGAGGAAAGATTTCCAAGTTTTTTACGAGATGTTATTGAATCTTTGCGTTCAGGATTACCTTTACATAAAGCCATTCAAGATGCTAGCAAACTAAATTACGGCAAACTTTCGAATGAAATAAGAATAATGAGTAATAGAATTAGTTGGGGGATACCTTTACCTAAAGTATTGGATCAATTTGCAGATAGGGTGAAAAGTAGTAAAAGGTTATATACTGCAATAAAAATAATTAGGGAATCTTATTTATCCGGCGGAGACATAGTTTCTACTTTAGAATCAACTGCTGATAATACAGCTATATTAGAGGAAGCAGAAAAAGAAAGAAAAAGCTTATTATCGCAACACGTTATACTTATGTATGCCATCTCCTTAATATTTGTAGCCATAGTTGTAACTATTAACAGGCTTTTAATACCAGTTTTCCAGGTTACTACTACAGGCACAGAATTTACAGCTTTATCAAATCCTTGCGATAGTTGTAAAGGGTTAGGATGCAATGTTTGTGATTTGTATTCTGCTACTGCACATTATATATTTTCTGTAGAAAAAGGCGGAATATCGAGTTATTACACCTCTCTTTTCTTTTATATGTCAATAATTCAAGGAATCTTTGCAGGCTTAGTTGCTGGCCAAATTAGCGAAAATTCAGTGGTTTCAGGAATAAAACATAGTTTAATAATTTTATCAATAACTTTCGGAGCTTTTAGTATATTGATAAGATTAGGATTTTTAGGAGTTTAGAATGAAAGGCCAACTAACTATAGATACTTTTATAGCGCTATTCATATTCGTGGGATTCGTTACATACATATTTTTTCAAATTTTTTCCTATACTCCAGCTTACACAAATCAATTAAGCGAAGAAAGACTTAGGTCAGAAGCTTTTCAAGTTTCTGAAATTTTGGTTAATGACCCTGGAGAGCCAGTAAATTGGGATGTGATTAGCAGCATTTCCAACACCTACAGAAGGTCAATAACAATTAATAACACAGCAAATTCTAATACTTTAACAGATTATCAAGTTTTAGTAACTTTAGATA
>CAYRRN010000018.1:0-6868 GCA_964426695.1 uncultured archaeon
ACTTCTTTCCCTGCTCCTATAGTTCCGGTAAATCCAATTACTTTCATTTAATTCCGACTTTTAGATTAAAATTTAAAGGTCCTCGGGCCTAAGAGTTTTTCTTCCGTTAGCCTTAGCCCTAGCTACTGCTTTAGCCAATTCTTCAGCTACATGCTTATCAAGAGCCTTGAAAAAATCTCCGCTAGCTCTCATTCCTTTTAACGCAGCTCTAACAGCAGATTTAACTACCAAACCTGCCATTTTAAAATCAACCTCCTTTTTTAGTTAATAAATAATATTTTTATTTAATATTTAAAAGTTAAAGCTTAAATTAATTGAATTAAAAAGTTAATTAGGTAAATATGGCGCTAAGACCCGGAAGAACAGTTAGAAGAATAGAAAGACCTTACACAAGAGTATCTCAAAAAGTTCCAAGGAAAAGTTATGTTGTTGGGGTTCCTTTTCCTAAGACACATCAATTCGAAATGGGTAATAAAGCTGGAGAATTCGATACTTATCTTTATTTAGTTGCAGATAAAGATGGGCAAATAAGGGATAATGCAATAGAGGCTGCCCGAGTCACTTCTCATAAATTTTTGGAAAAAAGTTTGGGAAGTAATTATTTTATGAAAATCTTAACTTACCCTCATCATGTTATTAGGGAAAAGCCTATAGCTACTGGCGCTGGAGCAGATAGGTATTCGCAAGGAATGCGACTATCTTTTGGCAAACCTTCTAATAGAGCTGTGCAAGCATTCAAAGGGAAAAAGCTGGTAGAGTTAAGAGTGAGGGAAAGTAATTTGGAAATTGCAAAGCAAGCCTTAAAAAAATTTGCATTGAAAATTTCTATACCCACTAGAATAATCGTAGAGAAATGATCAAGATTTTTTAAGAAGAATTATAAAGGAAATTAGTATAAAAATTCCTATAGCTATGGTAGTGAAGTTATAGCTGTTAATAGGGTAAACAGCACTGCCTGTTATATAATAACTAGCTCTCGATAAAGTTTGGTAATAGTTTAGCATAAGCAGAAATATTGGGACTATTAATGCTATAGCCACCATTTCAAAAAATTTTGACAAATTTCCTCTATTTTTTTCTTTATACGCTAAAATACTTTCCAAATAATCAATCTTTGCTTTTAAATTACTTGCAAAATTTTCCATTTCGCTTTTTCTATTTTTCAAAAATTCTATTTTTTCTTCTAATAATTTTTTTTGCTCATCGAGTGAAGATTTCCAAAAAATTGCTTGATTTAACTTTAAAATTTCTTGGTTTAGCTGGAGTAAAAAAATTTTGTAGTTAGAATAGTATTCTTTAGCTCTTATCAACCAAGATTTTAAAAAATTTATACCTTCTACATTTTTTCTATAATTTTCTATTTCTTCATAGCCTAAAATTCTAAATTTGCCCCTTATCACGAAAAAACCTCAAATAATATTTTGTATTTTCAAATAATTAATTATGGAATATATAAAGTGGTTGGATGAGATTGGGAAAGAAGACGTGACTTTAGTTGGCGGAAAAGGCGCTAACCTTGGAGAAATGGTGAAACTTAACTTACCAGTGCCCTTTGGCTTTATAGTAACTTCTAAGGCATTCGATAAGTTCTTAGAGCATGCAAGAATAAAAGAATCTATAGAGAAATTTATTCAGGCAACAAACGTTGACGATACTCAGCAACTACTTAATACCTCGAAAAAAATAAAAGAATTCATATTAAATCAAGAAATACCTTTTTCAATAAAAGATGAAATAATTCAAGCATATCACAACCTTTCATTCTCGAATGAAATAATTGATGAAAATGCTTTGAAGTTAATTTCTGCAGGCAGAGATTTAGCTTTGGTTGCAGTGAGAAGTAGTGCGACTACAGAAGATTTACCTACAGCCAGTTTTGCGGGTCAGCAGGCTAGTTTTTTGAATGTTAAAGGAATAAAGGAATTGCTTGACTCTATTAAAAAATGCTGGGCTAGCCTTTACGAACCAAGGGCAATTTTTTATAGGGCTAAGCAAGGCTTCACAAAAGCTAGCATTGCTGTTATTGTACAAAAAATGGTGAATTCTGAGAAATCTGGAGTTATGTTTACTATAGATCCAACTAATGGAGAAAACGTTATTGTTATTGAAGCGACATTTGGATTAGGCGAAACTCTAGTTTCTGGTCAGGTTGAGCCAGATAGGTACAAAGTTTCTAAAAATGGAAAAATAATAGAAAAAGTTATTAGTAAGAAAGAAGTTATGAGGGTTAGAGATTATGCAACTGATAAAACTTTAGAAATTCCAGTGCCAAAAGAAAAAGTGAACGAGCAAGTTTTAAGCGATGATGAAATATTAAAAATAGCTAAATATGGCATTATTTTAGAAAATCATTACAATCATCCTCAAGATGTTGAGTTCGCTATTGAAATGAAAAGGATTTATATAGTACAAACCAGAGCCATAACCACAAAACCAAAAGAAGAGAAGTTTGATATAGAGAAAGAGCCTTTAATTAAAGGCTTAGGCGCATCACCTGGCATAGCTAAAGGAATAGTGAAAATAGTTCATAATTTAAGCGATATAGGCAAAGTTGAAGTTGGTGATGTTTTAGTAACTACTATGACTTCCCCAGATTTAGTGCCAACGATGGGTAAAGCTGCTGCGATAATTACTGATAAAGGTGGGGCGACTAGTCATGCAGCGATAGTGAGCAGAGAAATGGGTATACCTTGTGTAGTTGGCACAAAGAATGCCACAGAAATCTTGAAAGATGGCATGTTTGTTACGATAGACGCTTATCATGGATTAATTTTTGAGGGTGATATAGAAATAAAGAAGCCTGCAGAGAAGTTTGAAAAGATAACTACAAAAACAAAACTTAAGGTTAATTTGGCTTTTCCAGAAAAATCGAAGGAAATAGCTAACAAAAGCGATGGAGTAGGTTTATTAAGAATTGAGCATATGATAACCAAATTTGGAGTGCATCCTTCAAAATTAATAAAAGAAAATAGATCAGAAGAATATGTGAATATTCTAATCGAAGGAATTGAACCTATAGCAAGAGATTTTTTCCCAAAACCAGTATGGGTTAGAACTTTGGATGCTAGAAGTGACGAATTTAGGAATTTATTAGGTGGTCAAGAAGAGCCTATTGAAGCTAATCCTATGTTAGGTTGGCACGGCATAAGGAGAAGTTTGGATGAGCCCGAAATGTTTAAGGCTGAGTTAGAAGCTGTAAAGAGATTGCATGAAAAAGGTTTGACAAATGTTCACATCATGCTACCTTTCGTTATTTCTGTCGAGGAATTCAGAAAAGCAAGGGAAATATCTAAAGAAATTTCATTGCCAGATAGCGTAAAAATTGGGATAATGGTAGAAACTCCAGCTGCAGCTTTAAATATAAAAGATTTTTGTATCGCGGGCGCGGATTTTGTAAGTTTTGGTACTAACGATCTAACTCAATTAGTTCTAGGGGTTGATAGAAACAATGAGAAAATTTTCCATCTTTTTTCAGAAAACCATCCTGCTGTTTTAAAACTTTTAAAGTATGTTATAAAAGTTTGTAAGAAATATAGGATAGAGACTTCAATTTGTGGAGAAGCTGGGAGCAATCCTGATATGGTGAGGTTTCTTGTTAAAAATGGAATTGACAGCGTTTCTTGTAACATAGATTCGATAGATACGATAAGAAAAGTGATTCATGAAGCTGAACAGAAATGAAATACTTTTCTAAAAATTGAGTTGCAAAGCAATAATTAATTCAAAAATAAGCTCTCGCCAGTAAATTTCACTCCTTATCAAATTTCACGATAAAATCTATTTCTCTACCTTCCCACTGCAATCTACTTTTTAGCCTTGGATGTAAATCATAATTCTCTCTGCTATATTTCGGATCAATTTTTATATAAACAACTTCTTTACCCCTTTCTAAATCATAAGACCTCTCAACACTTTTCACTCCAGTATGATAAGCGACCAAACTATAAAAACAATCCAAATCTTCCTCTGTTATCATATCAACACTAAAAATAACCTTACCAGCAAAATTTAAAAATGTTTGCATTTACATAATTTAAATTCATGATTAAGTTGAAACGAGTTTATGAAAAAGTTGAAAGTAGCGATGGTTATAGAATTTTAGTTGATAGGATTTGGCCCAGAGGTGTTTCAAAAAATAAGGCTAAGATTGATTTATGGTTGAAAGATATTGCGCCCAGCGACGAATTGAGGAAATGGTTTGGGCATAAAGATGAAAGATGGAAAGAGTTCAAAAAGAAATACAAAGAAGAATTAAAAGGAAAGAAACATCTAATTGAGCAAATAAAAGAATTAGAAAAAAAGCACAAAACCATAACTTTAATTTATTCAGCTAAGGATGAAAAAAGAAATAATGCTGTTGTGCTTTTAGAAAATTTAAAGAAATAATTAAATAGCTTTTAAAATATTAAGCTTAAGTTGCACATATTTTAAATATGGGATTATTTAAAGGTTTAACAGCTTCGATAATTTTATTCATACCTTTAAATTTTTTCATACCTTATTTCGGAGCTTTACTTTCCGGCTTTATATCTGGAATTATATCTAAAGGCAAGATTAAAGGTTTAACTGCGGGTATTTTGGGACCGGTATTTTTGTTATTTATAATTCAGGTAATTTTTGGCATCTCTCAAGATGTATTAAGGCCAATCGCCGGAGCTTTTGTTTTAACTAGCTTGAATAATTTGCTAAACAATATCATTACTTTTTTCAGCGTTTTTTCGATTATTTTCTCTGCCTTTGGCGGATTTTTAGGGGGAATTTTAACACCTAGGAAGAAAAAGATGGATAAAAAAGATGGAGATTGATTCCAACTTAATAATTTCATCTTCAGACTCGAATTTTTAAGTTATTAAAAAGTGATTTAAATTAGCCCCAGGCGGGACTTGCACCCGCGACCTCGTCATTTCCAATATATACCAGTTTCGCTAATTTAGACGCGCTCTACTAACTGAGCTACTGGGGCATATTAAAAATATTAGAATATTTAAATTTTAAAACAAACTTTTTTCGAAACTTTTAGCTTGGAATATGCTGCATTTTTCAGCCCTTTCTTTAAGTTCCGGACATTTTCTAATTTTAAAACAATTCGCATGTGTTATGTTTGTTAGAATATCCAAACCCTCTTCTCTTAATAGATTGCTTACTATCTTACTCATTTGATTAGCGAGCATTTGCACCTCAAACTGTGCTAGCTCGCAACATCTGTTCCCTAAAAATGCTCTATAATTGAATATATTATAACCATCTAGCTCAAGAACTGTTGTGAAAGCGATGTTGTGAGGAAGAACTCCTATCGAAGCGTTGCTGTACTTTAGCTCATCGTACAAAGAGAATTGATCTTCTATATGCGATAAATACTCATTATATAAAGCATCTGGCAAGTTTCTTATTGGTTGCGTTATAATTATTTCTCCTCTTTCAGCTGCATCATAAAGGCTAGTTGATGTTTGAAAAACAGTTCTGTGACGAACTATTTCATGCCTGGCAACGCCTGAATGCTTAACAGCGAAACTAACCCTGCAAACCAAGTCATCGAACTTACCTTCTTTTATACCAGTTTTTACTATATCTTCCAACTCATCTTTAGAATATTTTTTCAAATAAGAGAAATCATGCCCTAAATATTTTACCTCATATTTACCATTTTTCTCAAATTCCTTGTCATATTTTAATGCTAGCCTTGATGATACAAAAGGGTAGGGCGTAGGATAGTACTTGCCTATATTTATTTCGTCGCTAACTTTTTCTACTAATTTACCTAGATAAGAATCTTTTTCATACAATTTTGAAAGCAGTTGGAGAGCGAATTCTCTAAAGGTAGGAGTGCATGAATATTCTTCAGTAAGCCTTAGCATGTAGGATAGATGAGCTAGATTTATATTAGAAGAAATGAATGTCCCTAAGTTCCATGGCAAGTGATATCTCGCTTCTTCTTCAGGCTTTCTAGTAGGCAACACTTTTAAATTCTTATTCAACTCGAAGTACAAATCTATACTTTTTTCAAAACTTTTTAAAATATCGTTTGATTTACCATATAATTCTCTTGGAATAAATATTACAGATTGAGCATCACCACCAACTTTAACTTGGGGTAAAGTATAACGCAAAGATTGTTGTAAATGACTGCTCCCAGGAAGGAAAGAAACTAAGGCTAATGTATCGCTCCTTGGTAATATAGCTTGAACACTAATTGTGGCAGATTCTTGAATTGAACCATAGCCACTTTTTATCGCTTCTAGTATTGGCTCAAATTTTTCTTTAAACTTTTCTTCACTCAAACCTTTTTTTATTTCATAAGGTGGCTTAGAGCTCCATGTAGAAAGGGTTTCCGAAATTAAATCATAGGCGCTTTTATTAATCCCAAAGTCTAGAATTTTTGGAGAGGAATAAACATTAACCATAAAGAAGAATTGGTATTAAAATTTAAATTTTTTAGTAAAATAACGAATAGACCAATTTCAGTTTTGCTAAGTCGGAATTAAAAAAATTATACTGTTATCTTATAAACAGCGTCTCCTTCTCTTACCCTATCATTTACCTTTAATCCTATAGAGTCGCCTGCATTAGCTTTTCTAACTTTTTTATGCTCTATTTCCATACTTTCAACTGTTTGTTGTAAGTTAGTGTTTTTACCTTCTATGGAAATTTCATCCCCTACACTTAGCGAGCCCTGCAACTCTACTATAGCTACGCCAATTTTGTTGTAGTAATGTGCAACCTTACCAATCAATTCTTTTCCCATATTCACCAATTATTTGTTAATATTTTTACTTAAAAAAGTTTTCTTTCGCTTCAAAAATCATTTTTTATTTCAAAATAAACTAGTTGAAATATATGCGGGAGGTGGGATTTTCAGGAAGGTATTTTT
>CAYRRN010000018.1:6878-9374 GCA_964426695.1 uncultured archaeon
GGAATCCAGTTCTACTGTAATGCACCAAATCTAGTAAAAGTATAGCTGATAAAATATTTAAAGTTTTAAAGTTTTAGAAATAAATTAGCATGAACCTAGGTCCGTACTAAACAACACAAGATAGAAAGATAAGATATAAAGGAAATAGATTATTCCGACCTATTGACAACATAACACAGCAGAATGTATCTACATATGAGATAGAAGCAAGAGTAGAAGATTTAACAAAAAATCCTATGTGGTCTCGTATAGCAAGAATAAACCATCGCATAAATATCTCTACTAATCAATATTTTGATGAATTAGGAGCTTTGTTTACACTTCTTCCATTAACCACTCGTATGATATCATCTCCAGGAGCAGTATATGGAAAATACAAAATAAGTTATACAACAGATACTGTTCCAATAAAATTAAGATGGTTCGACTTAGAAAGACCTGCGTTTCTTGCTGAATCATCACAAATATATTTAGAGCTGGCATTATTGCAAGATGGTGTTGATCATGTATATGCAATCTATAATTCTTTCAGGCAAGAACCAGCAGATCCTACTCATCTTTCAGAGTTTCATCATATAGAATATGAAGGGAAAGTTACACAAGAAAGGAATCTAGAGATAATTTATGGTCTTACGAAGAAAATAGTTAAAGATTTGCTGAATCATAATGAAAACGATTTATCTTATTTCTTAAATAAAGATGACCTAATTGAACTAGAATCCCTAACAAAACTACATAAAATACCAACAATTACCTTTAGAGAAGCACTAGAACAGTTATACCAAAATAGAGGTGATGAAAGGTATAAATCTTTTACACTTAAAGAATTTGGAAGCTGGGAGGAAGTAAGGTTAACGGAAATCAACAATGGAATAGTGGGAATTGTTGAATTTCCTTTGCTTGAAGTTCCATTTTATCATGCACCCATTAAAGGTAAAGAACCGCAAGTAGCAGAAAATGCTGATATAATTTGGCCAGGATATAGAGAATTTGTTGGAAGTGGTCATAGAGTAAGATCACTTGAAGAATTGGAGGAAAAAGCAAAAATATTTGAATTACCAAAGGTGGATTACGAGCCATATCTACAATCAAGAAGATATCAAAAATATGTTGAGAGTTCTGGTTTTGGTTTAGGATGGGAAAGATTTTTGCAAGGAATACTTAAAATGCCATTTATTTGTATTATGCCCCACTTATAGGCATTACAAAGGCAATTCTCATTCCAACAGGAACTCATGTACTTCAGCTAGAAAATGGTACCGAAGAAAAATCTTGTATTTGGTCTACTGAAAATGGAAACCTTGTATTTAAAAGAGTAATAGTAGAAGGAAAAAGGGAAAAACAGGAAATAAATCCACCCAATCCATACCAAAGAATGAATTCACATTCTTTACAAACCATAAAATATTATAATGCAACGCAAAATAAAATAAAATTCTATTTTGCTCCTAAAACCCATCCTGTATTAGACAATCCTAATACTTTAATTGAATTTCTTCAAGAACCCCTTACAGTAGCAATAAAAATTCAAGGTCTTGCTGCTCATACAACTCCAAAAGATATCCCAGAATGGTTAATAGAATTAAGCAAGAGATATGATAAGCCATTTATCATTCATACAGATTATTTAGATACTAATGTGATTTGGGTGAATGAGGAAATATCACACCTAATACGAAATAATTCGCCATATATGTGGGCAAAATGGGCAAAAGAAAAAGGAGTGAGAGCTTATCTCGCACATGGCTTAAGATTAGATCCGCAAGCTGCTGATGTTGTTAATAACTCTAATAATCTCATGGTAGGGTTAGGTCCTGACATATTATTGGGAAAGGAGCAAGAAAGACTAGCAATAAAAAATCAGAATTATTTAGAAACTCTCTTTAATCTTGTTGATGAAAATAAAATTACTTTTAGTACAGATTACAGATGGAATGTATTTAATAGAGACAAATGGGATGATTTAGATTGGAAAACACATGAAAGAATAATCGCATATGCAAATAAAAGAGGAAAAAATAAAAGTTTTCTTTTGAAGATATTTCATGAAAATGCTGAAAATTTTTTCAGAATAGATTAAAAGTTTTAATATTTAGAATATTTCTGATAGTTAAGTAAGAGCCGATTTTATATCTTCAGCCGCTTTGGCTAATTCTTTATCCTTTGCTTTTGGTCCATGAAGAGTAATTATATAACCACTATACCAATCCTTTAACTGTTTTTTATCTATTTCGGGCGGTGCAACATTTCTGTTGACTTTAAAAACAGGATATAGTTTTATGTGGATATGATTTACTTCCATACCTTCTACTACCAAAAACGTTCTAATTGCTTTTAATCCTTTATCGATAGCCTTGCCTACTTTCTTTGCTACTAAGAAAAGTTTTGTATAAATATCATCTGGCAAATCAAATTGATAGCTGTCATAATGTTTTTTAGTTATAACGATTGTTTGGCCTTTAACTAATGGAAAAATATCTAAAAATGCTAAATGTT
>CAYRRN010000019.1:0-6624 GCA_964426695.1 uncultured archaeon
TCAAAAGTATAATAAAAGATTTAGACAACAAGATAAGAGAAGCAGGAAATTTAGCCATAATTTATAAGAAAAATGAATTGAATAGCGAGGAAGTAGAAAAATTAAAAAAAATATACGAAGAAATAGAAAATGAAATACAAGAAATAGAAAAGATTGATTTGGAAAAAAATATTGAAACATACTTGAGAAAAATTTTAAGATTGCTAACAATTTATGGTTCTATAGATAATATCATACCTTTAGAATATTTATATCCTGACGAACTAAGAGGTCCAAGACTAATAAAAATTTTAAAAAATAATCTTATAAATAGTAACACAGCTGCAGAAATGATAGCATACTCTAAAAAAATCATTGAAAATATAAAATATGTAACAGAAATGATTTATTCAGATTTTATTCGTGCTTTAAGTTTTAAACCCCAAACAAAAATAGAAAGTGAAACAATAAAACCAATCATAGTTGAAATGAAAAAACCAAAAATTAATTTGTGGGGATGTATAGAGGATGTGGAAAATAATTTAGAAAATAATTTTGGTGTTTTGAATTACTATTTGCACATTTTAATTAAAAGCATAAACAAATCGTATCCAGACCCTAACGATATTATGAGAGAAATTTCTTCGGAACTAGAAAAAATCAAAGTTGAGTATGAAAGTATATATCCACCTGACAAAAAGTTAGAAGATTTAGAGAAGAACAAAATATTAGAAAGGTTACAAAAAATAAAGGCAGAATTGAGATTCAGAGAAATAATTAAACAAAATAATTCTTAAATTTATCCCTAAACTCTTTATTTGAAATTTCTGGGAAATATCTGGCCAATTTTAAAAAAATCTCATTTAAAATATTAATTTTTTCATCACGATTTGATGCAAATCGTAATTTTGAAATTAAATCATCTAAACCAATATTTGAAATGTTTATTCTATATGATCTTCTTTTAGCCAAACTAATTAAATCTTCTGTTAAATCATCTAAAATTTCCTCATTTCCATTTAAAAATTTTTGATAATTTTGACAAATTTTTTCGGAAAGGAAAATCAAATTTTCCCATTCTTCCTTACTTTCTTTTAAACTATCGATTAAGCAAACTTCCCATCTATCTATCCATGGCAAAACATTCTTTAGATTACTTCTAGCTTCTGGGCAATGAATTGTAGTTTCGCTAATATTTTCTGCTTTTTCATTAATTAAAATAAATGGATTTATTCCTGCGTTCATACCTAAAAATCTATCTATAGGACTATCAGAAGCAGCTACGTATAAAAATTTTGGTTTTTTAGAGATAGCTATTTGTAGTCTTGGGTTTTTGCCTATCTTCGATTCTATAATTTTTTGCAGAGCTTCATATTTTCGGATTCCAAGCATATGATTTATATCGTATAAAATTCCGTCCTTAAAAATAAATTCTGTAGCGGCAACGCTGCTTTCATCTAAATTAAAAATCTCTTTTGATGAATATGCTACAGCTTCTTTTGGAGAGCCAGAAAATATTTTAATTTCATATAATCTCTCTTCCAACCCTTCTCGAAATTCTTCTGACCCAGGAATAACATATTTTTCAACAATTTCTTCACTCGCACTTTTACATGCATGATGATAAACTTTTTCTTCATAAGGAACTTTTCTTAAAATAGATTTTATTTCTTCTACAGCACTTCCAAAATCTTGTTTATTATAAATTTTTTCTTTTACAACAAGCAATATATCCTTCAAAAATTTTTCCAATTTTTGTTCTTCTCGTGCAGAATATTTTAAAACTAAATTAAAAGCAGTTTCTGCTATCAAAGTATGATCGAAATCACTTGCAAAAATTTTTGGCAATATATTTTCGCTTAAATCTAAATTAGCAATTGTAATAGATTTAGCAGGGCTGAATTTTTTATCGAAATAAAGTTCTTGACGCAATTTAAAAAGATAATCTTGCATATGATAAAATTAAATAAATTTAAAAAAAATTATTAGTTATGGATGAGAAAATTGAAAGTTTTATGAAAGCAAAAAAAATCTATGAAGAAGTGAGAAAATTTTCTGAAAATTTTTTAAAAGAAAACGAAAAAATTCTGAAAATTGCTGAAGAAATTGAAAATAAGATAAGAGAGCTTGGTGGAAAACCTGCTTTTCCAGTTAACATTTCGATAAATGAAATTGCTGCTCATTATACTCCAAGCTTAGATGATAAAACTAATTTAAAAAATGGAGATTTGGTTAAAGTAGATATAGGTGTGAGTGTAGAAGGTTGGATTTATGACGGAGCATTTTCTGTATTGATAGGTAGAAAAGATTCTAATCTAATCGAAGCTGCAAAGAAAGCAGTAGAAGAAGGTGTAAAAGCTTCTAAAGCTGGCACGAAAATATCTGAAATATCAGAAGCAATTGAAAGTGTAGTTAAGGAATTTGGTGTTAATACAATTAGAAATTTATCTGGCCATAGATTGGATAAGTTTGAGTTGCATGCAGAGCCCTCTATACCAAATGTTAAAAACAATATTAATATAATTTTAGAAGAAGGTTGGATAATTGCTATAGAAGTTTTCACCACTAATGGAAGCGGATGGGTAAAAGATTCTAGGCCGATTTTGATTTTTCAATATCTTCAAGATAGGCCTGTGAGAATGCAAGAATCAAGGAAAATATTAGAAATGAGTAAGAAAGATTTTGAAAAGTTGCCATTTGCTAAAAGATGGATAAAAAATATTCCAGAAGTAAAATTAGATTTGGCCTTAAACGAATTAATAGAGAAAGAAGCTCTGCAAGCTCATCCAATTTTAAAAGAAGAAAGTAATGCTTTAGTTGCCCAATGGGAAGAAAGCTTAATAGTTAAATAAATAAAAATAATAATAGATTACCATGGCTTATAGTTACACTAATAAGAAAGGTCAAACCTACTATCTTCATTCTAGAGGAAAATTGCTCTACTTTTCTAAAGACCCTGAAAATGCGATAGATTTGCCGGAAGGAATGGAAGTTGTTGAAGGTCCTACAGGCTTCCAATGGTTAAGAAAAAAAGCAATTAATTTAAAAATTGAAAACAATAAATAAAATAATGCATACAGTTTGCGACAATTGCTCTAAGCCTGCAAAAAAAGTTGGTAAACTATTCAAAGTTGGCTACCTCTATCTTTGTAAAGATTGCAGAAAGAAAATTAAGAAGAAGAAATAATTTTCATTTAACTTTTTGAAAAAATTTTGTTATTGAATTTGCAAAAAGATATCCGCAATTATTGCATTTTCCTTCAGTTAATCTCAAAGCTTTCCTTAAAATTGGTTTTCCGCAACGAGGACAATTAATATTTTTTGTTAACATCATTTAATTATTCAAAAGAAGTTAATAAAAAGAAATCTAAATTGAAAAATATATTTTTAAAAGTTAAATTTCGTTTTTCTTAAAAAATGATTTTAATCCTTCCTTAACTTTTTTACCTAAAACATAGTCTTCTGTAAAACCTAAAGCTTTGAGCACGCGCATAGATGCTGGCAAAATTTGATGGTGTATATAATATTCCGGATCATATGACTTTCCTTTCATTAACTCTATTGGAAAAGCCCTATCAGAAATGCTTCCAGAGCCCTTAGTTATTATAAATTGTACTACCGTTCCTTCTCCAACAGGGAAACCATTCTCTAGTAAACGCATCGCAGCCTTAACATGAGGTCCTATTTGCTCGTATTTTGATATTGGCCTAGTTATTTGCTCGTATATTATCAAATCTTCTAAATCAACTTTCCCTTCTTTAATTTCTTTAATTGTTTCCCTAACTAAATTTATTGCCTTTTCGGGATTTTTATCCTTCAATATTATTTTTAAAACTTCTCGTTGAATTTTTTTAGCTAACTCGCACCAATCCCTGCGCACTGTCTCAAAACCGCGAATTTCAATATTCCCATCGTAATCAATCAAGGCATATCTTTTCTTTGCTCCAACTTCACCTTTTTCTCTAGCTACAAAAATTCCGCCAGCATAAAGACCTCGAAACTCTATTTCAATAATTCCTGGTAGTTCTTTATTCAAATTTTTTGCAAATTTTTCACCAATAGATACAAGCTCTTCTGGACTTAAGGGTTTTTTGTATTTTATCATCAAAGAATCTGTATCGCCATAAATTATATCAAAATCATTTTCCCTAGCTTTTTCAATAACCTTTTTGATATAAAACCTCCCGAAAGAAGCAGCAGCTTCGCCGCATTCCCTTTGGTACCATTTTGAACCTACAAAACCAAAATATCCGTAAGATGCGTTGGAAATTAACTTTACAGCAAACTGCTCGTTATCCAAAATTTTGTACTCACGAGAAGACTTTTTCAAACTTTTCATTTTTTCTTTGATTTTTTTCCTTAAAATTATTAATTCTTCCAAATGCTTTGGTATGAAACCCTTTTCGTCGCCACAAAAATAATATTTTTGTTCAGGTACAGAAATTTTGTTTTTACATGGTGAAAAATTAAAAGTTTCTGGACTTATGTTGTGAGTAACTATTATAGTAGGATACAAACTTCTGAAATCAAAAACCAATATATCGCTATGAACTCCCTTTTTCGGTTCTATAACTATAGCACCTTTATAAGCTGGTGCCAACATTCTTTTCTCTATTTCCTCAGTTTTTGGTCTGTTAGGAATTAAAACATTATCCAAAAAAGCTTTTCGCATTAGAAATGCTTCTACCAATTGAGAATATGTATTTCTGCATACATCAAAAGGTAAAAGTCCTGTAAGCCTGCTCAAAGAAAATATTTGTGGTAAAATTAATTCTGATAATTTCAAAGTAAGGAAAGAATCGTGTAAGCTGTATTCAACCAACCTTTCCAATTTTTCCTTTTTTTGCCAAATTTCTACCATTTCCTTATACTTCATTTCTTTTTTCCCAATTCCTAAAAGTTCTTGAGCAACTTCATCCAAAGTTAAAACTTCGCTTCTCAAAGAAGGTGCTAATATATGCGAAACAAAATTATACAAATCCAAATGAACTCTACCCTTTATTCGAGCTGAAGAAATTCTTCCTCGTCGCACTATATGCACTACATTACTATCCCTACCCAACTTTAAAGAAATTTTTGAATTTTCTGCTATTTCCTTTAATTTAGGAAAATCAAAAGCATCGCCATTATAAGAACAAATAAAATCTGGGTCTTCTTTTTCAACAACCTCTATAAATTTTTTTAATATATCTACTTCATCCTTAACTACCTCTACATAACTAGGCCTATCTTTCCATTCGTAGCTAGTAATTACACTCTTTCTTCCTTTATTTGTAATCAAGCTCAGCATTATTAGTTTAGATTTTCCATTTTCTTCAACAAACTCAGTATCGAAGCATAAAACTTTTAATTCAGGTTCTTCATCAAATTCTAAATTCTTTATATTTTTTACATTTACAATTTTGTCTACATTATATTTCTCTGCACTCAACTCTTCGCCCTCAACCTCAATCCAGCTAGCAGGAGAAATTTTTCTATCTATTAAATATCTTTTAGTTAAGGTCAAATCGTATTCAAAAGTATCTTCAACTTCTCGCCATTCTTTTATAGCATCCCTTACAACTTTTAACTTACGAGGATTAGACAATGAAATTTTTAACAATTTGACTTTTTTATTCTTCCAATTTTTTTCCACAGTTTCAATACTCAATATTTTAGTTCCTAGCTTTTTTTCATCCAAACTTTTTATCTTCTCTCTAAGCTTTTCTAGATTTCCTTCTGATGGCATGGCATAAAAATAGTGAAAAAAATTATAATCTTTAGCCAAAACTGTTTTACCTGACTTATCTTTACAATAAATCAAAACTACTCCTTTTTCATCTTCTAGAGTATAGTCTGCATCTAGAACAAAAAGTTTTTCTTTCATACAAATTAAATTTTCTTAAATCAAATTAATTAATAAGCTTATTTCCTCTTCTTTAATTCCAACTCTTTTAAAATGCTCTATAATTTCTTGATTCGAGTATCCTTTTCTTAAAAGCTCTCTCCAGGCTTCAGCAGTTTCATAATAAAAATATATCCATTTGTCTGTTCGCTTAACCCAATAATTGGGTTCGTATTTAGAAGAATATTTATGAAAAAGCACTGCGAATCTAACTTCCTTTGGGGTATATTTTTTTATATGATTTAAAACAAATTCAGCTGTTTTACCTGTATCTGTGCATTCATCCACTATCAAAACATTTTTGCCACTTATTATTTCTTTTTTTGATATGTCTTTTAGCAATTTTGGCTCATCAAGAGTTTCGCCCGTAGCCTTGTAATGTACTACTCTTAAAGTATCGTATTCGGCAGCTGGAAAAATATCAAGCAAGCGACGTAAAGGATTAAAACCCGCTCTTTCTATAGTCACAATACTATCCGGCTCATATCCTGAAATCTTAATTTTTGAGCATAGCTTTAATAACAAATTATCATATTCTTCAGGCGAAACATAAATTCTATTTCCCAAATCCGCATAACTCATAAATTTATTCTATCAGAAAATTATTTAAATATTATTCCAGTTTCTTCAGACCATAAAAGCAAATCTAACTCAGCCAAAGGAATACCAATTTTTTTAGAAAATTCTCTCATTTTCTCTTCTATCTTAAGATAATTTTTTTTATTCATATGTTTTGGGATTTCATCTATGACTTTTAATTC
>CAYRRN010000019.1:6634-9355 GCA_964426695.1 uncultured archaeon
CCCATACCCTTAACATTCTCAACAAGCCAATCCCTAAGCACAAAAGGATCAACAAAAGTTTCTAAAAAATCTTTTATTTTTATTTTACCTTCCAAGCTAAACTTTTTTCTAGCTTCGATTATGTAATTAGATTTCTTTTCTCCAAATCTTACAGAATTCAAAAAAGGTCTTATTTGCTCTTCGCTCCCCTTATAAAGTAAACCATTCTTCATTAGGGATTCGATAGCTTTCCATGCATGTAAAGCTTTGGATTGTGGTGTGCACAAACAAAAAGCAAGCTCAGCAAAAATTCTTTCATCAGATTCAAAAAAAACTTCTTTGAATTCTCTTAACCTTTTCCTTATTTCTTCTTTTTTCGATTCATACTTTTCAAGAAGATATTTTAAATCCTTCAAATTATAAATCCACCTTAGTTTAACCTTTTAACTTGATTTCAACATGAATATCTTGAGGTATGTTAATTCTCATTATTTGTCTTAAAGCTCTATCATCTGCCTGAACATCCACAAGCCTTTTATGTATGCGCATCTCCCATTTATCGAAAGTTGCGTTCCCATGACCAGTGCCGTCGCCACAAGGAGTTTTCAGAGTTACAACTTTGAGCTTTTTTGTAGGTAAAGGTATTGGGCCACGGTAGTCAACGCCTAACTTTTTAGCTATTTCAATAATCTCTCTGCTAATCGCGTCTAATTCTTCCGGATTTCTTCCTGATAATTTTATTCGTGCTATTTGCATAGCTAATTTTATAAAATTCTTTGGATTTAAATTTTTGCTTCAATCTGTGAATATATGGTTAGGTATTAAATTAAAGAAAGCGGAAATAAAAACCGGTAAATCTTTCTGATTTTATTAAGAACAGTTCTGCGATTTAATTTTAAAAATCCAAAATCTATTTGATAACACTAAACTGACAAAGCATTACAAACAAAAATTATAAATTCTCTTAGAGTTATAAGGGAAAAGTTGTATTCAAGATTTGCGCTATTTGGCCTTAACTACATCTAAACAAACGCCAGCAGCAACAGTCATTCCCATATCTCTTATGGCGAACCTTGCTAATTCTGGAAATTCGGAAACTTTCTCTATAACCATTGGCTTCAAAGGTCTAACTCTTATTTTAGCTGCATCTCCAGTTTTTATGAAATCTGGTTTTTCTTGGATTACTTGCCCTGTTCTAGGATCTATTTTTGCTATAATTTCCTCAATAGTGCAAGCTACGCTAGCTGTGTGGCAATGGAAAACCGGAGTATAACCTGCTGTTATAACTGTTGGATGTTGCAAAACTATAATTTGAGCTATAAATTCTTTTGCAACAGTGGGGGGATTATTAGGATGGCCAACTACCTCTCCCCTACTTATATCTTGCTTGCTCACTCCCCTAACATTAAAACCAATATTATCGCCTGGCTTTGCTTCGTTTATTTGCTGATGATGCATTTCAATCGACTTCACCTCGCCTTTTACTCCTGAAGGCTCAAAAACTATTGTATCGTTAACTCTTAAAACACCAGTCTCTACTCTACCTACAGGAACAGTGCCTACGCCTGTAATACTATAAACATCTTGTATTGGCAACCTTAGCGGTTTTTGAATTGGCTTTTCAGGCTCTTTGACGTATTGATCTAAAGCTTCAACTAATGTAGGTCCTTTATACCATGGCATATTATTTGATCTCTTTAAAACATTATCGCCATGGTAAGCGGAAACGGGGATAAAAGGTATTTCCTCTACTTTATAACCAATACTTTTTAACAAATTAGCAACTTCATTTTTAACTTCATTAAATCTTTTTTCATCGTAGTTTGCTGTATCCATTTTGTTTAAAACAACGATAATTTGATTTACACCCAAAACTTTCAAAAGCCAGCTGTGCTCTTTAGTTTGTTCTTGAACTCCCTCTCCAGGCTTTGCAGAAACAACAAGCATAGCAACATCGGCCTGGCTAGCTCCAGTTATCATGTTTTTAACGAAATCTCTATGGCCTGGAGCATCTATAATAGTGAAATACCATTTTTGAGTTTCGAAGGGTCGATGCATTATATCTATAGTTAATCCTCTCATCCTTTCTTCTTTCACAGTATCCATAACAAAAGCGAATTCAAAAGTCTCTTTTTTGTACTCTGTTGCTATTTCTTTCAACTTTCTAAGTTCTTCTTCCCTTATCGCACCAGTATCATAAAGTATTCTACCAATTAAAGTAGATTTTCCTGCATCTACATGCCCAGCTGTTATTAAATTTATGTGCGGCTTTGCTGGCATCTTTCCACCTTTTATCTTTTGTTTTAATTAGTAATATTTAAATTTATTTTAATTATTTAAATTTTTGCTTTTTATTGCGTATGATTAATTTTATATTCTGCTTTATATATTTTTAAAAATATATTTAAGAAAATCAAAACTTTTTTAAATTTTCTAAAACCAGCTCAGCAATTTTTTTATCCCTTTCATCTTGAAATTTTTCGTAAAGATTGCTTGCTGCCCAGCCTAATAAAAATCCTAAAATTCCTGAGAGAAAAATAACATAAGAAATACTTCCTTTACTTTCATCTGAACTATTATTAATTCCTTCAAATTTTGCAATATATTTTTCCAACTTATCAATTAGCATATTTTTATGATAAATCGAAATCTCTTTATCTTCAAAAATTTTTTCTCTTAATTCTTTTAAACTTTTTAGCCATTCAGATTTTTTAGAAGGATATGAATTTAAATAAATAATAT
>CAYRRN010000020.1:0-3591 GCA_964426695.1 uncultured archaeon
TTCCTGTATAGTTTCCGAAATTAGCGTATTTGGGGACGTTTACACTTATTCTTAAATTTATGCTATTATTGGGTTTCAATAAAAAATCATTATCAGAAAAGTAAACCCATTTACTCAATTCACCGTAGGCATAGATACCAACTTTTAAAGGAAACGTGTAATTGTTTGTTATAATCAAATTCCTGCTCACGCTACTTGGCCAGTAATTGTAATTTTAGGTAAATTCAAGTTGTAAATTAATCCACCAACCGCAATCACTATACCTAATATCAAAATCGCTCCCAATACGTTATTACTTCCTATATTTTCAACCAGTTTTATTTTCAACAATTAATATAACATGTCCTTCGTTCGAGGATGGTTTTGGTAAAGCATAAACATTAACAGTACCTTGACTTGAGCTGGCATTCGTTTTGATAGGGGTAACTACTAATGAATTAAATAACAAAATCGCATCAATAACCGTAATAACTACCAAAATAATTAATAAAATTATTATTATATTTTGAGGAATTTCTTTCATATATTTACGTATTATTTTTTTAAAAAAATATAAAATTTTAAGAGAAATTTTAATAACAAAAACCTTAAATATAAAAAATTCATTTATTCAAATCGAAATAATAATAAGGTGTTTAAGTGGGAAAGAGAATAATTCCAAGGGCAAGAGGTAAGGGCGGGCCAAGATATAGAGCGCCGAGTCATAGGTATTTAGGTAGAGTAGAATATTTTCCTTTCTCGAACATAACGGGAAAGGTAACAGATATTTTGAACGACCCCGGCAGGTCAGCTCCTGTTATGATAATAAAAAATGAAAAGGGAGGAGACGAAATTCTTCAAATTGCGCCCGAAGGAATAAAAGTTGGTGATGTAATTAAATATGGAGATGAAGCCAGCTTGGGAAATGTATTGGAATTGGGGAAAATTCCGGAAGGAACAAAAATTTTTGGTATAGAAAGCTATCCTGGAAGCGGGCCGAAGTTTTGTAGAGCAAGCGGAACTTACGGCTTTATAATCGGAAAATCCGGTAATAAAGTTACAGTTCAGTTATCTTCTGGTAAAATAGTTGAATTGGACGAAAAGTGTAGGGCAACTATAGGAATAGCTGCAGGCGGTGGAAGAATAGAAAAACCTTGGGTGAAAGCAGGGAAAAAATGGTATGCTATGCATGCTAGAGGTAAGATTTTCCCAAGATCGGCTGGCGTTGCCATGACACCTACAGATCATCCTTATGGAGGTAAAAGTAAGAGACCAAGGCCATCTAGAACAGTTAGCAGGCATGCACCACCAGGAGCTAAAGTTGGAAGTATAGCTGCTAGAAGGGTAGGGAAGAGAAAGGCGTAAATATTTTGAATAATAATAAAAAAATATGAAAAAATTCGTGATAGAAGCTAGCGAAAATGGCCCTTACTTAGTAAAATCAGATGGCGAAATTATAACAGCACTTTGTAGGTGCGGCGCATCGAAAAATAAGCCGTATTGTGATGGAACTCATGCTAAAATAAATTTTAAGGCAAGTAAAGCTGAGATTAAGGTATAGGTTTTAAAAATACAAAATTTAAATTTATTCTATTCAATATTTTTTGCAGGATTTATATGGTTCAGCACGATACATTGGCAGATGCTTTGAATATCATTAAAAATGCAGAAAAAGTTGGTAAGAAAGAATGCACTATTAAGGCTTCTAAAGTTGTTCGAGGAGTGCTGAAAGTTTTGCAGAATAGTGGATATATTGGCATTTATGAGTTTATAAATGATGGAAGGGGAGGAAAGTATAAAGTAGAACTAAAGGGTAAGATAATTGATTGTAATGCAATTAAACCTAGATTTTCCGTTAAGCGCGACGAATACGAGAAATTTGAAAAAAGATTTTTACCTGCTAGGGATGTAGGAATTTTAGTAGTTTCTACTAGCAAGGGAATAATGGAGCATAAAAAAGCTAAAGAGTTAAACTTAGGTGGTAAACTACTTGCTTATTGTTATTAGTGATTTTATGTATTCGAGAGAAATCAAAATACCTGAAGATGTTAATGTGGAAGTTTTAGATAATGGAATAAAGGTATCAGGTCCAAAAGGAACTTTAGAAAGGAAATTTTCTTTAGGAAAGGATTTAAAAATAGAGAGGCTTGAAAATAAAATAAAAGTATATTCTTTGGAAGATAGAAGAAAATATAGAGCGTTAGTTGGGACTATTATAGCGCATATTAGAAATCTTTTTGATGGCGTAACTAAAGGTTTTACTTATAGATTAAAAGTTGTTTATTCCCATTTTCCTATAACTGTAAAAGTAGAAGAGGGCAAAGTACTAATTCAAAACTTTCTAGGTGAAAGAGTTCCCAGGATAGCGAAGATAGTTGATAATGCTGAGGTTAAAGTATCAGGGCAAGATATCGTTGTTAGCGGAATAGATTTAGAGGCCGTAAGTCAAACTGCAGCAAACATAGAGCAAGCTTGTAGGATTGTTGGTTATGATAGAAGAAGATTTCCTGACGGAATATTTATAGTTAGCAAGGGTGAATGAGTGAAATTACCCAAGCAAAGGAATCCTTATCTTGCCGTGGATATTTTGATAATTAAAAATAAAAAAATTCTCCTTATAAAAAGGAATAAAGAACCCTGGAAAGGAAAACTTTCTTTACCTGGCGGTTTTGTTGAATGGGGGGAAAGTGTAGAAGAGGCTGCAATTAGAGAGGCTAGAGAAGAAACAGGCCTAAAAATAAAAATAGAAAATCTTTTGGGAGTTTATTCAAATCCTAATAGAGACCCTAGAGGGCATGTAGTTAGCATAGCTTTTATCGCAAGCCCTGTAGGAGGAAAATTGAAAAGTTCAAAAGAGGGTGAAGTAAAGTGGTATAAGCTAGAAAGAGAAATCTTTAAATATTTTGGAGAAAAATCTGACCATAAGGAAATGATAAAGGATTATTTGAGGCGATAGATTTGATTGAAAATGGACTATATTACAATAATGAATTGAAAGAACATTTGGAGATGCTTTCCGAAGAAAGGGGATTATATTTAAAACCCATTAAACTAATACGAAATTTAGATTCCCAAAAAGAATTTTTGCATGTAAACTCTAGATTCAAAATTACTGAAAAAGATTTCGATAATAAATCAGAGTTAGTGAGGCTGAAATTTTTTTATGAGAGCA
This sequence comes from uncultured archaeon, assembly GCA_964426695.1. Classification (GTDB taxonomy): domain Archaea; phylum Aenigmatarchaeota; class Aenigmatarchaeia; order CG10238-14; family SCSR01; genus JAWADS01. The sequence continues at coordinate 3,152 of CAYRRN010000020.1, forward strand.
ATAGTTTTTCAGCAATAGGCTATATTTGGATTAGCGCATTTTATGAGCAATGCGATTTTGCTACTGAAAGACCAATAACTAAATATGAAATGGAAGATATGAAAAAATTTTTGAGTGAAGCTTTAAGAATTGGTGATGAATTTGGTTAATCCAAGGAAAAAACCCGAATTTAAGAGATGGTTGAGCCAAGCTTATAAAAGAGTAAAAGAATCTTGGCGAAGGCCAAGAGGTATTCATTCGAAAATAAGAATTAGAGAAAAATCAAAAATTAAAATGCCTTCCATAGGTTATCGCGCCCCCAAGGAACTAAGATATTTGCATCCTTCAGGTTTTAAAGAGGTTCTAGTGCGTAATTTAAAAGATTTGGAGAAAGTTGATGCTAAAAAGGAGGCAATAAAAATTTCTCATACTGTAAGCAAAAAGAAGAGAGAAGAAATATT
>CAYRRN010000020.1:3601-7680 GCA_964426695.1 uncultured archaeon
CGCTAGTAGAGCAAACATCTGGTTGGAATCTTTTGAGAGAAGTTTTAGGTATAAATGCTGATTTTAGAGATGTAATTTCAGGTAAAGTAGGAGTTGAAGAATGGAAAGAAAAGGAAAGGGAAGATTTTAGAAGAAAGGGTTTGAGTTATAAAAAATGTGAAAAAATTTTCGAAAAATATTCACAACCTAAAAAAGGAGCTACCAAACTTTTGAATGAAGCAAGAAGAAGGGGGTATGTTGTGGGTATACTTGCAGATGAGCCTTATGAGCATTTGAAATCTTTTTTCAGGAAAACATTTTTTTATCCTGATTTTTATACTTGCCTTTACATAAGCTATGATTATAGTGGATTATTCGATAAGATTATAATTCCTTACTCCTTTAACGGTTTAAGTGCAAAACACCTAGCTTTAAGAGGTATATTTTACAAGTATAGACCAAAAAAAATAATAATTTTAGGCGATAACTATAACGATATTCAAGTTTTCTATGAATCAAAAAGTCTATACAATAATGTGAAAACAATAGCTGTTAATCCTAAAGTTGAAGATTTGGAGAAGGTTAGCGATCACATAGTTTATGATCTTTTGCACATAATAAAATTTTTATAAGTATATTTTTCGTATATTGTGAATTATGAGCAGTTTGCAAAAGAAGTTGGCAGCGAAGATTTTAAAAGTAGGCCAGAGCAAGATTTGGTTAGACCCGAGTAAAATTAAGGATATAGAAAAGGCTATAACTTATGCTGACATTAGAAGAGCTATATTAAAAGGATGGATAAAAAAATTGCCAGATAAAATAAAGAGCAAGCATACTAAAAAAAGGAAAACAATTGGAAGTAGGAAAGGTAAAAAGTATTCGAGGCTTGGTTCTAAGAGAAGATGGATAAAAACTGTTAGGCCACTTAGGGAGTATCTAAAAGAACTTAAAGCTTCCAATCAAATCGACAATACAACATTCAAAAAATTGTATAGGTTAGTAAAAGGAGGTTTTTTCAGAAGTAAAGCTCACTTAAAGATATACATGGACCAACGCTCATTACTTAAAAAAGTAAAGAGTGAGTGAAAAATTCTGGTAGATTAAATGCTAGAGCTAAGGAGGTCTGCAGCAATAATCATTAAAGATAAAAAAATTATGCTAGTTAGGCAAAAAGGTAAAAAGTATTTTAATTTACCAGGTTCTAGCCCAAAAGAAAATGAAAGTATAGAAGATGCTTTGCAAAGAGGTTTGAGTGAATTAGACTTGAAACCAAAAAAATTCAAATTCTTTAACACTTTTTTGGGAGAATCGAGTGAGGATAAAAATCTTTATATTATAGATACTTTTTTGGTAATTCCTGAAAAATACGAGCCAATTTCTAAAGATTTTGAAGTGAAATGGCTAAATGGAAAAGATTTAGATAATTTAGAAATGCATTTTTTGATAAAAGAACAAATAATACCAGAGTTAAAAAGATTGAAAGCAATAGATTAAACTTAAGGTGAGCGAATGAAGTTTTCGCCTAGATTGAGAATTCATTTCAAGAGGAGAAGGGAAGGTAAAACTAATTATAAAAAGAGATTAGAGCTATTGAAATCTAAAAAGCCCAGACTTGTGGTTAGGAAGAGTTTAAAATATATAAATGCTCAAATAATAAGTTTTGATAAGCTTGGGGATAAAACTTTAGCATCAGCATCTAGCAAAGAACTTAAAAAATTTGGTTGGAGGTTTGCTAAAGATAACTTACCCTCAGCTTATTTGACAGGCCTATTAATTGCTAAAAGAGCTAGAGAAAAAGGGATAGAGGAAGCAATTTTGGATATTGGACTACAAGCATCAACCAAAGGCTCTAGGATATATGCAGTTGTTAAAGGCGCAAGAGATGCAGGACTAAAAGTGCAAGCAGAAGAATCTATGCTGCCTAGCGAAGAAAGAATTAGAGGTGAGCATATAGCTAATTATAACAAAAAATTTTCTAATATAGTGGAGGAATTTGAAAGAATAAAGGAAGAGATAAAAAAATTGTAGGGGTAATATGGTAGAAAATAAAGAAGAGAATGAGGAAAAAAATAAAGAAGAAAATATTGTAGAGCCTGTAGAAGAAATACCCGAAATTCCTGAAAAGATTATTGAGACAAAAGAAGTTTTGCTAGAAAAATGGCAGCCGACAACGAAGCTAGGAAAGGATGTTTTGGAAGGGAAAATAAAAGATATAAACGAAATTCTTGATTCTATGAAAAAAATTAAAGAGCCTGAAATAGTTGATATATTGGTACCAAATTTAAAGAATGAGTTGATAATGATCGGCGGGAGAACAGGTAAAGGTGGTGGAGCTCAAAGAATACCTATAAGGATTACCGCAGTAATGAAAAAATCTGGCAGAAGGTTTAGGTCAAGTGCTTTGGTTGTTGTAGGAAACGAGGATGGAATTGTGGGAGTAGGATTAGATAAATCACCAGAACCAAGAGATGCAATAAACAAGGCAATTCGTAGAGCAAAATTAAACATAATAAAAGTTAAGAGAGGGTGCGGAAGTTGGGAGTGCAGGTGCGATGAACCACATTCAATACCTTTTAAGGTTAAAGGTAAGTCAGGTTCTGTTAGAGTAGAGTTATTACCAGCTCCAAAAGGTTTGGGGTTGGTGGCAGATGATGAAAGTAAGAAAATTTTGAGATTGGCTGGAATAAAGGATGTATGGGTAAAAACTTTTGGTAATACTAGTATGCGCGTGAATTTAATTTACGCAATATATGACGCTTTGAAAAACTTGTACATTTACGAAAAAATCGAATAATTTTTAAGTTGTAGGTAATTGTTAATTAAGAAGTTAGTGAAAGAAAATATATCTCAAGGCAAGACTAAGCTTTTTTCCACAATTTTTTTATTCGTCGATTGCTCGCTAATTAACTCGAAATCAAAAAAAGCTACGTAAACATTTCTTGTGGTGTTAGTAATTATTGTTATATTCTTTTCATAATTTTTTGAAGGTATTTGGAATTTTAGATTATAAGTCAATCCAGGGCTAAAAGAAAAGTTTGTGGAATAAAACCCTTGGTCTTCGCTAGATGCACTAACACTTTGAATTGGTGAAGAATTTAGTTCTAGATTAAAATTAATTTTTTCGTGAAGGAAATTTAATACAGAGATGTTCATTTGGGAGGAAGAAGAATTCGCTAAACTACCTATAAAAAGAAAATTAAATTTTAGAGCTTTTTCTTCAGTTTTGTTGCGAGTAAAGTTGGAAAAATCATAAGTATTTAGAGTTATATCTTCGAAGTAAGAGAAAATCAAGTTATTTTCATATTCTTGCCATAAATTTTCAAAAATTTTTGTTTGAAGGCTAGTTTCTAAAAGCTTTTTTTGCTCTATAGATGTTTGAGGGGAGCTAGCCAGCTTTAGACCTACTAGAGCCATAGCTATTACAACAACCGTAATCAAGTAAATTTGCCCCTTCATGAAAAACCCCATATGTAAGCTCTTACTTCCCTAGCCGAGTAATTACCAATTTTACCTGCTATAATATAAGAAACTATAACGGTTTCCCCTTCATTAATTGGTATCGAGGTTATGTTGCTAGTTTTATTTAAGATCGATACATTGAATTTAATATTTCCTGGTAAAAAATTTTTTAGTTGATTTTCTATAAAACTTGAATCTCCAATTAACGCAGCATCTCTCAAAAGGTTAGAGTCGTCTATAGATTTCAAAGCCGTGAAAACTCTTAGCTTATAATTTGCTCTAGAAAATTCTTGACTCGGCGAGGAAGAAATTAAAATTATTAATATAAATGCGAGGATTGATAGGGATATTACAACTTCGATTGTATGTATTTGCCCCTTTAAATTTCTTTTGAAAATTCTAACCCCCACGAGCTTCACTTATCTCTATTAAAAAGTTTAAATCCTCACCTATTTCTCTTCTCAAATCTTCATAATTTTTTCCTCTTAATGCTTTCATTTTTTCTGGCGAAATTGCTAAGATTTTTTCTTCAGGAAATATTTTGTATCTCAAAGGCGAGGAATTATATAGAGTTTGAATTTCACTCTCGCTTAAAGCTCTGTTGTAAATTCTAACTTCATCTATGGTACCATTAAAAAATG
>CAYRRN010000021.1:0-6326 GCA_964426695.1 uncultured archaeon
GCATTATTTCTTCTTTAAACAATGCTAACACCATATTTTTCTTTTAACCAATTTATAGTTTCTTCTTTATTAATTTTATGCTCTTTCCCTATTTTGTTTTTTTTAACCTTTCTCCTTGCTACTCTATATCCTTTTCTGCTCAAGGTAACGCAAACATCCAATCCCAACAATCCAATTTCATGGGAATATCGAACATTAGGCAAATCTATGTATTCTTTAATACCAAAACTTATATTGCCATTGTTATCGATTTGAGATATTTTAACTTTATTTTCATAAGCTTTCAGAACTTTTTCGAAAAATTCTTCGGCTTTTTTCTTCCGAAGCGTAACTTTCACGCCTACTGGCTTTCCTTTAGCTATTCCAAAAGTCGATCGTCTTTTAGAAAGTGTTACAATAGGCTTCATGCCACTTAGCATCTCTAACAGCTTTTTTGCCTTTTCGATTTTTTGTAGATCTCCAGCGCAACCTACGTTAAGTGTTACCTTATCTATTTTTATTTCTTTCATTGGATTCATTTTACTCTCCCAATTTCAGTACTGGCTTATCCTTTCCTACAACAAAAAAATGTTCCATCAAAACTTCTGTACTTTTTTCTCCAATTTCGCAAATAACTCGCTTGGGATTTTTAAACTCACCAGGAATTATATCTTTCACTTTACCTAACTTACCAATATTTTTACCCTTAGTTACTAACCCCAAACAACCTTTTTCTAATTTTATATGATCAATTATTTTCAAATTGGGCAATTCAATTAATATTGAATCTCCGGTTTTGTATACATCCTTATCAACTAAAATGTTTTTGCCGTCATGCAAGTTTAACTGAAGTCTATTACCTTTAAACTTTGTCTTATTTACTATTTTACAAATTTTTGTCGAAGCTTCTTTTTCAGAAATCTCAATAGGGGCTAATCCATTACCTTTAGGCAAAATTCTATAATTTTTTTTAATTTTTGGAATCGAAACAACGTCAAATATTCCAACAGGATAAGCATGATCTTTTCTAACTTTTCCATCTACTAAAATCTCACCCTTTTTAATAATTTTTCTCGCTTCACTTCCCAAATAAGCAATTTTCAATACATTTGTTAATAAAACTTGGAGCGGAATGGATTCGAATTTTTTGTGTGGGCCAGGACTTGGAGAAACTGTTAGCTTCTTTCCTTTTTTATGCAATTGCCAAAATTTAGGAGCTAAATATCTTTTTAACTTAGCCATAATCTATTCACTCAACTTCCCTCTATACAAAGCCTTTCTTCTTAATTCGTCTTCTAAATTTAAGTTTATTATTCTAAGGTTAGAAGGATGTATAGGAATCAAAGCTTCAGTACCTTTGGTTCTTTTCCGAGTTATTCCTTCTACATAAACTCTATAATTTTTATAATCGACTTTTACAACTTTCCCTATTCTCTTTTTAAATTCTCCTCTCATTATTTCTACTTCATCACCTTTCCTTATAGGAAATGACCTTCTCTTGAATTGCTGCCTAAGTTCTTTTGATAAATGGGCTGATATTAACTTTCTTCTCAAGTGTAAAGGAGCTTTATATAAAAATTTTCTTTGTTTTCTCGGTTTTTTTGATTTTGGTTGCATTTTCAAAACCTATATTATTATACTAGCTATTTTACCAATGGAAGGAAACCTATCCACAACTTCTCTAGCCACAGGACCTTTTATTTCAGTACCTTTTGGTTCGCCTTTATCATCAGTTATAATAGCTGCGTTATCCTCAAAAGATATTCTTGTACCATCGTATCTTCTATACTCTTTTCTTTGTCTTATTATAACAGCATTAACCACTTGTTTCCTAAGTTTCACGTCTCCTTCCTTCACAGATGCCTTTACCATATCGGCAACTCCACAAGAAGGATGCCTTCTCCTTACTCCTTTATAACCTATTACCGATATTATTTTAAGTATTTTAGCGCCGCTATTGTCTGCACAAATTACTTCACTACCTACCTGCAAAGCTTTGGACACCCTAGCTTTCAAACCTTTCATTTTCTCAAAACCTCCAAAACCACAAAGCTTTTGGTTTTGCTTAGAGGTCTGCATTCGCCTACTATTGCCTCATCGCCTTCCTTCACATCTATGCAATCAGGCTTATAAGCTACTATCTTACTTCGCCTTCTTTCATATCTCTCATATTTTGGTACGTAATGATAGTAATCTCTAACTATAATTGCAGTTTTTGGGGGTTTGGTAGAGATTACTCTACCCTTTAAAAGTTTTCCACGAATTTTAAGTTTTCCGTGGAAAGGGCATTTTAAATCTTTACAAACCTTTTCTGGTGGTTTCACATTTATGCCTATGTTCTTCATTTAAATCATCTATTAATATCGATTTTATAATTTTTATAAATAAAAAATTACCATTTGCGGAAATTTTTCTTTATTCTATCCTCAGGTCTTCCAACCAAAATCTTACCATCAACCTTTACTTTTGTTTTATCTGGTAAAGTAAAAACAAATATACAATTTTTTTTAGGAATTATTAATTCTTTCCCAATTTTAGTTTCCAATTTTATGGTATTATAAGTTTCATCAATAACTCTACCAGAAATATTTTTTTGAGTAGGGTCTGTTGATTCCACTATTTTAATTTTCAATCCTATTAATTCGTGTCTTACAAGATTTCTTGGTGTTATAGGCATAAAATAATTTTTTTATAACAAATTTTTAACTCTATTATATCCTAGATAAATAACTAAAAATATTAAAATAATTCTCACAATACTTCTATTTGGCTATCTGAAAATCCCAATTTGATCAAAAGTTCTTTTACCTTATCCTTATGACTGCCTTGCAATTCTATTCGATTGTTTTTAAAAGTACCTCCGCATGCAAGCTTTGTTTTTAAATGCTTCGCTATTTCTTTTCCATTATCCTTTACGCCCTCTATTATAGTAGTAAATTTACCAAATCTACGCTTTTCCACAAATATTTTAATCTTTTGCTCAGCTCTTTCTATAGCTGTGCATACACAAAGATCAGGAGATAAGCCACAAATAGAACAATTGTTGCCCGATAGTGGATTACCACATTTACAAAGCATTTTCTCCAATTATCCTTTTCCCTCCGTCTGTTTCGATATTTTTTGAATCTTCTCTTTTTTTATAGTAAGAATTCTAGCTATGGTTCTCTTCAACAATCTTATTCTCCCAGGATTTTTTATTGGCCTACCCATCCTAACATTAGATAATTCCTTAGCAAGTTCTAACCTTAAGTCCTTTAACCTTTTATTTAAATCCTCGATGCTCATTTCCCTTATTTGCTTAGGTTTTAGAATTGCCATAGCTATTTTATCTATCATCTGTATTTTTATTTTATATATTTAAACTTTTCTATTATTTATCTTCAAGTTTACCTTCTAAAACAAACTCTTTGGGTGCTTGCTTCATTATATTAACTTCTATACCAACTATTCCTGGCTTTAGCATAGCTTGCGCATAACCCTTCTCTACAAATTTTTCTGCATAATCGCCGCTATAAGCTACAAAACCTTTTTTAAACTTTTTAAAGCCAGATCTTTCGCTACCAGCCAATTTACCAGCTATCCTTATGCTGACTCCTATTGCCCCAGCCTCCATAACCTTTTCTAAGTAATAGTTTGCTACTTTCTTATAATTTATTCCCTTCTCTAACGCTTTTGCAATTCTTTTAGCAATTATATGCGCATCTAGAAAAGGATTTTCAACTTCCCTAACATCTATTAAAGGATTTTCTAGATTAAATTTTTCTTTTATTTCTTCAGTTAATTCATTTATTCTTTTGCCCGATTTTCCTATAACTAATCCAGGCTTATTAGCATAAACTATTATTCTCATACCTAGCGGTGTCGGTTGTATCTCGGTATGACTGTATTCCGCTCTTTCGAATTTTCTTCTCAAAAATTCCTCAATTTGTGCCTCTTTTATTCCTTCTTTTATAAAGAATTTTTCTACTGCCATCATTTCTCACTTAAGATTATCGTTATGTTCGTGGATTTAGCTTTTCTTCCAGCAAACTTAGCCCTTGTTTTTGGTCTGATAAATTTAGACCCTTTATCTGCTTTAGCTACTTCTAAAAAAAGTTTCTCAACATTCATATTCTTTCTTTTAGCATTAGCTTCTGCTGACTCTAAAACAGATAGTATGGTTTTTGCAGCATTAGTGTAATATTTTCCATCTATACTCTCTTTTTTCAATATTAAATTCCTTAAAAAATTTTTAGCTCTAGATAATGGTTTGTTTCTTATTCTTTTCGTTAAAATTAAAGCATGTTTCGTAGAGATCCTCAAATTTTTGCCTATAGCTCTAGCCTGCATCAAATCACTTAGATGCTATGTGCTTGCTGCCCCTGCTAGCCCCTATACCTGGAGCTGAATGTTTAACTTTTTTAATGGGTATTGAAAACTCCCCTAGCCTATGCCCTACCATTTCAGGAGTTATAATAACATTTACCCACTCTTTTCCATTATAAACGCCTATCTTTGCCCCAACCATTTCAGGTAAAATGACCATATCCCTAACATGCGTTTTGTGAAATTTATCTGGATTTTTTCTAATATTTTCTAAAAGCTTTTTTTGCTGCTCTGTTAGGCCGCGTTTTAAGCTGCGTCTTGCCTTGGATTTAATCAACTTTGTAAATTCCTCTAAGCTAAGCTTCTTCAATTCCTCCAAACTTAATCCTCTATACTTGAACTCTTTAGCCATATCAATCAATTAATAATATTTTAACCTAATTGTTTTTAAGTTTTTTTAAAAATATTCTTAGCTTGTACTTACATCAGATCTGCTTGCTTCATCGTAAATATTTGTGCAGTTTGTTGTTATTCTTATCTTATCGTAATTATTTGAAGAGGAAAAGTTAAAGCTTTTAATATCTGCAGGCAAAATAGTAAGGTTATGATTATCGCTACAATTCACAACACTATTGCCAGATAAACATAAATTGTATCTAATTTGGGATGCGTTATCTAATAGAATAAATAAAGATAGATTGCCCAAAGGAACAGTGCCTGTGTTGCTAAAGCTACCCGATAGATAGCCACTTGAATACTTTAAATTCCTTAAATCTATGCCCCCATAACTACAAACAATTTGAGTTTTTGCTTCCCTTTCAACATTGCCTGTAGAAAATCTCGTGAAGCCAAGAAGCCATGAAGAAATTATACCACCCACGCTTACAGCAAAAGCTATCAACAATATTGTTGCGACGAAGCTTGAAATTCCTTTTTTGCGTGACATTTTAAATCACATTTCCATTAAATTGTTATTTAGCGGCATGTTGTTGTATCCTCTATGTTCGGGCATATGGTAGTTATTACAATTCTTGAATAATCTTGTGATATGTTGGATAGCCTGTATCCTAAAATTTGTAATCTAGGAAGAGTTCCATTTAAAAATATGTTTTGGGCTGTGGCGTTTTGATAAATAACTACAGCTGTTATATTAGAAAGGTCCACTCCCCCTGTATTTTGAAGCAACAAATCTATTGTATTTAAAGAAGAATTATATAAGCAGCTATAAATTCTAAAGTTTGCCCCAGTACATTGAATTTCAGTTATGTTTGTTGGTAAGCTTGTCCTGAAAAAACCTGTCGCCCAATAAGCAAGCATGCCAGCAATCGTCATCGTTATAGCTATAAGCAATACAGCAGCAACTAAGGGAGAAATTCCTTTTCTTAGGCTCTTTTTTTGCATTATTACCTAAAAAAAGATTTAAACTTTTTATTAAATAAATATTTCTTTTAAGTTCGAAGGCATAATGTTAAAAATAGAAGAACGTAATAAGTATTCTAAAAGATTAATATATGGGAAATATATATTCTAATTAATGGCCAAAAAAAGAATTCATAACATAGAGATATTGTTTTTTATTATTGCGCTGGTAGCTTTAATTTTTTCAGTTTACAATTTATTGCAAGCAAAAAATTATACTATTCCCTTAGTTCCTGAAATTACAACTTTTCCAGAAATTTCTACTATAGGCTATAGTAAGTTTAAGGTTGATGTAAATGTTGCTGAAGATTTAGGAATAGTTACTTTAACTTCAGGTTGCTATCAAATCGTCGCTAATACAGAGGCAAGCCAAGCAGCCTCGATCTTAAACGGTTTAGCGGGAAGGATTGGATTTAGGCCAAACACTCATGATTTAATGGCTACTAGCTTCAAATCTTTGGGAATAAAAGTTGTTATGGTAAAAATAAATGAAATCAGAAACAACACTTACATTGGAGAACTTATTTTGCAACAAGGAAATAACATTATATCTTTAGATTCTAGGCCAAGCGATGCAATTGCTTTAGCTGTAAGGATGAACAATACAGAATTCTATATAAAGG
>CAYRRN010000022.1:0-4712 GCA_964426695.1 uncultured archaeon
TTTTTGCGAACAATTTTCTCTAAAATTTTTTTGTAAAAGTTTAGAACTTTCAAATCCTTATTATATAAAACTAATTTATTTTTCTCTATCTTACCATTTCCTAAAACATAACCGAGAAGTTGAATTAATTCTTTTCGCATAGACCTAAAACTTTTATTTTTAATTTTTATTTCACCTATAAAAATCAATTTGTCCCCAACTTTTATCTCATCTACACTCTTCTCTTCTATACCATGATTACCCAAAATAAAAACAACATGCTCTGGGGTTAGGGTTAAGGATGTTGATGGGTTTTCCAAAATTATTTCATAAGCAACTTTTGATTTTCTTTTAAAAATTTCGAAAATTCTTGCAAAAGTTGGTTTGAATTTTGAAAAAGAGTAGGATAGAATTTCCTCCTTATTTCTAACATTTTTTATAGGTACTAAGCTACCATTAGATAATTGAATAATAGTATCTTCACTTACGCACATTCCTCCCTTTACACTTTTCGATGGAACTGTGGACTCTAATTTTTTCAAAGGAACTATTTGCTTGCCTTTTAATAAACCTATGTTGGCTTCTCTAGCGTCAAGAACTATTAAACCATAAACATCTCTCTCTCTAAACAAATCTTTTATTGGCTCTAGAACAAATACTTGATCGCACCAATAAATTTTAGTATTCATTTTTTCTGGTGGCTCAAAACTCCAAAGCCTTATATCTTCCTTTCCCTCTACTTGCGATACATTACCACAAAAAACTACTAAACCGTTGGGAGGAGTTTGTCTAAAAGTTTTTAAATGCTGTATGATTTTTTCCAAAGCAGCCAAAACATTTTTTCTGGTTGTCTTGGATTTTATATTGCTAGCTGTACCCTTTTCCTCTTGTAGCTGATTTATAACATCTACCAAATTACCGCCGCTCGGTATGTAAACCGAAACTAGCTCTGTATGCCTACCCCTAATTTTTTCCAATTCTCTTAATAGTTTTCTAAGTTGCAGCAATTCTTTTTCGTTAAATTCAATCCACCTTCTTAAGCAATATTGTGCATCTTCCTTAAATCTTTTTCAAACATTTTTAGTTCTTTCGGAATCTCTATATCTATTCTATCTTTTAAATTCATGTTCCTCTTCTTCTTTTCGTTCCAAACTTTTGAATTAAACTCTATTATTATTTTTGTTAATTTTCTAAGATTTTTTACTTGAATTACTTCTGGGAATTTTTGTAAGTGAATTGAATTTTTAGAATAAAGTTTTTGCCATATAAAATCTGTAATGAAAGGAGCTATAGGAGCTAGGAGTAATAGAATATTTTTAAGACAATAATGCAAAGTAAACCAAGCGGCTTCTGTTTCTTCCTTGCTAAAACCTTGACCATATGCCCTAGCCTTAACCATCTCTAAATAATGGTTTGCGAAAATATTCCAAGTAAACTCCCTTATCTTTATAGCTGGAACGAAAAAATTGAATTCTTTATAGCCAGCTATAGCTTCTTTCAAAGTATTTTTGAGTTCAGAAATAATCCATTCGTCGCTTTTAGTTAGTTTAGCTTTTTTAGGTAAGGGAAAGAATGAAATAAATCTAGCTATATTCCAAAGCTTTGTTAAAAATTTGCCGGCATTCTCTATTCTTTGCTCAGAGCACCTAAAATCTTCGCCCAAGCTTGATTCTTGAGCTGACCAAAATCTGAAGGTATCTGCGCCAAACTTTTCTATAATAGGTATAGGATCTATAACATTTCCTTTACTCTTGCTCATCTTTTCGCCTTTTTCATCAACTCCATAACCCATAATCCATGCCCTTTCCCAAGGAATTTTTTTGGTTAATTGATAGCATCTCAAAATCGAATAGTAAAGCCAAGTCCTAACAATATCCTTACCCTGAGGCCTGATTGAAATAGGATAAATTTTCTTGAAAAATTTTGGGGATAGAGAGTATTTAGAAATGAACAAAGCAGAAATACTGGAATCGAACCATGTATCGAAAGTCCTAGTTTCTGGAATAAAGCTTTCATTTCTACATTTTCTACATCTTTTAAAAGGCGCCTTTTCGCGCCAAGGCTGATAATACTTACCTGGTTTTGGTAAATTAGCTTCACCGCATTTTTCGCAATACCATATGGGTATTTCAGTTCCGTAATATCTTCGCCTCGAAATTGGCCAATCAGTTGTTATCGATTCTATCCAGTCCAACAATCTTTGCCTATGCTTTTCTGGATGAAATTTTATCTTTTTTTGAATTTTTTTCAATATTTTTTTAAACGCAACTTGCTTTAGGTAAAATTCTGGCATCGGTATAATTTCTATTGGTGTCTTGCTTCTATCACATATTGGCTTGCTGTGCACTATTTCCTCTTTTTTAACTATTAATCCTTCTTTCTCCAAATCCTCTATTATAGCTTTCCTCGCATCCTCTATCTTTAAATTCGCGTACTTACCAGCTACTTCTGTCATTCTTCCCTCTAGGTTAATAGCTATTATCTCTTTAAGCTTAAGTTCTCTAAAAATTCTAACATCATTCAAATCACCATAACTGCAAACCATTACAGCTCCTGTGCCAAAGCTTGGGTTAGCGGAGCTGTGGGCAACGATAGGAACTTCTCTTCCATAAATCGGAATAGTAGCTTTTTTACCAACAAATTTTTTGTAGCGAGAATCTTTAGGATTAACTATAACTGCTTGGCAAGAGCATAAAAGTTCTGGCCTAGTTGTTGCAATAACTATCTCATCATCACCAACTTTAAACCTTATGTAAACCAAAATAGTTTTAAAATCTTCATATTCGACATCAGCGTCAGCTATTGTAGTCCTGCAATCATAACAATAATTGTTTGGCCTGTTTGCTTCGTATATCAAACCCTTTTTCCAAAGCTCGATGAAAGTTGCTTGTGTTAAAGCACGATAGCTTGGAGAATCAGTACGATAATAATTTTTAAAATCTCCAGAGATGCCTAAATTTTTCATTATTTCTATCATCTCATTTTCCAAATCATCAAGAGAATTCCTGCACAACTCAACAAATTTTTCTCTGCTCATATCTTGCATTTTTATTCCATAAATTCTTTCTGTATACCTCTCAACTGGAATTCCATTTCTATCAATTCCGATAGGGAAATATACCTCAAAGCCTAGCATTCTAGCAGCTCTTGCTATCATATCTATTTGAGAGTAATGGGCAGCTGCTCCTATATGCCAAGGTCTCCCATTACCGCCAAATTTAATTTGGTCTCGGATAGGGAGGTGGCGTATCTATAGAAAAAATTTTTTTATTTGATTTAGCATCAAACTTATAAATGTTTTCAGCTGCCCATTTTTTCTGGATTTCTTTTTCATTGTAAATATTCCATCTCGTCTCCTTTAGCTTGGGTTCTTTCGACATATTTATCACTAATAATTTCTGGTTTTTATTCTAAAAAATTTAAGTTTTCTCAAGTAAAATAATATTACCTTACCCCAAAAAGCCCCTGTTTAGCTATAGCTAAAAGCTAGTAATGAAAACAGGTGCACGGGGTAAGGTTTAACTTGCATTTTTGATTTAGTTCAAACAAACTTTGTAATCCCTGGCTTCAATTTTTCCGTATCGATTATCACAATTTCTCTATTCACAGGAAAAGATACGTTGAATATTGGGATTGTATCTAGCCAAGCAAGCTTTTTGCCTCGCAAGCTATGCCCATGCACCACCAAATTCGGCTTCCTTTTCAATAAGATGTTTTCGAAATATTGTGAGCCCAAAGTTGAATAAAATCTAGGGTTCTCTCCTTCTAAAGTTTTGTAAGTAGGAGAATAATGCATCAGTAAAATTTTGTAGTGAGTTTGCAATCTTTGTAGTTGTTTGTCCACAATGGCATACCTGTTTTGATATATTTGCTCTATATTTGGAATATTGGCTTTCTGCCAAGGCGTTGGTGAATCAAGACAGCCTGTAGTGCCAACTATACCAACTTGATAGCCAGCTACTTCCAAAACTATGCTTTGATCGTCTAAAAACCTTACGTCTCGAAACTTTTGCTTTAAATCTTCTCTAATCTTTTCATACTCTTGATTTCCAAAACAAGCAACTATAGGAATATCAAATTTTCCGAACAAAGCATTATAAACTTTTTCATACTCTTCTATTTCTCCCCTACTAATCATATCACCAGCTATCAAAAAAAGATCAGGCTTGCTCACTATCCTATCCAAACACAAAACAAAATCGTTAAAGAAGCGAGGAGTATGCAAATCGCTAACCGCTGCTATTATCATAATAAAATTTTGGTTGTTTTAATCTTTATAAATAAACTCTCTAAAGTTTAAACTCCTTAAAGTGGTAAATTTCTTTATAAGGAAAATTTAGAAAATTATTTAAATAAGCAAAACTCATTTATAAGGATTTAGAACCACTTTTAGTGGTAAATTTCAAAATCACGATTAATTTTTCAATTTATAGTATTTTTCTTTTCCTATCTCTATACCCTCTACCAAACCCAAATCTTCCATGAGCTTGAAGTATTCGTTGCATCTAGTTCGAGATAGATTCATTAGTTGGGCTAGCTGATTAGAAGATAGCTTACCGTGCTCTTGTAAAAATGAAACTATTTTTTCTATTCTTTTCTGCTCAACTATGCTTAACTTTTGTTGGGAAGCTATTAATGGCCTGGTTAAGTGCTTTATTTCAGAAACGATCTTTTCTATTACTTCTTCGCCCTCTATTATCTCTTCTTTAAAAATTCTTTCCGATAAAACTTTT
>CAYRRN010000023.1:0-1992 GCA_964426695.1 uncultured archaeon
GTCTAGAATAGCCGCCGGTTCTTATTATCAAATCCACAGGC
This sequence comes from uncultured archaeon, assembly GCA_964426695.1. GTDB lineage: Archaea > Aenigmatarchaeota > Aenigmatarchaeia > CG10238-14 > SCSR01 > JAWADS01. The sequence goes on from CAYRRN010000023.1 coordinate 42, forward strand.
TCATTTTCTAACATATTCTTTTCTATATCTTTCAAAGTTATTCTTATCCTATTTTTCATCGCCTTTTTCAAAATTTTTTTTACAGCTAAGAAAATTTCTAAAGAACCTTTGTAACCTATTAAAAGGTTTAATATGAATTTTTGATGTTTAGAGGTTTTTTGCATAACCTTATAAATAAGTTTTACTAAACGCTTGGGCAATCTCCTAAAGTCTCCTAAAACTCGAATCTTAATTTCATACTTCTCTATCTCTTTAAACTCGCCATTTAACCATCTTTTTAGATAAATCTCCAAAAGTCTGAAAATATTCTTTATTTCTTCTTTTTTTCTATTAGTTATATTGTCTAGGGATAAAGCATATACAGAAACTTTCTTTATTTTCTTTTCAATACACCATTTCAAAAATTCTTCAAGTTTCTTGGCACCCATTTCATGGCCTTCCCAGCTCTTCAAACCTCTAGACCTTGCCCATCTCCTGTTTCCGTCCAATATCACGCCTAGATGGTTTGGTATTAGCATAAAAAATATTATTAAAAGAAAATTTATAAATAATAGCATCTTTTAGAAAAGCTTGCCCTCGTAGCTCAGTGGTAGAGCACCCGATTTAAAGGTGAAGCTGTTAACCGGTAGGTCGTGGGTTCGAATCCCACCGAGGGCGTACAAAAGGACCTATATTAGCAAAAAGGATTAAACAGATTTGACGAATTTGGATAAAATCATAAAGCTAAAATTTTTTGGTAATTAAATGGTCTAAAGCTTGGTATGATTTTACGAAAAAATATTGATACAGACACTTGGGTAGAAAATAAATGAAAAGGTAAAAATGAATTGCGATAGTTAGCGAAACGCATAAAAAGTTTTCTAAAAAATTAAAATAAGTTGATTAAAATGAAGGTAAGGGGACTAATCGAAAATTTGTATAAAAGTGAGAAAATCGAAAAAACGATATATGCTATAGGTGAGGTTCATCCGGAAGTCGCTTTTAATCACTATAAACACTATCTAGAAAATTATTTCCGGATAGTAAAAGACGCTCCAGAAAAAAATTTTTTAAATGATTTCGATTTTATTTTTTCTCAATCACTTTCTTATTTAGCAAGAGAAGTTAAATATGGGGTCGATCCAAACGAAACTTTAAACAGTATTAATAGTTTCGTCAAAAACATTCAAAAAAAGTGCGAGTCTAATTTCATAAGATTTTTACTAGATAAAGTTCTAAACGACTACAACAATGTTTTAAAAAAAGAGTTGGATACAATAATTAATCTAGGGCCAAGATTGCTCTTTCTTGAAGGTAGAGAGAATATACTTAGCAACATGATTAAAGCTGAGACAGCCAAAAAATCTGGAACTGAAAGAATAGTTTATTTGGATGAAGGACTCGAACGAAAAATTTCTGACTTTATAGGTTTTCAAAAAAATAGGGAAAATTTTTGGGCGTATAAGATATCAGAAAATTTTTTGGATGAGAATGATATAGGTTTAATTATAGTTGGGATGGGTCATCTAGACCCTAATTTAGCGTCAAAATTCAATATTAAATGGAATATGAATTTCTTAGATGCGCTTTGCGAAGATTTAGTTACTAGAAAAATAGAAAGCAAATTTTTAGAACATATAAATTCAGTAAGATTTAGTTTAGCAAACTCTTATGGTAAAGTTTCAACAGAAAAAAGAATAGGAAAACTTAAAGACTTGCTGCGAAAAAGAGGGATAGAAGTGGAAGTTTTGGGTATGTTTTATTGAAAAGTGATAAAGTTTTTTAGGTAATTCTTTTAATGTATCGTCGAAGCGATTATGATTAATATAGAGCGCAAACAAATATTCATTCCAAATTAAGACTTTTAAATCACCAAATTTATTGTTTAAATTTAAGATAAAAAATTTTGAGTAAAATTTATTGGATTCAAACCTAAAAAGAAATCTTATGAAGAGAATAAAAAAATGTCTGA
>CAYRRN010000023.1:2002-4126 GCA_964426695.1 uncultured archaeon
GAATTATATATGCATAAAGTGATATTTAAAATATGGTAACGAAAATAGTAGAGTTCGAGAAACCTAAACTAAAAAATCCAATTTTCGTCGAGGGTTTGCCGGGAGTAGGAAATGTTGGTAGGATAGCTGCTGGTTATTTGGTTGAAGAGTTGAAAGCAAAAAAATTCGCAGAACTTTATTCTTCTCATTTCATGCCTTTTGTATTGCTACACCAAAGCTCTGTAGTGCATGTTTTGAAAAATGAATTTTATTATTGGAAAGCTAAAAGTCCAGGGCAAAATGATTTAATCATACTTATTGGAGATTCCCAAAGCATTGATCCAGAAGGGCATTATGAGATAGTTGATGAAATTTTGAAATACATAAGCAAGTTCAATGTCAAAGAAATGTTTACTCTAGCGGGCCTAAGCGTTGGGGAATTGCTAGAGAAGCCTAGAGTGGTTGGCGCAACTAATGATGAATCTTTGGTTAAAAAATACTCTAAGTACAACATAGACTTCGACACAGGCTCAAGGGTAGGTACTATAGTTGGCGCCTCTGGTCTTTTGATTGGGATGGCCAAAAATTATAATATAAAGGGTATTTGCTTGCTCGGCGAAACTGTAGGCTTTCCTATAATTCCCGATCCTAAGTCTGCAGAAGCTGTTTTAAAAGTTTTAACAGATATCCTAAAATTAAAAATAGATATGTCAAAGCTGAATAAAAAAATAAAGGAGATGGAAGATTTTATTAAAAGGTTGAAAGAAGTTGAAATGAAGGCTATTGGACAATTAATGAAACCAACAGAAAAACCAGAAGAAAAAGAAAAGCTCACATACATAGGTTAATTCTAGACAATTTCGAAATTCGCAAAAACTTTTAAATCATAAACAACTGAATAAATTTAATATGCCACAAAAATTGCTTTTGCCAAAGAACCAATATTTAGCTAGCGGTATACATATCGGAATGAAACAAAAGACAAAAGATATGAAGGATTTTATTTACAAGATAAGGCCCGATGGATTAGCTGTACTCAACTTAAGAAAAATAGATGAAAGAATAAGAATAGCTGCTAAGTTTTTGTCTAGATTGGATAAGATTTTGGTGACAACGAGAAAATCTATAGCTTTTAGCATAATTAAAAAATTTGGTGAAGCAATAAAAGCTGAGGTTGTTACTGGTAGATTTATGCCAGGCACATTAACAAACCCTAAATATAAAAAGTACATAGAGGCTGAGGCAGTAGTTATACTAGACCCTTTAACCGACTTGCAAGCTTTGAAAGAAGCTGTGAAAGCTAATGTTCCTGTAGTAGCTGTTTGCGATACGATAAATGAAACGAGAGATGTAGACCTAATAATCCCTGCAAACAATAAAGGTAAGAGAGCGATAGGTTTACTTTTTTGGCTATTAGCTAGAGAAATTTTGAAAGAGAGAAAAGAGATAAAGTCTGACTCTGAGTTCAAGCTTAAGCTAGAAGATTTTATTGGGAAAGAAGAAGGCTGAATCAAATTAATATAAATTTTTTTATGCGTTCATATATATTTCAAAATGTATAAATCGGTGTCGATAAAAATATTTATTTATGTTAAGATATTGTGTATTATGCTTTTTTTCAAAACAAAATATTGTGTTGTAAATCCTTATTCTTCTAAAAATTTTAATCAATGAGAGGTTGGTCGGATGAGGTGCCCATATTGCCAAAGCGCCGAGCTGAAGGTTGTTGACAAAAGGAATTCTTTTGATCAAATTAGAAGGAGAAGAGAGTGCAATAGCTGCGGCAAAAGGTTTACGACTTACGAGAAAATAGAAGTTGCTCCTTTAATAGTGATAAAGAGAGATGGTAGAAGGGAAAAATTCGACCCGAACAAAATTAAGATTGGAATAATGAAAGCTTGTGAGAAAAGGCCGATAAGTCAGGAGGAAATAAATAAAATAGTTAATGAAATAGAAAGCACTCTTAGAAACATGGATTCTATAGAAATACCTTCTAAAGTAATTGGCGACCTAGTTATGGAAAAATTAAAAGTTTTAGATCAAGTGGCTTATGTGAGATTTGCCTCTGTTTACAAACAGTTTAAAGATTTGGAATCTTTTGAAGAAGAGTTAAGAATTTTGAAAAATTCGAAAGGAGGTTAATTA
>CAYRRN010000024.1:0-3854 GCA_964426695.1 uncultured archaeon
CTAATAGAGCTAATAAAACAAAAATTTTTTTGCTAAATATTTTTTCTTTTTTCATTAATTAAGAATTGAAATCCATTTTAGATAAACTTTAAACTGGGTGCACTTTTCCAAACTTTTCTAAAGCAATTCTTAACTCTTTATGTGTTTTAGAATATTCTTCCAATTCTATACCTTGATGATAAGCCTCTATAGCTTGAATAACAGCTTTCGCTCCAGCTTCAGCACCTAGCGGATGGCCTTGAGTTCCGCCGCCAACTTGAATTACTATGTCAGTAGTTCCATATAATTTGAATAGTTCGGGCAAAATACCTGGGTGTAAGCCGCCCGACGCAACTGGCAACATAGGCTTAATTTTTCCCCATTTTTGTTCTAATCTCAAAAATGGAATTTCTGCAACCTCTTCTTTCGTAATTAGCTCTTTTGTGGCCAAAACCTCTTCTTTCTTACCTTCTAGTTTTCCTATAACAGTTCCGATATGCAACTGATCTATTCCTAAGATTCGCATTATTTTGGCTAACATTAACATAGACATTCCATGATCGTGTCTAGTGAACATGGCATGCATAGCTCTATGACCATGAATAGCCATATTGAAATCGTGCGCTAACTCACTAGCTGTGCCAACAGCCGTGAATCCTGAAATAACAACATCTAGCATGAAATAATTAAAACCATAATTATGAATCAACTTTATCCTTTTCTCCATTTCTTCAAGGTTTTGTGCTGTAACGTTTATAAAAGCCTCTTTAACGTTTCCAGTAACCTTTTCTGCTTTCTCCCTAAACTTAGAAATTAATCTAACTCTATCAGCAAACCTATTAAATTTTTGATTAGAGAGATTTTCATCATCTTTTATACAATCAATTCCACCAATCCAAATCTTGTAAGCTATTTCTGCATGCTCTCTAGCACTAAAACCTAATTTTGGTTTAGGTACTACAGCAGTTATTGGACCTCTTTTTCTCCTAAATATTTTTTTAATAGCATCCTTTCCGTAATTTGGGCCTTTAAAACCTTTCAAAAATTTTATAGGGAAGCTAGCATCCATCAACTTCAATTTATTTACAGCTTTCATTCCAAAAATGTTTCCTGCTGGCCCGCTGAGAAAGCTATTTATGCTAGCTTCTTCGAATAGCTCCAAAGGATAAGCAACTTTTAAAAATTTCCCTTTATTCCAAAAAGCATAAGCTTTCAATTTATTTATTCGACTTGGCAGTTTTGACAATGTTACCCAAGTTCCACAAGAACTTTCAGAAGCTATTCTACCAATAACTTCTTTTAAATTCATTCCTTTAGAAGGTTCTAGCCTAAATAAGCAAATTACATCACTTTCTTTTGGCTTATAATTGAAATCTACAAATTCTTCATACCAACTTATTTTTTCAACCATTTTTGCTCAATATTTTAATTATTTCGTTTGGATTGAATATCTTTTTTTCGGTTACAATTTTTTCAACATACTTCCAGGGAACTAAATCGAAAGCAGGGTTCATTATTTTAACTCCTTTCAATTTTTTATATATCTCGCTCCCCGGCCTTTCTTCTATTTCTAACTTTTTCCTCTTATCAAATTTCAAAGTATTGCCAACTACAAAAAACGGTTTTTCGTTTTCTTTAGAAGCTAAAGCCAATAGATAAGTTCCTATCTTGTTAACAAAACCTTCTTTTCTTATGGCATCAGAACCAACTATAACCAAATCAACATTTTTAATGAAAAATCCTATAGCGTTATCACTTATCAAAGTTACTGGAATCTTTTCTTTTGCGAGCTCTTTCACAGTTTTTATTCCTTGATGTAAAGGTTCTGTTATGGTAGCTATTACCGAAATCTTTTTTCCAATTTTGTTCGCATGCTTTATTACAGATAAAGCTTCCCCTGAATGGCAATGTGTCATTATTTTAGCTTCTTCTGGTATAATTTTTTGCCCTATTATAGAAATTTTTTTGGTTGAGTTTTCCAACTTTTTGATAAGTTCATTTATAGTGGAAATTTTCTTTTCTTTTTTTATTATCTCTAAACAATTGTGAAGAACTACAGCTGTAGGTCTGGCTCTTTCTAAAATCATCGCAGCTACTTCAAATTTCAAACCAAAACCATTTTTCTTACAAAATTCTCTCAAAAATTTTAGGGCGTATAAAGCTATTTCTCTAGCTCCCTGTATTTTCACGTCTTTTATATTTTTCTCTACTCTTTCCAAACTTTCCATAATTTAATTTTGATTTTAAGAGAAATATTTTTTGAACCAGCGATACGCTAATTCAGCTACCTCTTCCAACGCTTTTGGCTCTTCGAATAAATGAGAGGCACCTTTTACTATAGCTAAATTTTTTTCACATTTAATCATCTCATAAGCCTCTTTATTTAATTCTAATATTTGATAGTCTAGCTCTCCGACAATGAGAAGTGTAGGCGATTTAATTTTTTGTAAATATTTTTTAGCCAAATCTACTCTACCTCCTCTTGAAACTATGCATGCTATGTTGGGTATTTTTATTGATGCTTGTATTGCAGCAGCAGCCCCAGTGCTAGCGCCAAAATAACCTATCCTTAAGTTTCTAGTTTCTGGATTTATCATAACCCACTTTGTTGCTGCTATTAATCTATTTGCTAGCAAGTTTATGTCGAACCTATTTTCATATATTTCATCTTCTTTTTTTGTAAGTAGGTCGAATAGAAGAGTAGCAATATCATTCTCTTGCAAAATTCTTGCTACGAAATTATTTCTTTGACTAAACCTATCGCTTCCAGAACCATGAGCAAATATAGCTATGCCTTTAGATTTAGGAGGAATGTTCAATATTCCTTCAAGTTTAGTAGAGTTATATTCAATTATTATGTTTTTATCTAAACTTCTCATAATATTCTTTTAGTATTTTAATTACTTCTTCATCCTCTGTTTGTCTAAAATCTAAATAAAATTCACCTATAGCTTGCATGAAAATCGGTTCCTCTAATGCTATAACCTCATCAACAACTTCTCTTAATTCTTCAGCAGTATCTTTTGGCACTACAGGCGTTGCTATAATAATTTTTTTCGGTTTTCGTTTTTTCAAAAATTTTATTGTAACTTTCATAGTGGAGCCGGTAGCTATACCATCATCAACAACAATTAAAATTTTGTCTTTGAGAGAAGGAAACTTTTTACCTTTCCTATATATCTTTAATCTTCTTTTTATCTCATTAACCTCTTTTTCTTTCTGTTTTTTTATATAATCTTCACTAACTTCTAAATCTCTTATTAAATTTTCATCTAAGTATAAGCTACCATCTTGAGCCACTGCACCTATTGCTAGTTCCGGATTTCCAGGTGATCCGATTTTTCTAGGCACTACTATATCTAAATTTGCATTTAGCTCTTTTGCTATTTCATCAGCTACTATTACCCCGCCTCTAGGAATTGCTAGAACAAGAACTTTTTCATTATAATATTTTTTCAATATTTTTGCCAATTTTTTTCCTGCATCTCTTCTATCCCTAAACATCTTTAAATCTTATCTTTAATCGAGATTATTTAATGGGGTCGGAGGGATTTGAACCCTCATTACGAGGTACCTTCGCTTTCATCTGGAATCAAAGCTCCATAAAAGTACCTCTGGAGCTTAGCTCTCATGTTATGCATGAGTCTCGCGTCCTACCAAGTTAGACTACGACCCCCTAATTTTCAAAATAATTTTTCTTATTTTTAAAGCCTCCGGAGGGACTCGAACCCTCAACCCCCTGATAACTTTCTATCATTAATTCAAATTATCAAGGTACAAGTCAGGTGCTCTACCGTTGAGCTACGGAGGCCTGATATCATTTTATAATCCAAATATATATAAAAAATTCATTTTTTTATTTTAAAAATTAGAAA
>CAYRRN010000025.1:0-3639 GCA_964426695.1 uncultured archaeon
GGGTGCGATATTCATAATTAATAGTATGAAAAGTATACATATTTAATTAAAATTAATATTTGTCCTCTACACCTTTTAATAATCCATTGCAAGAAGCAATTATTTGAATTATTTGCCTAATTTCAAATCTAGGCCTCCATTTAAAAACTTCGCTTTCAGAAAATCCTATTAAGCCTTTATCACCATCTAGGAAAACATTATATTTTGAATTGTTTAGATACCTTATTTTAGGTACAAAACTTATTGATCTTAAAGAGTTTCTGAAATATTTCATGTGATGCTTAAATTTTAAATTGTTTTGTAAAGAGTCGCCTTTCATTATTTCCATTTTTAGGGAATGAATATTCTTGAAAGTTGCTGAGCTAATTTTTTCAGCATATCTTAAAATTCTTTCAATTTCATGAGATTTTATAACTAATTGCTTAAATTTAACTTTAAGACATTTCGAAAATATTTCAAGAATTTCTTTTACTCGTTCATCAGCTCTATATATCTCTAAAATGTTGCTCTTTATGTTAATGAAACAGTAAATTCTTCTCAAAACTTTATTCTTGCCATTCTGTTTTAAAAAATTAACAATTTCATAAGCATCTTCCTCTTCAAAAACTTTATTAAAACTTTCCTCCAAATCCTCATAATACCAATATTGGATGAATATCTCTTCCTTATTGTATTTGCTAGGAGCTGCAGTAATCCAAAAATTATCAGATCTCTTGCCATTTAAACTTTCGCAAACATTATTTAAATCTAGTTTCTTTTCAAAGGTAAATAGGCTTATGTATGGCATTTAAATCGAAAATCTCTTAACTTTTTTCTTCGCATATAAAATTCGAACTCTTTTTAGTTAAAATTTATATAAAATTATAAGTGATTATTATGGAAAGGGAAGAGGAATTGAATAAAAAAGCTATAGCTTATAGAATATTAGAATCGCGGCTTCAAGGATTAATTAGGCAAAGAGACTTAATAGCGAACAAAATATTGGAAATATCTTCTACTTTGGAAAGTATTGAAGAAATAGGAAAAAGTGATAGGAAAATTTTAGTTTCTTTGGGAGCAGAAGCTTATGCTTTTGGAGAAATTAAAGAAAAAAATAGGTTGATAGTAGAAATAGGGGCTGGCATAGCTTTAGAAAAAACATTTAATGAAGCGAAAGAAATGTTGAAAAGAAGGGAAGAGGAATTGAAAAAAAATATGGAAAAAATTCAAAAAAACATAATAGAAGTAAACTCCTCCTTAGAAGAATTGGCTATAGATATAAGCAAATTATCGCAAGGAAAGTGATAAAAGTGTTCAACTTATTAAAGAAAAAAATTAATAAAATAGTCGAATCTTTATCTGAAAAAATAAAAAAAGAGGAAAAAGAAGCTATAGAAGAAAAGGAAGGAGAGAAATTTTTTGAAAAAATTAGAAAAAAGATAGAGAAGAAAATTTTTGAGAAAAAGTTAAGTGAGGAAGAAATTAATCCGATATTGGAAAATTTTATGAGCGAGTTAATAGAAGCGGATGTCTCGATTGAAGTATCGGAAAAAATTGCGAATGATCTGAAAAAAAACTTAATAGGGAAGGAAATAAGAAGGGGGAAAGAAAAGGAAATAGTTATAGAAAGTTTAAAAAGTAGCTTGTTAGAAATTCTAAATTTACCAAAAGTTAATTTGGAAGAAATAATTAAAAAAGCGAAATATGAAAATAGACCTGCTGTTTTTTTATTTTTTGGAGTGAATGGAGTTGGAAAAAGCCTAACTTTGAGTAAAGTTGCTTATTGGCTAAAAAATAAAGGCTATAAATGCATTCTTGGTGCAGGCGACACTTTTAGAGCAGCTGGAGACATACAATTGGAAAAGTATGCTGAAAAAATTAATGTTCCAGTAATTAAGCATAAAAAGGGAGCAGACCCTGCTGCTGTTATTTTCGATGCTATTAGCGCTGCTAAAAGTAGAGGCTATGATGTGGTTCTTGGCGATACAAGTGGTAGAATGCATGTGAAAAAAAATCTTATGGATGAGTTAGCAAAAATAGTTAGAGTTAATAAGCCAGATTTGAAAATCTTAGTTTTGGATAGCATGACAGGCATAGATGTAATACCGCAATTTGAATTTTTTGATAAAGCTGTGGGAGTGGATTCGATAATATTTTCTAAAAACGATGTCAACGAAAAAGGCGGGAATATACTGTCGATATGCTACTTGTTTAAAAAGCCCATTTTATTTTTGGGTAATGGACAGGAATTTTCTGATTTAATAGAATTCGACCCTAACAAAATTACTAATCTATTAATTAGTAATAAAATTTAGAAGGTTTAAAAATGTTTGATTTGCTTAGCAAAGGATTGGGCAATCTAATTAGAAGATTAGTTACTGGAAGTATTGTGGATAAAAAAGTAGTGGAGGAAATACTGCAAGAATTTAAAAAAATTTTGCTACAGGCTGATGTAGACCTAAAACTAACAGAAGAAGTTTTAATAAATATAAGGAAAAAATGCTTTGAAGAAAAAATTTCGCCAGGCTTAACTCTCAGAGAACATGTCATAAAAGTTATTTATGATGAATTAGTTAAAATTTTAGGTGAAAAGCCTTTTGGGCTTATTGGTAAAAAAAAGATAATGCTTGTTGGATTATTTGGTTCTGGTAAAACTACAACAGCCGGAAAATTAGGAAAATATTTTTTGAAGCAAGGTTTAAGGCCGGTTTTGGTTTGCTTGGATTATCATAGGCCTGCTGCTCCCGAACAGCTAAACCAAATAGCCCAACAAATAAATTCCATAGCTTATTTTGAAGATAGTAAAGATCCTTATTCCACTGCCAAAAATGCTTTAAAAAAGTTTGATAAATATGATGTTTTAATTTTCGACACCGCGGGCAGGAACGCTTTAGATATAGAATTGGCTGAAGAATTGAAGAAATTAAAAGAAATAATAAAACCTGATGAAATAATTTTGGTAATTCCTGCAGATTTGGGTAAAGTTGCTAGAGTTCAATCTGAAGAATTTAATAAATTAGTTGGCATAACCGGAATAATAATAACAAAATTAGACGGAACTGCTAAAGCAGGCGGAGCTTTAGTAGGAGCAAGCGTAACAAAAGCTAAAGTGAAGTTTATCGGAACTGGGGAGCATATAGATGATTTTGAAGTTTATGATCCAAGAAGATTCGTATCAAGATTACTAGGATTGGGGGATTTAGAGACACTTTTAGAAAAAGCTAAGGAAGCAGAGATAAAGCCAGAAAAAATAGAAAAAATCGTAGAAGGTAAGTTTAGTTTGCAAGATTTTTTAGAACAAATAGAATCTATGCAAAAAATTGGGCCATTCAAAAAAATTTTAAGTATGATTCCTGGTTTTGGAGCTAATTTGCCAGATGAACTAATAGAAGCTCAAGAAGAAAAAATAAAGAAGTATAGATACATAATTCAAAGTATGACAAAAGAGGAAAGGGAGAACCCAGAAATAATAAATGAGTCGAGAATCAAAAGAATAGCAAAAGGTTCTGGAACTAAAGAAACAGATGTAAGGGATTTGCTTAGCCAATACAACAAGATGAAAAAACTAATTAAGACTCTAGGAGGAAAAGCGGGAATAGAAAGAGGTAATTTAGCAAAAATTGCAAAACAGTTAGGAATTAACTTATAATAATTTTATTC